>NZ_MKMC01000003.1:64836-171260 GCF_001856095.1 Methylomonas sp. LWB
GGGCGGATCTCGGTCAGCAGTACCGAGAGCGCCGGTTCGACGTTTACGATCGCTCTTCCCTTGTCCAAGCAATCCCCAACTGGCTAGCCATGAACGAAAAAAACCAATATACCCCCTCCCCCGAAAACGGCTATATGCGAATCCTACTGGTCGAAGACGACAAGCGCATCGTCGACTTCGTGCAGCGCGGCTTGAAAGCGGAAGGCTATGCGGTGGAGCGGGCCGGCGGCGGCCAGGAAGCGATATTGCTGGCCGCCGAAGGCGGCTTTCAAGTCATTATTCTCGACCTGGGCCTACCCGACATGAACGGCCGCGAAGTTTGCGAACGGCTGCGCGAAAACGGCGTCGAAACGCCGATTTTGATGCTAACCGCCAAGGATACCGTACAGGATAAAGTCACCGGCCTGCGCGCTGGCGCCGACGATTACATGACCAAGCCCTTCGCTTTTGAAGAATTATTAGCCCGCATCGAGGCCTTGATGCGGCGACGCGGCGGCGAATTGAAAGTGGACGCCAAGGAATTGCGCATTGCAGACCTGTCGCTAAACGGCGAGACCCACGAAGTCCGCCGCGGCGATAGCCCCATCGAGCTGACGCCCAAGGAATTCGCATTGCTGGAATGCTTTATGCGCATGCCCGGCAAGGTACTAAGCCGTACCCGTATTCTCGAACAAGTGTGGGGATACAGCGCCGACCCGCTGACCAATGTCGTGGACGTCTATATCCGACAATTGCGCCGAAAAATCGACGACGACTACGAGCCCAAACTGTTGAAGACCGTGCGCGGCTTCGGTTACAAGATGGACGCATCCTAGCCACGAGACTCGCGCTAGCCGGCCCTGCGTAGTTGGATATGCGACACGGGTTGATCCATTGAAGAGTGTTTTCCGTAACTCACGGTCATGACCCCGAGCAACGACAATTCACCGAAACGATGTTAGCTCTACTAAAAACCGCTTTCCGTCATACCGTATGCTTAAAAGACCTTTAGAAAGCATTAGGTAACACCCCGGTAAAGCGAGCCATCCACACAAAAAAAGGGCCGCGCGGCAAAGCCGGCGACCCTTTTCTCCGCCTAACCGTGGCGTTTAACGGCCACCGGCCAAACGGCTTTCCAACTCCGACGCGACCAAAGCGTCATAGTGGCGTTGCAGCATCGAATCGGTTGGACGCGGAAACAGCGTCGCTTCAATTTCGGCTTGCAACTGTGCCAGAAAATGGCGTTTTAAAACCGAATCTTCCGGTACCAAAATACCGGAAAACTCCGTCACGGACTCGCTGACCTTGGCTTTCGCCGCTACCGCCGTTTTGGATTGCGCGAATATCGTGCAGCCCAGCGGCGCAAACGCGCAAACCGCCACCACCAGCATTACCAGGGATACCATCAACACTTCGATCATTTCATCACCTCTACAACTGAGCTTACACCGACGACGAACCGCGTCCCTCGTCCGCCGCAACGCTGAAAATCCGGGATTTTCAAGCCTCTGTTAAGCAATTTAGGTGCCATCAAAATCAAGACGATAAAACCCGCTTATATACAGGGTTTTAACCGATTTCGTCCAGAAATCCGGCGTCGAATTCGAGTGCGGTGTCCAACAACACAACAATTTGCCCATGGATTTGTCGCGCCCGCGACAATTTTCAACAGTCGGCACATGAACGCGAGGCGCTTGCAAAGCGCTTTTCACCGATCTTGAGCGGTACGCCTTCGCCAACTTGGCTTTGCACGATAGAACGCCTTATAAATCCGGCGACTATCGATCATTCCAACTTGAATTGATCTAAATCCAACGGGTTCAAGGAGTAGGATGACGCGCAGAATAATGTTCGAGCGCCCGGCCGTTGGCATGCCGTTTACCCGAAAAGGCAAAATGCCAAGATTTTCGGAGCGAGGATAGGAATTCGAGAGGAAAGCCAACGATCAGGCTTCGCCGGCCAATTTGCGGATAATTTGAGGTCGAAAACAGAGTTGCAGCAACAACAGATTTTGCGCGCGGTGTATCAGCCAGAAACCAAGCAAGAGCGTGGACAGGGCAATTTCCGGTAACCAAACATCGATCAGCGCGGCCGGTATTAGCCATTGCGCCAGTCCTAGCCCCCCGAACATCAGCAATAGCGGTAGCAAATACAGTAACAGCGAAGTCAACACCAAATGACTGTCATCGATCGCGACGACGACCCGATCTCCGGCTTGCAGGGCCAGTTCGGAATCGACGGCGAATTCACGCTTGGGTAATACTTTTGCCAGCGTTGCGGTCCCGCACGACTGCTTTTGCAGACAAGCGCCGCAGGCACTGGTTTGCAGGCTTTTGATCCAAGGCCGTCCGTCAAGGCCGACTCGGGTCACCACAGCCTGTTCTTCGATCATGGGCCGTTATGCCCAGGCAGAAGAAATCGAATCCAGCCAAGCGGTCAGACGACCTTCGCTCAACTCTTTTTGATTGTCTTCGTCCAGCGCCAAACCGACGAACTGGTCGCCCATCAAGGCTTTGGATTTTTTAAACTCGTAACCTTCGGTACTGGTAAAGCCTACGATGTTGGCGCCGGCGTCGGCGAACGCATCGTACAAAAAGCCCAGTGCATCGACGAAGTGGCCGGGATAGCCTTCCTGGTCGCCCAAGCCGTACAGCGCAACGGTTTTGCCGCTGAAATCCGCGCCGGTGACGGTCGGTAAAAATTCTTCCCAACTTTCGTTGTCGTGACCCGCGCTCATACCCGGCAATTCGCCTTCGCCATAGGTTGGCGAGCCCAGGATCAATACATCGTAAGCCAGCAGGTCGTCGACCGAGGCTTTGTTAATGTTGACCGGTTTGTCCGCGACATCGCCCAGCTTGCTGGAGATTTGCTTGGCAAACTTGCGGGTGTTGCCGGTATCGGTTCCAAAGAAAATGCCTACTTTTGCCATATGGTTTACTCCTTGTTGACGAAATTAGAGTTGAATTTGCAGCAAGCCCGGATTGGCGGCCGGTTGCTGCGCGGCTTGTTGTTCCGGCGTAAACGTCTTCAGCGTCACCGCGTGCAGACGGCCGGAAGCCAGCGGTTCGCTCAGGGTTTCCATGACGCCTTGGTGTTGCTTAATCATGGTCTGTCCGACAAACAGTTCGCTGACGACGACGATACCCAAGTCGCAGCCCTGGCCCTCGATTTCGATTTTGGCGCCAGGATAGGCGCTCAGAATCAGGGCTTCGACTTCGGAATGGGTAATGGTTTGGCTGGCGGCAACCGGATCGGCCGGTGACACCGCCGCTTGCAGCAACGGTAGCAAGCTGCCGTCGTTGTACATCGATTCCACGATGTCGGCCCCACCAATCAGTTCGCCGTTGATGAATAACTGCGGAAAGGTCGGCCATTTCGAGACCGAAGGCAAACGCTCGCGAATGAACGGCGCTTTCATCACGTTAACGTAGGTAAACGGCACCTTGGTTTCATTCAAGATACCGACCGCTTTCGCCGAAAAACCGCATTCGGGCGCGCTGGGCACGCCTTTCATATAAATAATCACCGGATTTTCGGCCAATTGTTGCAAGATCTTTTCTTTGGTGGTTTGAGTGCTCATAAATTAAGCCTGATTGAATTGGGAATGAGGACGCCGGCCAAGTGGTCGGCGTCCTTGGCGGTTAGCCCGCCGACGAGCGTTGCAGATCGGGTTCGTCCGGATTGTCGCGCTCGACCACCTGAATTTCCGCTTCGCCGCGGATGACTTCGGCATTGACGATACAGCGAGTCACGTTATCCTTGGATGGCAACTCGAACATGGTTTTACGCAAGACGTGTTCCATGATGCCGCGTAAACCGCGCGCCCCAGTATTGCGGGCGATGGCTTTCTCGGCGATTTCCACCAAGGCGTCCTGGGTCAGCTCCAACTCGACGTCGTCGAAGGCGAACAATTGCTGATATTGCTTGACCAGCGCGTTTTTCGGTTCGGTCAACACCTGAATCAACGCGTCGACGTCCAGCGGTTCCAGCGGCGCCAAAACCGGGAAGCGACCGATGAATTCCGGAATCAAACCGAAACGTTTCAAATCGTCCGGCTGGGTGGCGTTCAACATCGCTTCCAGGGTCGGCTTGTCGTCGGGATTGCTGACTTCGGCGTGGAAGCCGATCGCGGTTTTCGGCGGTTGCAAGCGTTTTTCGACGTGCTTTTCCAAGCCGGGAAACGCACCGCCGGCGATGAACAGAATATTGCTGGTATCGACCATCACCGAATCGCTGCCGCTGTGGTCCTTACGGCGACCCTTGGTCGGCACCTTGACTTGCGAGCCTTCCACCAAACGTAGCAGCGCTTGCTGCACGCCTTCGCCGGACACGTCTCGGGTACCGAAGGCTTGCTCGGGACTGCGCGCGATCTTGTCTACTTCGTCGATGTAGACGATACCCCATTCGGCCTTGCTGATCTGGCCGTCGGCCACGTCCAGCAAACGTACCAGGATGTTTTCGACGTCGTCGCCAACATAACCGGCCTGAGTCAGCGTCGTCGCGTCGGCCACCGCGAAAGGCACGCCGACAATTTTCGCCAAGGTACTGGCCAACAGCGTTTTACCGGTGCCTGAGGGGCCTATCATCAAGATGTTGGATTTGCCGATTTCGACTTTCGGGTCGGCATCGCCCAAACCGCCGGTTTTGCTGGTCTCGTGCTTGAGGCGCTTGTAGTGGTTGTAAACGGCGACCGACAGAATTTCCTTGGCCAAGTCTTGCCCGATCACGTATTGATCGAGCATTTTTTTCATTTCCTTGGGCTTGGGCAACGGGCCTTGCATGTCGGCCAGTTCCTTCTTCTTGCCCCAGCTGGAAACCACCTGGCTAGCCAACGTAACACAGGCTTCGCAGATGTAACCTTCGGTGCCCGCGATCATAGGCACCGAGGCTGACGCTTCTATGCCGCAAAACGAACAATGCTTGGGTTCTTTTACCATGTTAAACACTCCTCTTGATTGCGGGCAGACTGGCCAACCAAGTGCGCTGGCAGTTTCTGCGATAACGATCCTGCATGATTTGCTGAATCTTTGGGGTTGCTTTCTTCAACGACAGCGTTTCCGCCGGGATGATTTTTAGGCATTGAATCACGTGAAAGCCCATTTCGGTCTCGACAACATCGCTAAAGCCGCCTTCCTTAAGCGCGAACAAGACCGCGTCGAGTTCCGGATATAACACACCGGCCGCCACGGTACCCAGCTCTCCGCCTTGCATCGCGGTCGGACACTCCGAATGCTTCAAGGCCAGATCGGCGAATTTATGCGGCTTGCGATGCAGCGTTTCGAGTACCTCGGTCATCCGCTCCAGGGCTTTCTCCCGAGTGTTTTCCGGAAAATCCGGATTGATGCTGATCACGATATGCCGAGCCTTGCGTTGCTCGGGTTTGTGAAATTTCTCGGGATGCGAGTGGTAGAAAATGCCGATCTCGACCTCGTTAACCTTCGGCGCCCGCGCCGCGACGCGCTCAAGTACCGTATTGACCCGACATTGCCGGTGTAAGGCGCTCCGCAACGCCTGTTCGTCCAGATGATTGGCCTCCAAGGCCGCGATAAAACCGTCTTCGTCCTCGAAACGACCACGCACGTCCTGATAAGCCCTTTCCAGTTCGATGTCGGAAATCACCACCCCGGTGGCCTCGTCGGAGCTCAACACCCGGTTCTCGATTTCGAATTCGTTGCGGGCCTGTATCTCGACTTGCTTCAACTGTGGCTGCTCAAGTTCGGCCGGCGCTTTCTTGAACAGGTTCAACGCCGCTCGCAGCAAAGTATAGGGCTCTATTTTGACGTCCGCCGTCTGGTTCATCGTTACTCCTCCGGTTCTCGGAACTTGCTCGGATCGGCCGGTTCCAACACGCTCTCCGGCACTTGCAGGGTTCGGCCGGGAAAGCGCACGTGGTATTGCAAGGGTTCGGTTTCGCGCAGCACCTTCAATATCTCGCCGTCGCTACCCTTGGCGGCGATGACGTTGCCTTGCACGCCCAGGTCTATCGTGCATTTGACCTTGTCGCGAAACTCAAAGCGACTGGGCTTCCAAACCGCGTCGGCCGAGATCAACTCTTCGGCCCGACAACCGACCATGCGGCCGTGGTTCAGGAAGTGCACGGTGTAAATCACCTGGTCCTGCAAAAAAGTGCCGACTTCGATGACGTTGCCGACACTACCCCGCCGTATCAGCAAGTCGCCGATTTCCATGCCGGGATAGGTGCCATCGTTGCGCACGTTACGGGTGACCCGAACGGCTTCGCCGAATTCGAAGCGTTCTTCGTCGAAGCGTTCTTCTATCATGTTTTTATATCGCCCAGTGATACGAATACGGTTTGCGGTTCCATCATCTTGAAGACTTTGAAAACCTTCTCGGTTTGCGCGTCGGAGCCGACGAAATCGCCGTAAGCGCGTTGCAATAGTTTTTTATACACTTCCCGCATCGCGTCTTCGTCTTCCGGCATGCTGCTCTTGGCTTGGCTCAGATAATCGTGGAAACGTTGCAAAATGTGCAGCCGATTAACGTGAACCACGGTCGCGTCGTATTCCAGCCCGAAATACACCAGGAAGTCCTCGGCGGCTTCCATCTCTTCCATTTCTTCTTCAAAACTCATCAGAATTACCTCATCGATAACGGGAAATCGACACCAGGCAGCGCCGCATTGGCGCCAGTCAGGTATACGACCAATAAAATCAATAACATCGTCGAGGTCTGCGCTAAAAACGGATCGGATTTTCGTTTAATCACGGCATTCACCTTCAGGTTGAGTGAGCGAAACAATATCGCCCAGGGTTATTTACTTCCGTCGCGGGGGCTATGCTTACCCGAACACGTCCGGCAACCGAAAAATACCTTCGGCCGCTTCCTGGCGCCGCACCACCAATTCCAATAAGCCTTGCGCGCCGATCCGGTCCTTATCGTCCAAGGCCACCAGTTTTTCGAATATGGCCCGGCTCAACTCGAGATTTTCCAAACGCATGTTCAAAAATCCGATCGACTTCAACGTAAACAGGTAGAAGCGAACGCGGGTCAATAATTCCTTAGGCGCTTCGGTAACATGGCTACGTTCCAGTGCTCGCCAATCTTCCGGGAAATCGATGCCGGGCCGAATCAAGGCCAGCGCCCGCTCCGAAATGATCAAGGCTTCCGCCAAGCGGTGCTGGTAGTAGTAGAAACGATTCAACGAAACCAAAACGTTCAATGACTCGGGCGCCCTCAGGAAGGCTTGCAATAGCGGCAACTCCGCATCGCCGTTGGCATAGCGCTCGGACGCATATTTGATCAAATCCTGCACTTCCTGAGAGTCATCCTGCTCGTAATACAAATCCTGAGCGTCGAACTGTAACAAATCCATTATTTGCCACCCGCCGCGGTTCGCAGTTTGACCGGCGATTCTTCGCCGTGGCAAACCCCTTCCGCCTCGCAGCTGCCGCAGGTTTCCTCGGCCACCACGAAACGTTTCTGATTGTTTTCCAGCTCGTCCAAACGCTCAACCAGACAGTTGATGGCTTTACCGACCGGATCGGGGACCAGGTGGTGATCCAAATCGATACCGCGCGGATCTTGAATCTTCACGCCTTTTTGCTGAATGATCCGGCCGGGAATCCCAATCACGGTACAGCAGGCCGGTACGTCCTTGATGACCACCGAGTTGGCGCCCACCCGGACATTGTTACCGAGCGTGATCGCGCCGAGTATTTTGGCGCCGGCACCGATCAACACGTTGTCGCCGAGCGTCGGGTGGCGTTTTTCCTTGTTCCAAGTGGTGCCGCCCAAGGTCACGCCGTGGTACATCGTCACGTCGTTACCGATTTCGGCGGTCTCGCCAATCACGACACAAGCGCCGTGGTCGATGAAAAAGCGCTTACCTATCGTGGCGCCCGGATGGATATCGACGTTGGTCAGCCAGCGGGCGAACGCAGCCAACAATCGGGCCGTCAACTTCCAGTCGGCCAACCATAAACGGTGAGTGACCCGGTATAGCAATACCGCGTGCACGCCGGGATAGGCCAACAAGACTTCCAACCAACCGCGGGCGGCGGGATCGCGAGCGAATACGCAGGCCACGTCTTCCCGCCAATCCCGCCATAAGCCGGGTGTGGCAGCGATGCGGGAGGGCGAGAAGAACATCATTTTGCTAAGCTCCAAGTCGTTTTACCCGGCATTGGCACGCCCGGCACCCGGAAAAAGGTCCCCGGATAACGATCGTCCGGCGCTTCGTCCCGAGGCAAATTGCTAACCGGCGCTTCCACTTTACCGTTGACCGGCACGGCTGATTTTTGACGCTTGCTACTCATCGGACACCTCGCTTATAGGCTATGTAAAAACAGATTCAGATCGGCCGATTGCGGCGCGCGTTTGTTGACGCTGACGAATTGCCGGATCATCGGTAGCAGACGGCCGGCCTGCCAGCGGTTAATCTGGATACCGAGTTGCCGGTAGGCGTGGACGACGCCTTGGCTGCCGGAATGCTTGCCCAGCACCAATTGATGACTGCGGCCGACCAGCGCCGGATCGACACCTTGATAGTTCGCGGGATCTTTCAACAAACCATCGACATGGATGCCGGCTTCGTGACTGAACACGTCGCGACCGATCAGGCTTTTGCGGCTGCCTATCGTGTCGCCCGACGCGGTCGCCACTCGATGAGACAAGGCCGGAAAATTGCGTAAATCGACGCCGGACTCGATACCATACAGTTGCTTCAAGCCGACCACGACTTCCTCCAGCGCGGCATTGCCGGCGCGTTCGCCCAAACCGTTGACGGTGGTGTTTACGTGAGTCGCTCCGGCTAGCGCGGCGGCCAAGGTGTTGGCGGTCGCCAAACCCAGATCGTCGTGGGCATGCATTTCGATGTCCATGTCGGTAACGGCCCGCAGCTTGCGAATCGCATCGTGAACGCCGAACGGCTCCATCACGCCGACGGTATCGGCGAAACGGATTCGGCAAGCGCCGGCGGCTTGCGCCGTTTCGGCCATTTGCGCCAGGAAATCGCTATCGGCGCGGGAAGCATCCTCGGCACCGACGCAAACTCGCATGCCGGCATCCAGCGCCGCCTTTACGCAACGATCTATCGTTGCCAACACCCAGGCGCGGCTTTGTTTCAGTTTGTGCTGAATGTGCTGGTCCGAAGCCGAAACCGACAAATCGACGGTATCGACACCCAAGCCCAAACAGTGTTGTAAATCTTCCTGACGCATCCGCGACCACACCAGCAAATGACTGGACAAGCCCAACGCGGCAATGGCTTTGATCTCTTCCCGCTCTTGCTCGCCCATCGCCGGGATGCCGATTTCCAACTCGGGCACGCCTAGTTCGGCCAGTTGTTTGGCGATATTCAGCTTTTCGTCCAGCGAGAACACGACACCGGCCGACTGTTCGCCGTCGCGGAGCGTGGTATCGTCGATTACGATGGAACGAGCGGGAAATGTCATGCTGGAACCTCGATACAAATCAGCAACAATTCGGTGATTTGGGCTTAACCTCACCCTTGCTAGGCTTAAAGCAAAACACTTGCCAAGTGCGTAAATCCAGGGATTTTGCGGACTTCCCCGGCCGCTTGGCGCAACACCGACATGACAAGCCGGCCGGCGGCGAGAAATTTGTCGCAAACCTTACAAATGCCCCGCGACGGCCTTCCGCCCACTCTCTACATTGCCCGCGGACCAAGCAAATGCCCTACAATCTCCGGCTTTGCGGCCGCGAGGCCGACACACTCCGCCACCCTCGACTCCGCATCGCCCATGACTCACCAGCCCCGTAAACGCTTCGGCCAAAACTTCTTGCACGATTCCGCGATCATCAACAATATCTTGGCGCACGCCCACCCGGCAGCCGGCGAGCACTGGGTCGAGATCGGTCCCGGCTTGGGCGCGCTGACCAAACCCTTGCTGGACAGCGGCATCCGGCTCGACGTCGTCGAACTGGACCGCGATCTGGTCGCCCGCCTGCAAAAACAATACGCCGGCCGCGCCGAACTGACGATACACAGCGCCGACGCCCTGAGTTTCGACTTCGCCGCGCTCGCCCAACCCGGCGAGAAGTTGCGCGTCATCGGCAATCTGCCCTACAACATCTCGACGCCGCTGATGTTCCATTTAGTGGAAAACACCCGTTGTATCGAAGACATGCATTTCATGCTGCAGAAGGAAGTCGTCGAGCGGATCTGCGCCGAGCCGGGCGGAAAACAATACGGCCGCCTCAGCGTGATGATGCAGTATTTCTGCGAAACCGAAGCGTTATTCGACGTCACGCCGGAAAGTTTCGATCCGGCACCCAAAGTGATGTCGGCCATCGTCCGACTGGCGCCGCACGCACAAGCTCCGGTCGACGTCGCGAACTTCCGCAATTTCTCGCAACTGGTCGGCCAGGCCTTTACCCAACGTCGCAAAACCATTCGCAACTCGTTGAAGGGCTTAGTCGGCCCCGAACTGTTCGAGCGACTGGGCATCGACGCCAATTTACGCGCCGAGTCGATCTCGCTGGCCGAGTTCGCGCGACTGGCCAACCATGCCGATTTCCAAGCAGAAAATCCTTGACAAGTTTTTAACGGCAAGCTCAGTCAATTGCGATAAAATGCCGGGTTTTTTAACGGCGGACTCGCGCCACGCCGAAACCGTCAATCCTTTCCATCTTTTCCCAGGCAAGACCCGCCTGATTCATGCTCCGGAGTCATAGCTATGCGTATCATCCTGTTAGGTAGTCCAGGTTCAGGTAAAGGCACCCAGGCCCAGTTCATCACCGAGAAATATGCGATTCCGCAAATCTCGACCGGTGACATGTTGCGCGCCGCGGTCCGCGAAGGTACGCCGCTAGGCCTGGAAGCCAAGAAAGTGATGGACGCCGGCGGCCTGGTCTCCGACGACATCATTTTGGGACTAATCAAGGAGCGCATCGCCCAAGCTGACTGCGCCAACGGCTTTCTGCTGGACGGCTTCCCACGCACTATCGCTCAAGCCGAAGGGCTGGCGAACATGGGTGTTGAGCTGGATTACGTGGTCGAAATCGCCGTCGACGACGAGGAAATCATCAAACGCATGAGCGGCCGCCGGGTGCATCCGGCCTCGGGCCGCAGTTACCACGTCGTGTTCAATCCGCCGAAAGCCGAAGGCATCGACGACGTCACCGGCGAAGCGCTGATACAACGCGACGACGACCGGGAAGACACGGTGCGCAAGCGCCTAAGCGTCTACCACGAACAAACCAAGCCGCTGGTCGGCTTTTATTCTGCGCCGGGACAATCCGCCAAATTCGCGTCGATTGCCGGCGTCGGTTCGGTGCAAGACATCACCGACAAATTGTTCGCTGCATTGGCGTAGGGTACGCACCGCGTACCTTCCAGCTTGAATTCGGTACGCATTGCGTACCCTACAGATAAAAGAGAACCCGCGATGGCAGGTAAAACCTTATACGACAAACTCTGGGACGATCACGTCGTTCACACCGAAGACGATGGCTCGTGCCTGATTTATATAGACCGGCAATTGCTGCACGAAGTGACTTCGCCGCAAGCCTTCGACGGTTTGCGCCTGTCCGGCCGCAAGCCTTGGCGCATTGCCCGCAACCTGGCGGTCGCCGACCATAACGTGCCGACCAGCGACCGCCACCAAGGCATCGCCGATCCGGTATCGCGCTTGCAAGTCGAAACCCTGGACCGAAACTGCGCCGAATTCGGCATCACTGAATTCGACATGAACGACTTGCGTCAAGGCATCGTCCATGTCATCGGCCCCGAGCAAGGCGCGACCCTTCCCGGCATGACCGTGGTTTGCGGCGACTCGCACACCTCGACCCACGGCGCCTCGGCGGCGCTGGCTTTCGGCATCGGCACATCCGAGGTCGAACACGCGCTGGCGACCCAATGCCTGGTGCAAAAGAAAGCCAAGAACATGCTGATTAAAGTGGACGGCCAAGCCGGTCAGGGCGTCACCGCCAAGGACATCGTGCTGGCCATTATCGGTCGGATCGGCACCGCCGGCGGCACCGGTTACACGATAGAATTCGGCGGCGATGCGATCCGCGCGCTGAGCATGGAAGGCCGCATGACGGTCTGCAACATGGCGATCGAGGCCGGCGCCCGCGCCGGACTGGTGGCGGTCGACGATGTGACTATCGACTATTACCACGGTCGCCCTTACTCGCCCCAAGGCGATGACTGGCACATGGCGGTGCGCTACTGGCAAAACCTGCATTCCGACGCCGACGCCAAATTCGACAAAATCGTCGAATTGAACGCCGCCGACATCAAACCCCAAGTCACCTGGGGCACCTCGCCGGAAATGGTGGTGGCGGTCGATGCCGCCGTACCCGACCCAGCCGCCGAGAGCGATCCGGTCAAACGCGAAGGCATGTTGCGCGCCTTGCAATACATGGGCTTGCGGGCCAATCAAAAAATTACCGACATCCCGGTCGATCGGGTCTTCATCGGTTCCTGCACCAACTCGCGCATCGAAGACCTGCGCGCCGCCGCCGCGGTCATTAACGGCCGCCGCAAGGCCGATTCGGTCAAGCAAGTACTGATCGTGCCCGGCTCCGGCCTGGTCAAACAGCAAGCCGAAGCCGAAGGCTTGGACAAGCTCTTTACCGCCGCCGGCTTCGAATGGCGAGAGCCCGGCTGCTCGATGTGTCTGGCGATGAACGCCGACCGCCTGGAAGCCGGCGAACATTGCGCCTCGACTTCGAACCGCAACTTCGAAGGCCGCCAAGGCTACGGCGGCCGCACCCACTTGGTCAGCCCGGCGATGGCTGCCGCTGCCGCGATCGCCGGCCATTTCGTCAATATCGCGGAGGAACGCTAATCATGCAGGCCTTTACCACCTTAACAGCATTGGTCGCGCCGCTGGACAGGGCCAACGTCGATACCGACGCAATCATTCCCAAGCAATTTTTGAAATCGATCCGCCGCGCCGGCTTCGGCCCCTACTTGTTCGACGAATGGCGCTATCTGGATCGCGGCGAACCGGAGATGGATTGCAGCCAGCGGCCGCTGAATCCGGATTTCGTACTGAACCAGCCGCAATATCAAGGCGCGCAAATCCTGCTGACCCGCGAGAACTTCGGCTGCGGCTCATCGCGCGAACACGCGCCATGGGCCTTGGAAGATTACGGTTTCCGGGCCATCATCGCACCCAGCTTTGCCGATATTTTCTTCAATAATTGCTTCAAGAACGGCGTCCTGCCCATCGTATTGCCGGCGGAAACGGTTGACCGTTTGTTCAAGGAAGTCGCGGACGGCTACCGATTGACCATCGATTTGCACGAGCAAACCATCACCACACCCGGCGGCGCGACGGTCGCGTTCAGCGTGGATGAAAACCGCCGTTTCCGCTTGTTGAACGGCTTGGACGATATTGGTTTGACCTTGCAGCATGCCGACAAAATCAAAGCCTACGAGGTCGAACGCGCCAAACGCGCTCCGTGGCTGTTTCAGAACGCTTCAGTTTAGATAGGTAGATAGATGACTAAAAAAATCGCAGTATTGCCCGGCGACGGCATAGGCCCGGAAATTGTTGCCGAAGCGGTGAAAGTGCTGAGCTTTCTGAACGCCGACATGGGTTTGGGCTTGAGTTTTGAAAATGCGCTAGTCGGTGGCGCCGCCTACGACGCCTTCGGCACGCCGCTGCCCCAGCAAACCCTGAACCTGTGCAAAAATGCCGATGCGGTGCTGCTCGGCGCGGTCGGCGGCCCGAAATGGGAGCCGTTGGCTCACGCGGTGCGCCCGGAGCGCGGCCTGCTCGGCATTCGTTCGGAACTGAATCTGTTCTCGAATTTGCGGCCGGCGATTCTCTATCCGCAACTGGTCGATGCCTCGACGCTGAAGCCGGAAGTGGTGTCCGGCCTGGACATCATGATCGTCCGCGAATTGACCGGCGGCATCTATTTCGGCCAGCCGCGCGGGGTGCATGTCGCCGAAAACGGCGAGAAAGTCGGCATCAATACCAAAATCTACAGCGAATCGGAAATCCGCCGTATTGCCCATTCGGCCTTCAAGATCGCCCAAAAACGTAACAAGAAGTTGTGTTCGGTGGATAAGGCCAACGTGTTGGAAGTCACCGAACTGTGGCGCGGCGTGATGACGGAAGTCGGTAAGGACTATCCGGACGTGGCGCTGAGCCACATGTACGTCGATAACGCGGCCATGCAATTGGTGCGCGCGCCCAAGCAGTTCGACGTGTTGGTCACCACCAATATGTTCGGCGACATTCTGTCCGATATCGCCGCGATGCTGACCGGCTCGATCGGCATGCTGCCGTCGGCCTCGTTGGACGCCAATGCCAAGGGCATGTACGAACCGATCCATGGCTCGGCGCCCGACATCGCGGGCCAGGGCATCGCCAATCCGCTGGCGACGATATTGTCGGTGGCGATGATGCTGCGCTACACCTTCAATCGCAACGATGCCGCGGAGCGCATCGAGCAAGCGGTCAATAGTGCGTTGGACAGCGGCGTCCGCACCGCCGACATCTACTCGGAAGGCATGACCAAGGTCAGTACCTCCGGCATGGGCGACGCCGTCCTCGGCGCGTTGAAAGGAGCTTAAGACCATGGCAAAAACCTATGATGTTGCCGTCGTCGGCGCCACCGGCGCGGTCGGCGAGACGATGATAGAAATCCTGGAACAGCGCAATTTTCCGGTCGGAAAAGTCTATGCGCTGGCCAGCGAACGCTCCGCCGGCAAGCGCATTCCGTTCAAGGGCGGCTCGCTAGTCGTCGAAGATCTGGCGACTTTCGATTTTTCCAAAGTCCAAATCGGCCTGTTCTCGCCGGGTGCCTCGGTGTCCGCCGAGTACGCGCCGAAGGCGGCCGCCGCGGGCTGCGTGGTCATCGACAACACTTCGCAATTTCGCTACGACGACGATATTCCGTTGGTCGTGCCCGAGGTCAATCCGGAGAAAGTCGCCGATTACAAAAATCGCGGCATCATTGCCAATCCGAACTGTTCGACGATACAAATGCTGGTGGCCTTGAAACCAATCCACGACGCGGTCGGCATCAGCCGCATCAACGTAGCTACCTACCAGGCCGTGTCCGGTACCGGCAAGGAAGCGATCGAGGAGCTGGCAACTCAAACCGCTAACCTGCTCAACGCCAAGCCGATCGAACCCAAGGTTTACCCCAAGCAAATTGCCTTCAACGTGTTGCCGCAAATCGACGTGTTCATGGACAACGGCTACACCAAGGAAGAAATGAAAATGGTCTGGGAAACCCGCAAAATCATGGGGGACGACAGTATTCTGGTCAACCCGACGGCGGTTCGGGTACCGGTGTTCTTCGGCCATTCCGAAGCCGTGCACATCGAGACCAAGCAAAAGATCAGCGCCGAGCAAGTACGCGAACTGCTGAGCAAGGCTCCTGGCGTGACCCTGTTGGACGAACGGGCGAACGGCGGCTACCCGACCGCGGTGACCGAGTCGGCCGGCAACGACGATGTGTTCGTCGGGCGCATCCGCGAGGACATTTCCCACCCGACGGGAATCGACCTGTGGGTGGTCGGCGACAATGTCCGGAAAGGTGCCGCGCTTAACAGTGTGCAGATCGCCGAGGTTCTGGTAAAAAGTTACATCTAGGCTAACCTTAGCCCATGTCCAACCTGCGATTCCGCCAGTACCGAGGTATATACCAGTGAAGGAAAGCAATGTGCGCCATTTTACTAAGACTTTAGCGGTTGTTTCCCTGCTGGCCCCCGTCAGCGGTCAATCGCTGGGCATTGGCGACATACAATTGCACTCTTCGCTGAACCAAAACCTGAATGCGCAAATCCGCCTAAGCGTCGCCGACGGCGAGAACCCTAGCGACGTCTCGGTCAGATTGGCGCCGCCGGAAAAGTTCGATCAGGCCGGCGTACCTTGGAATTACTTCCTGTCCAAGCTTCGTTTAGAACCGGTGGTACAGGCCGACGGCGGCATCCTGGTCAAAGTCACAACCCGAGAAGTCGTCACCGAACCTTTTCTGGATTTCCTGCTTGAAGTCACTTGGCCGCAAGGCAGTATGACGCGAGAGTTCACACTGCTGATCGATCCGCCCACCAGCTATAATCAAGCGGTCCTTCCGGCAGTCGATGCGACGCCCTTCAGCGCCGAACCGCTGGAACCCGTGCAACGACCAATACGTAGCGCGCCGCGAAAGGCGATCCGCAATGCCGCCCCCCCCGAACCTACTCAACCCATCTCGACCGACGGCGAGTTCGGCCCGGTGCAACGTTCCGACACCTTGTGGAGCATCGCGACGCAACTCAGTGAAGAACGCGGCGTATCGGCGCAACAGATGCTCAATGCTTTGTACAAAGCGAACCCCGGCGCTTTCAACGGCAATATCAATTCGCTGAAGGAAGGCGCGGTTCTGAAAATTCCGGCGGCCGACGGCATGGCGCAAGCCCAAGCGAAACCGCCGCGCGCCGAAACCGCGAAATCCAGCGCCCGCAAACCGGCCGAAGCCTCGATTGCCAAACCGCTGGAACTGGTGGCACCTGCCGAATCGAAAATTCCGGAACACGCGGTAGTCGCCAGCCAAGCCAAGACCGCTGAAAAAACCGCGCAAGCCGGTATTGGCGGCGCTTCTGATCAAACCGGCGACGGCAAGGCGCTGGAACTGCAGGCCCGAATCGAAAAGCTGGAACAACAACTGGGCATGATGCAACAGTTGTTGGCATTAAAGGACCAACAACTCGCCACCTTGCAAAACAACAAACCGGCCCAGACGCCAGCGGATTCCGTCGCGCCACCGCCCCAACCGCAACCCGCGCCTAGCCAACAAGCGTCCGCGAATCCGACTCAGCCGCCGGTCGCCGCTCCCGAGCCTCCTCCCGCGCCCGCCGTGACCACGCCGGCGCCGGTAGCCGAGGTCGCACAACCGGCGCCGGCCCAAGCAGAGCCCGCCAAACCGCGAAAACGACCGCCACCGCCCGTTGTGGTACCGCCGCCTGTCGAGGAGCCGAGTTTCTTCGATTCCGATTTATATTACTGGGGCGTCGGCGGCCTGGGCACCGGCATGCTGGGTCTGCTCGGCTGGCTGCTATGGCGTAAGCGGAAAATCGACGAACGTACCAACACCGAAAGCATGTTCGCGTCGGCCAGCCAAATCCGGATGCCGGACACCGAAAGCAGCCTGTCGGTGCCGGTCATGGACATCAGCAGCACCGACGATTACGACGTCGGTACCGTTGGCGAAAGCTCGTTTATCAGCGACTTCACGCCTAGCGATTTCGACGCATTCGATACCGATCAAAACGAAATCGACCCGATTTCGGAAGCCGATGTCTATCTCGCTTACGGCCGCTACCAACAAGCCGAAGAATTGATGCGCACCGCGATCAGCGAACAACCGCACCGCGATGAATGTAAACTGAAGCTGCTGGAAATTTTTTACGCCAGCGAGAACAGAAGCGGATTCGTGCAATTTGTCGAAGAGCTCGCCGCGGCCGGCAAAACCGCCGACAAGACCTTTTGGAACAAGGTCAGCGACATGGCGATGGAAATCGCTCCCGATCTGCCGCTATTCGGTGGAAGCGGCGTCGCGGCGCCCGCTCCGGTCGAAACCGTCAAACCGGCACCGGTCGCCGCGCAAAGCGCCGAGACCGAGTTTTCGCTGGACGACGACTTCGCCGAATTGGATTTGGATCTCAACGCCAGTTTAAGCGACGGCCTGGATTTCGACTTAAACGATCTGACCTCCGCATCATCCTCGACTAACGATGACCTGGAAAGTCTGGATTTCGAAATCGGCACGGTCCAATCGGCAACCCGCAAGTCCGACGCCATCGTTTCGACGCCCGATTCTTTAGACTTCGATCTGGCCGCCTTTGCCGCGGACAGCAAAGCCGTTACCGAAGCGGTCACGCCGACAACGGCTCGCGCGGAACCTGAAATCGAGAGCTTTGAGTTCTCTTTGACCGCTCCGGAAACGCCGACCGAGCTACCCCAGGACGAACCGGCTAGCGCTAAGCAGCTCGCGACCGATACCGACGAGTTGGAAAGTTTCGACTTCAACTTCGATGTCGAGCAAGCGCCCCTCCCTAAACAGTCCCACAGAACACCGGAACCCACGCCGGCCGGCACGGAGCTGGAACTAGAGTCGTTCGACCTTTCGGGCCTGGAAATTCCCGCGGACAAAGCCGCCGATCCGAAACAGACGGCAAGTTCCACGGTGCCGGACAGCTTCGATTTCGACTTCGAACTGGATTTTTCCGAACCCGCCAAACCGAAACCCAAGGACACGTCGCCAACCATTGAAACCCTAGAACTGGATAGTTTCGATTTTTCCGGTTTTGAGGATAACTCTAAATCTGCCAGCACCAGCGAATCGCCCGGTTTGACGACCAGCGACGACGAGTTCGATTTCAATTTCGACTTCGACGCGCCGATCGTACCGACCAGCGCGGACGGCACGCCCGACTTAGGCGTTGCCGACCTGACCGATATGGACGAATTCGAGACCAAAATCGATCTGGCCAAAGCCTACATCGACATGGGCGATACCGAAACCGCGAAATCCATCGCCAACGATGTCCTCGAAAAGGGCTCCAAACAACAGCAAGCCGCCGCTCAAGCCCTGCTGGACGAGCTGAAATAAGGGTCTTGTCTTGGTTTAGTCGGCAATCAAGCCTTGCATAACGGCAGCTTTGTTCGCCGTTAGCCATGTCATTCTGACTTGAAATGCTCGAAAACTCGCCGGAACCAACCGTGAATCATGTTTGATAGCCGTTTCCAACGCCGCCACTAGCGCCCGGCAATCGGCGAACTCGAAAAAGCAAAACGTGCCGTGCAAATTATGCACGATCTTCCAGGCCTCTTCGTCGCGCCCCTGCTGCAGCGCGTCATCTATGTCGGCAACTTGGCCGGGCAATTCCGCGAAAAACTGTTCCAACAAATTAAACGTTAGGCGGCGGTTGTCGCCGGTTTTACGCAACAGACAAGCACCGTATTCACCGGGCCTCTCGGGCTCCAACCATCGGTCCAGGACTTGCCGCAAGTGCTCCAGCCGGATAGGTTTTACCAAATAATCGTCAAATCCGGCCGCCATCGCGGCCTGACGTTGGTCCTCGCCGGCATGAGCGGTCACCGCTACGGCCGGAACACCGCTCCAGCTCACTTCGCTAGTACGCAATTTGTCGATCAACGCCAGACCGTCGAGTCCCGGCATATTCACATCCAGGAATACGATGCGGAATTCGGTCTGTCGCAACGTGTGCCAAGCTTGCAAACCGTCGCTGGCTTCGTGGATATTGCCCGTCCAATTTTCCAGTTGTTCGCGCAACAACCAGCGATTGAGGTCGTTGTCGTCGGCAATCAACACCGAGAAGTTTTGCACCACCACTGCCACCTTTTTTCTTCGCGCCGATCTTTCCGCCGGCAATAAAAAACCCCGGCTTCCTGCGAAGACCGGGGTTGATTTAGCGTGAGCTAAACGGCACGATTACATCATGCCGCCCATGCCGCCCATGCCGCCCATGTCAGGCATTGCCGGAGCTTTGTTGTCGGCCGGCGCGTCGGCGATCATTACTTCGGTGGTAATCATCAGACCAGCCACGGATGCGGCGTTTTGCAACGCGGAGCGGGTGACTTTCGCGGGGTCCAAAATACCCATCGCGATCATGTCGCCGTATTCGCCGGTTGCCGCGTTGTAACCGAAGTTACCGCTGCCTTTTTTGACTTCGTTCAGTACCACGGACGCTTCATCGCCGGCGTTGGTGACGATTTGGCGCAAAGGTTCTTCCATCGCGCGGCGCAGGATGCTAATACCTACGTCTTGATCGTGGTTGATACCTTTCAGGCCGTCCAACGCGGACAAGGCGCGGATCAACGCGGTACCGCCACCGGCCACGACGCCCTCTTCAACCGCGGCGCGGGTTGAATGCAACGCATCCTCCACGCGGGCTTTCTTCTCTTTCATTTCCACTTCGGTCGCGGCGCCGACTTTAATGACCGCTACGCCGCCAGCCAGTTTGGCCAGACGTTCTTGCAGTTTTTCACGATCGTAATCGGAAGTCGCTTCGTCGGCTTGCGCGCGAATTTGCGCGACGCGGCCTTTGATTTGGCTTTCGTCACCGGCACCGTCGATGATAGTGGTGTTTTCTTTATTGATTTGGACGCGTTTCGCGGTACCCAATTGGCTGATGTCGGCTTTTTCCAGAGACAAACCGACTTCTTCCGAAATCACGACGCCACCGGTCAGAACCGCGATGTCTTCCAGCATGGCTTTACGACGGTCGCCAAAGCCAGGGGCTTTCACTGCCGCGACTTTCACGATACCGCGCATGTTGTTGACCACCAACGTCGCCAAGGCTTCGCCTTCGACGTCTTCGGCGATGATCAGCAAGGAACGGCCTGATTTGGCCACGCCTTCCAGAATCGGCAACATTTCGCGGATGTTGGAGATTTTTTTGTCGTACAACAACACGAAAGGATCGTCCAGCTCGACACTCATGCTTTCTTGCTTGTTGATGAAGTACGGTGACAAATAACCGCGATCGAATTGCATACCTTCGACGACGTCCAGTTCGTTGTTCAAACCGGTGCCTTCCTCGACGGTGATAACGCCTTCCTTACCGACTTTTTCCATCGCTTCGGCGATGATCGCGCCGACGGACTCGTCGGAGTTGGCCGAGATGGTGCCGACTTGTGCAATCGCTTTGCTATCGCTGCAAGGGATGGCCGCTTTCTCGATTGAAGCAACGGCGGCGGTTACCGCACTGTCGATACCGCGTTTCAGATCCATCGGATTCATGCCGGCGGCAACCGATTTCAGGCCTTCGTTCACGATGGCTTGCGCCAGTACGGTGGCGGTGGTAGTACCGTCGCCGGCGACGTCGGAGGTTTTGGACGCCACTTCTTTGACCATTTGCGCGCCCATGTTTTCGAATTTGTCTTTCAATTCGATTTCTTTCGCGACTGATACGCCGTCCTTGGTGATGGTCGGGGCACCGAAGCTTTTGTCAAGAACCGCGTTACGGCCTTTAGGGCCCAGGGTGACTTTTACCGCGTTGGCCAAAATATTAACGCCCGCGACCATCAATGCACGGGCATCGCCACCAAATTTTACGTCTTTTGCTGCCATTTCTTAATTCCTAAAAATGAGTTTGAAATCAATGTGGTGTGTTAGGCAATCCGGGATTAACCCAGGATACCCATGATGTCTTCTTCGCGCATGACGATGTATTGCTCGCCGTCGACTTTCACTTCGGTACCGGAATATTTACCGAACAGCACCTTATCGCCAACTTTAACCGCCATTGGGCGCACTTGACCGTTATCGAGCGGTTTGCCGGCACCTACCGCCAACACCTCACCCTCGCTCGGTTTTTCGGCCGCGGAACCGGGCAACACGATGCCGCCGGCGGTTTTGGTTTCTTCTTCCACGCGTTTAACGACTACACGGTCATGTAACGGACGAATGTTCATCAAGGTCTCCTCAATATGGATAAAGTTAAAGTTACAAGTTAAGAAACGTTTTAAAACTCAGCCCCAGCGATCCGAAGGACCGGCTTTTAAACCGCATCCGAGTTATTAGCACTCTCTATCGACGAGTGCTAATAATATCCCGCTTTTGCACTCTGTCAAGCTCTTTGGCATCATCTGGTCCTTGCAGACAGCCTTACAAGATATGAACGACGAACAATTACTCCGCTACAGCCGTCAGATCATGCTGCCGCAGGTCGACATCGCCGGCCAACAAAAACTACTGTCCGCCTCGGTGCTGATCGTCGGTGCGGGCGGGCTTGGCTCGCCGGCCGCGATGTATCTGGCCGCCGCCGGCGTCGGCAAACTGGTGGTTTACGACGACGACCAAGTGGACTTGAGCAATTTACAGCGCCAGATCGCTCACGACACCGCCGATATAGGGTTGGATAAAGTGATTTCAACCCGAGCGACCTTGAAAAAGATCAATCCGGGGGTCTCGGTAGAGGCCCACAAGGCAAAACTGGCAGGAGACACTCTGACGCGCGAAGTTGCCGAAGCCGACTTGGTACTGGATTGCAGCGATAACTTTCCGACCCGTTTCGCGATCAACCGCGCCTGCGTAACGGCCGGCAAACCGCTGGTGTCGGGCGCGGCCATCCGTTTCGAAGGTCAAATCAGCGTATTTACACCGGGCCGGGACGACAGTCCGTGTTATAACTGTTTGTACCAAAACGACGGCGAGGAATTGCAAAACTGCGCCAGAAACGGCGTGATAGCGCCAATCACCGGCATCGTCGGCAGCATGCAGGCGCTGGAAGCGATAAAGCTGCTAGTCGGTTGCGGCAAGCCGTTGACGGGCCGATTACTACTATTGGACGGTTTAACGATGGAATGGCATGGCATGCGCCTAAAACGCAACCCGGCTTGCCCAACCTGCGGCGGCGTTTCACACCGATAGTCGCAAAAAAGCCGGGTTGCCCCGGCTTTTTCGATGCGCCTAACACTTATTTGCCGATTTTATGCCTGACCATTTCAATGATTCTGGCAACGTTGTTCAACAACGCCGACTCGCTATCGCCATGCGGCTCGATGTCGCCGAAAGGCTCGCCGTTTTTCATCGTATACATGTAAATAAAGTACCCTAGCGGCGCGAATGCGAACACGGCAATGATCAACATCAGCACCATCAGCTCGATGACTCCACCCATAACTACCTCCGATTGTTTTGTTTTTATTTTTCTAAAATAAGGCCTTAGGCCTCGATTCGGACTATAACCCTATAATTACCGGGGAACAAGCGCAAATTTTCGCCAGCCTCAAGGAAGCCGATGCCCATTAGAAAACGACCCGCCAAAGCCGGTTCACCCTCCGCCGAAAAAACCGTTTGGCACGCCGTCGCCGAAGATCGACTGCTCCGCGAATTGCGCGTCAACATCGGCCAGGGCCTGGCGACCGAAGAAGTCGAAAAACGCCTAGCCGATTACGGGGCTAACCGATTAACGCCGCGTCGCGGCAAGGGACCGGTCCGGCTATTTTTGTCGCAATTTCACCAACCGTTAGTCTACATCCTATTGCTGTCCGGAGCGGTTACCGCATTCCTGGAAGAATGGGTGGACAGCAGCGTCATCTTCGGTGTGGTAGTGGTCAACGCACTGATCGGCTTTGTTCAGGAATACAACGCGATCCGAGCCATCGACGCCCTGGCGCGCGCGTTAAGCGTTGGCGCCACGGTGTTGCGCGACGGCCAGCGCCGCGCCGTCGCCGCGCCGGAATTAGTACCCGGCGACATCGTCGTGTTGCAGTCCGGCGACAAGGTGCCGGCCGACCTGCGCCTACTACGCATCCGCGATCTGCAAATCGACGAATCGGCCCTGACCGGCGAATCGGTGCCGATCGAAAAACGCCAGATGACGCTGGCCGACGAAACCGCGCTAGCCGACCGCGCTAACATGGGGTATTCGTCAACGCTGGTCACGTTCGGCAGCGGCGTCGGCGTCGTCGTCGAAACCGGCGACCGTACCGAAATCGGCCGAATCAACCGGATGATCGCCAGCGCCACCGAGCTGGATACGCCGCTGACCCAAAAAATGAGTGAATTCAGCCAATGGCTGTTGTGGGTCATCGTCGGCTGTGCGGTGCTGACCTTTGCGGTCGGCGTCTGGCGCGGCGAATCGATGCTGCAGATGTTCATGGCCTCGGTCGCGCTGGCGGTCGGCGCGATACCTGAAGGCTTGCCGGCCGCGATTACGATCACGTTGGCGATCGGCGTATCGCGAATGGCCAAGCGCAACGCCATCGTCCGCAAATTGCCGGCTGTCGAAACCTTGGGCAGCACCACCGTCATCTGTTCCGACAAAACCGGCACGCTGACCCAAAACCAGATGACGGTACAAGCAATATACGCCGGCGGCGACTATTTCCAGGTCGGCGGTTCCGGCTACACGCCGGACGGCGAGTTTCGCCACAACGGCCAAGCGATAGACTACCTAAGCTATCCAACACTAATGGAATGCCTGAAGGCTGGCTTACTGTGCAACGACGCCCGTCTGATCGCCGAATCCAACCACTGGCGCATCGAAGGCGACCCCACCGAAGGCGCGCTGCTGGTAGCCGCACGCAAGGCCGGTCTGCGCCATGCCGCCGTCAGCACCGCCCATCCCCGCCTGGACGCGATCCCGTTCGAATCGCAACACCAATTCATGGCAACGCTGAACCATGACCCGACGACCGACAGCCGGCGGATCTATGTAAAAGGCGCGCTGGAAAGCGTATTGGCCCGCTGCGACAGCGCATTGGACCCCCATATGCAGCCGGTCGCGCTCAACAAGGAGCGCCTGATTCGCCAACTGGAAGAGATGGCCGAACAGGGCCTGAGGGTATTGGCCTTCGCCCGCCGCGACCATCAAGACGACGCGCTTGCCCACGCCGAAGTCGCCGGCGGCCTCACGCTGATCGGCCTGCAAGCAATGATGGACCCGCCCCGGCCGGAAGCGGTAGCCTCGATTGCCGCCTGCTACCGGGCCGGCATCGCCGTCAAAATGATTACCGGCGACCATCCGGTCACCGCGCTGGCCATCGCCAAGCAACTCGGCATGCGCCAGGCCGAGCGAGTGATCAGTGGCGTTGAGTTGCAACGGCTCGCGCCGGCCGATTACCCTGCAACGCTAGCGGCCTGCTCGGTTTATGCCCGCATCGCCCCGGAACAAAAGCTGGCACTGGTAGAAGCGCTACAATCGGCCGGCCATGTCGTGGCGATGACCGGCGACGGCGTCAACGACGCACCCGCGCTACGCCAAGCCAATATCGGCGTCGCGATGGGCATGGGCGGCACCGAAGTCGCCAAGGAAGCCGCGGCGATGATTTTGACGGACGACCACTTCGCGACCATCGAAGCCGCGATCGAGGAAGGCCGCGGCGTGTTCGACAATCTGATCAAATTCATCGCCTGGACCCTACCGACCAATCTCGGCGAAGGCTTGGTGATAACGGCCGCAGTGTTTGCCAACGTTGCCCTGCCGATCACGCCGGTGCAAATTTTGTGGATCAACATGACCACCGCCGTGTTGCTGGGCTTGATGCTGGCCTTCGAACCCAAGGAACCCGGCCTGATGCGGCGCAAGCCGCGCAGCCCCGACCAACCGATACTCACCAAGCACTTGGCATTCCGAATTTGCCTGGTCGGGGTGCTGTTGCTGGCCGGCGCGTTCGGTTTGTTCGAGTGGGAATTGAGTCACGGCGAACCGCTCGCCAAGGCCCGCACGGTCGCGGTCAACGTCTTTGTATTCGGCGAATTGTTTTATTTGTTCAATTGCCGCTCGTTGCGCTACTCAATGTTCAAGGTCGGGGTGTTTTCCAACCCCTGGGTGATATTTGGCGTATTAAGCATGATAGGACTGCAACTGCTATTCACTTATTGGCCGACCATGCAAGCCTTGTTCGGCAGCGCGCCGATCGGCAGCGAGGAATGGTTGTTAATCGTCGCGGTCGGCTGGGTTATTTATGCAATGGTGGGGCTCGAAAAATTAATCTGGCGCCGCTTCAACCCAGGCTAAGCCGGCGGCCGACAAGGCCGCCAGCAAGGTTTCCAAGCCGCGTAGCGCGGCTCGCCGCGCGGCCTCGTCGTCTGGGCGATTAGGCTCGGCCTGCGCCCGGATGATGGCGCCATCCACCGCAATCGCCGCCGCCTCGGCCAGACGGCCGCGCATCGGGCCATCCGGCAGCAAGCGGGCTATTACCCGCTCCATATCCTGTTTATGGTCTCGACAGATCGCCACCACGTCCGGCATCGCCCCGCCTAACTCGGCGACGCTATTGATAAACGCACAACCGCGAAACAACGGGTTGTCGAACCACTCCGCCAGCGCCAAGCTTACCGGCGCCAGGCCGCCACCGTCCCGGCCGCCGTGGCGGGCCAGCGCGTCCTCGAACCACGCCATCCAACGCTGGTGGCGGTAATTCAAGAACGCCAGAATCAAATCGTTCTTGCTAGGGAATTGCCGGTAAAACGTCACCTTGGTCACGCCGGATTCGGCGATGACTTTGTCGATGCCGGTGGCGCGGATTCCGTCACGGTAAAACAGATCGTGCGCGGTCAGCAAAATACGCTCGCGCGGCGGTTTATCGGCTATCGATGGACTCTTGTCATTCATGTTTGCGATTGTAGCGCGGATTGTCGAGCCGGCGCTCCCACCGAACCCAATCACGGCGCCAGTCCGGCCGGATCAAAAGAACGCGTTGAGCCGGAACCCGACGGCAACTGCGATGGGTTCCGTAACGAATCGTTTCTCCGCCACGCGATACCGGCGTTCAAGCAGCCGGCGCAGGCAAGCAAACTCTTATGTTCGCCCACTTGCGCGTAGGGTTCGCGATGCACTATTCGAAGATTCAGGTTAACTTCGACGGACCTTCCGCCGAGACAGCCGATGGATTGTTAACGACGACCTACCAGCCTTATTGGTCGGTTTCTTTCCAGACGGTTTCTTCCCAAAATCTATAGCGCGGCCAAGCCGGCTTGGGCTAACACATAACCTACCCACAAGAAACCAATGGTCGAAACGACAAACGACACGGCGGTATAAACGCGCCAATGCGCCTTCCGCCAAAAATCGGTATCGAAGGCGGCGATGGTAAATACGGTCGGATTGGCGAAGCCGCCGATAGCGACGCACCAGCAAGCCACTATCGGCAGATCGATGCCGATGCCGTAAAAACCCAAATTGAACAAGGCCATCAAGGCGTAATCCACATGCGCCCGAATCATGGTTTTGTAATCCACCAGAAACTTGCCGTCGACGCCTTCGATCGGAAACCAGCGAGCAAACGTCATCAACCACGCCGACAATATCAACGCCAAGATGCAGGCAGCCGCACCCAACAGTAATACACTCATCACAACCTCTTTGTCTGATTTGAAAAAACACCCTGTTCTGATTCAAGACCTATCCCGGACGCGAATCTCGAAAACTTACTTACCGGTAAGTTAATTTATTGTATATTGAACGGTAAGCAAGCTGTCAAACGAGAAATTGGCCTTATCGTATCCGCCGCCCTTGACCGCTTGGCAAATTGGACCGACATAACATCCGTATGGCAAAAAACCTACAACAACGCTTGCTCGACGCGGCCACCGAGCTGTTTTACAGCCAAGGTATCAAGGCCACCGGCATCGACGCCATCGTCAAATTGGCCGGCACCAACAAAATGACGCTGTACAACTATTTCTCGTCGAAAGACGAGCTGGTACTGGCATTTCTACGCAAGCGCGATGAAGACTTTACGCACTGGTTCGTCGAGCAACTCAACAACAAAGCCGAGCATCCCGAGGACAAGATATTGGCGATTTTCGACGTAATCGAGGATTGGATGTCGGTTCCGAGTTTTCGCGGCTGCGCCTTTATCAATGCCGCGGCCGAATTTCCGGTAGAGGGCAATCCGGTCCACCAGCTTTCCGCCGAGTTTTACGACAAATTCTCGGCCTTCATCAGCGGCCTCGCCGCGGCATGCGGCATCGTTGGCCACGATAGTCTGGCAACGCAAATCACGTTACTGGTCGAAGGCGCCATCGTCTCGGAACAAATGAAACGCCATGCCGGCGCATCGCGGCAGGCCAAGCGAGTGGCTGAAATTTTGATCGCCACCTACCAACAGGCGTCCGCCATACCAGCGGCAGCCAACCACAATCAAACCAGGACTAACGAATGACCGACTTTTATCACGAGGGGAGCCGGCGCTTCCAAGATCGTTTCGAAACCCGCGCGTTGGCCGACCGCTTGCGGGAAGCGATTGTGGACACGCAAATCGGCCCGGAAGACCGGGAGTTTATCGAAGCGCAAAACATGTTCTTCCTGGCAACCGTCGACGAAGCCGGCCGACCCAACTGTTCTTACAAGGGCGGCGCCACCGGCTTCGTCAGGGTCTTGGACGAAACGACCATTGCCTTCCCGCTATACGACGGCAGCGGTATGTATCTGTCCGCCGGCAATGTGTCTATCATTCCGCATGTCAGCTTGCTGTTCGTTGATTTTCAACGTCAGGCACGTTTGCGGTTCAACGGCGACGCTTATATCGAAGTCGACGATGTTCTGCGCGGCGAATGGCCGGAAGCGGAACTGGTGGTACGGGTGACCCTTAGAGAAATGTTTCCAAATTGCCCGCGCTACATTCATAAAATGACGCTGGTCGAAGAATCGGCTTTCGTGCCCAAAGCCGAACGAAAAACTCCGGCGCCGGCCTGGAAACGCTTGGCTGCGGTGGCCGACGTATTGCCGCCGCGCGATGCGCATTTGGCGGGAGACGAGACGGATTTGGCGGCGGTATTAAATCGAACCGAATAAAGAGCTCGCGGGAAAGCCGTTCAAGATCACTTAACTCTGGAATACCGGGCCCATGTAGACAAATCAGTCTACATCCTGATACGATCAACCTGTAGACAAAACTGTCTACCCTGGCAATTTTCCTTATCCGGAGCACATCATGGAAACCAAACCGCCTTTACCCCCCTTTACCGCCGAGTCCGCCGCGCAAAAAGTGCGGATGGCCGAAGACGCCTGGAACAGCCGCGATCCGGACCGGGTCGTGCAGGTTTATACCGAGGACAGCCGCTGGCGCAACCGCGCCGAGTTTCCTGTGGGCCGCCAACAGATCAAGGAATTTTTACAGCGCAAATGGGCCAAGGAACTGGATTACCGGCTGATCAAGGAGTTGTGGGCGTTTACCGACCACCGCATCGCGGTAAGGTTCGCCTACGAGTGGCACGACGACACCGGCCACTGGTTCCGCAGTTACGGCAATGAGAATTGGGAGTTCAACGAATACGGATTGATGCAACGCCGCTTCGCCAGCATCAACGATTTGCCGATCGAGGACGGCGAGCGCTTGTTTCATTGGCCTTTGGGCCGGCGCCCGGACGATCACGCCGGTTTGACCGAATTGGGATTGTAAAACCAATCGGTCGCGGCGAATGGCGGCGGCGCCAATAAAAAGGGGCGGATCAATCCGCCCCTGAAGACCATCGAGCCGAACGCGGCTTAATGGCTGACGTCGACCTTGCCGCCTTTAGGTTGACCGATTTCGCCCAGCATGGTGTTGAACCAGTCGGTGTCGATATTGAAAGGTTTACCGCCTTTGATACGCGGGAACTCGATCGCCCGCAACACATTGCCCTGGTCTTCGTCGTGGCCGATCACGCCGGATTCGCGGCGGAACGCGCATTCGACCGCCAAATCGGCGCAGGATTTGATCAGGCGCATGTCGTCGATGTTGGACGCGGCGGCGCGAGCGAAGTAACCGGATTTTTGCACCAAGGTTTTTTCGGCGCCGACCATTTGCGAGAATTGCTCGCCGAACCATTTGCCGGGGTTGACCGCATCCAGCTTGATGTGGCCGAACGCGTCGCGCGGCACTTCCTGACCTTTAGCTTGCATTTCGGCGACGATGGACTCGACTCCAGCGCCTTCGGATACGAAGATGTTGACGCAATCGACCTTGTCCATGACTTCGCGCAGGCGCTTGGCTTCGGCTTCCAGATCGATCGCCATTTCCGGAACGAATACCGCGTGGACTTCGTAGGACGCGCGGCTCAAGCCCAACTCCGGCAACCACTCGGCTTTATCAAGCAATTTGCGGTATTCCTGGGCGGTCGCGGCGGTCAGCCAGCCGCAGTTGCGGCCCATCACTTCGTGGACGATCAGCATGCGCGGGTTGGCATTGTTCTCGGCCACCACGTTCATGAAGTAACGCGCGCCCTGCTCGGCGGCGGTCCAGGCACCCAGCGATTGCTTTATCGGGAATACGTCGTTGTCGACGGTTTTCGGCAAACCGATCACGGTCAGACCGTAGTTGTTCTTCGCCAAAAATGCCGCCAGATCGGCCGCCGCGGTATTGGTATCGTCGCCGCCGATGGTATGCAGAATATCGACGCCGTCCTTGATCAATTGGTCGGCCGCGACTTTTTGCGGATCTTCGCCTTCCTTAACCAAACCGCGTTTGATGCAATCCTTGACGTTGGTCAATTTGACCCGGCTGTTGCCGATCACCGAGCCGCCGAAACGTTGCAGCAAACCGGCTTTTTGGCGCACTTCGGCGGTCACCGGATACGAATCGCCCAACAACAGGCCTTTGTAGCCGCCCCGGTAGCAAATGATTTCGATGCTGAGATCGATCTCGGTGTAACGTTCGATCAGGCTGCCGATGGCGGAGTTCAGGCATGGCGCCAAACCGCCGGCCGTAAGGATTGCGACTTTTTTGGGTTTGTTCATGAGCGTGTTGATGGTTATCGGTTGAGAAAGTGATGGTACTCGATGCGGAATCCGCATTCGCGGCGTTTGGATGTGCTTAGGCCCGCGCGCCGCTAGGCCGGCGATTTTAGCACAGGCCCGGACCGAAGCTGAATCAGGAAGTGATACAGGGGTCGGTGGCTTGCCGGCCGTTTTGGGCGACGAAGACCAGGGATTGCAGATCGGCTTGAGAAGCGTCGGTCAACAGGGCTGAATAAGTGACCGGTTCGGCATCGGTCGTGGTCAGACTGATCTTGGTGTACTGCCCGCAATCGCTGAGCGATAACGATAGATAATCGCTCAGCGGCGCGTTCCGGCCGGTCGCCAACAACTCGGCCAACGTCAATGCCGACTTGCCGATCCGCCGAAACCGGCGCCTGCGGAAGAAAAGATCTGTCATTTTGGGCTGCCCCGCGCGTTTCAAACTGAGAATTCCGCCGCTTGTCGATTCGACCCGGCGGTCGGAACAAGTGGGAAAGCCAGCTTAAAGCGTTAGCGAATTCCGGCAAGTGTACCAAGGTTCAAAACCGGCCCGAGCAGCTAATCCGGCCCGGCAAGCCAGTCGTCCACCAAACCGCAGAAGGCTTGCGGCGCCTCGACATACAGCCAATGCCCGGTGTCGGGAATTTCGGAGACGCTGGCGAGCGGAAACAATCGACCAATCGCCGCGCGATCGAGGTAGCGGGACTTGCCACCGCCGATAAACAGCACCGGCCGCGAATACGCCCGGCCCGCCGCGTCCGGGAAGCCGACGATGTGATGGGCGTTATCCCGAATAATGTCCAAATCGATGCGCCACTGGTAACGGCCATCTTTCAGCAACAGGTTTTGCAGCAGAAATTGCCGATAGGCCTGATCGGGAATGCCGTCCGCCAAAGCCTCCTCGGCCTGCTTGCGGTTAACGATGCTGTCCACCGGCACGGCCCGCAACGCGTCGATCAGCGCATCGAAACTGTGCCGGTAGCCAACTGGCGCGATATCGGCGACGATCAAGCGATCGATCCGCTGCGGTTGGTTCAACGCCAGCCACATCGCCACCTTACCGCCCATGCTGTGCCCCAGCAAATGCACGCGATCCAATCCCAAATTGTCGATAAACGCCGCCAAATCGGCCGCCATGCTCGGATAATCCAGTAGAGTCGCATGCGGCGAGGCGCCGTGGTTGCGCATGTCCAGCACGTAAACATGGTAACGCCGCGCCAGTTGTTTGGCGACGGTCCGCCAATTGCGCGAGGACGCCATGAAACCATGAATCAACAAAAGCGGCGTATCGCCCGGTTCGCCGTAACTCTCGTAGGCCAGTTCAAGCGTCGTCATGCGCGTCTCAGGCAAAACCGAACACGGCGCCGAGCACCCCGCCGAATACACCGCCCCAAACCACCAACCAACCCAAATGCCGCTTGATGATGCCTTGCACCATGTCCTTGACCATTTTCGGCGTCAATTCCGCCAAGCGATTGTCGATGACGGCTTCGATCTTGCCGGTCAAATCCTCGCCGATGCGGTGCGCGTTCAAGCCTTGCCGTAGCGCTTGCTTGAAGCGGTCAGACTCGGCCATTTCCTCCAAGGTCAGCCGCATCTTATCGGTAAACGGTTGCTTCAACGGTTGCAGGGCGTCCTCGCCGCCCATCATCAACAGCATGCCGCCGAATGACGAATTCATGATGGACGCCACCAAACCTTCGTAGACCTTGTCGTAATCGACCGCATTCAGCAACGGCTCCAGGTTCAACACCCGGCCGCCTTGGGCTTCCTCGCGCTCGATGAATTGTTCGATATTCGCGACGGTAAAAAACTGTTCCATCATCAAGGCCTTGATCGACGCCTTGAACTCCTGAAAGCGCGCCGGAATGATGCCGGAGCCATACAAAAACGGCACTTTCTCGAACAACATATGAATCGCCAGCCAGTTGGTAATCGCCCCGGAAAACGCGAAAAAACCGATAGCCTTCAAGGTTTCGGGATAGTAGGGACTGACGTAGCCTGCGACGATCACCACCAACGAAATAAGGTTGGTTAGAAAGCTCTGGTTCAATAGTCTTTTCATGCCGATAAGCCACAACGAAGTCAGTGATAGCCGGCTATTTTAACCGTAATTGCAGCCAGGAGCGACGAGGGGCGGACCGAAGCCCCACGTCGTGTAGGATTGGAACGCCAAATGGCGTGAAGAGATTAACCGCGAGCGTGGCGTACGTCGATACCGTCCAGCATGAAAATCAAGTACTGAGCAATATTACGGCTATGCTCGCCGCAGCGTTCTAGCGCTTTCATCATTTGCATCACATCCAGCGCGCGGCGCGTCATCCTGACGTCCTTCAGCACCAGAGCCAACTGGTGGCGTATACCTTCCTGCAACTCGATTTCGTAATCCCTGTCGTGACGCAACAAGGCGTAGGCCGGTTCGGTGTCGCTCTGCTCCAACGCCTGAATCAACTTGCTCAACATCAGCCTGATCAAATCGCCGATCTTGATAATGTCGGCCAGTAGCTTGGGATTCGGGTCGCTGGTATCCGGATCGTATAGCACCGTGATCAATCGGGTGAAGTCCGCAAGCTCCTCGCCGATTTTCGCCAGCTCGACAACGATTTTCGAACTGGAAATTGCCGTGCGCAGATCGTTAGCCACCGGGCAGCGTCTGGCGATCAGCGCCAAGACCTCGTTGTCGATTCGGGTTTCGCAATGTTTGACCTTGCTGGCACGCGCCAGTACCTTCTCCGCCAAATCCATATCGCCGGCGTCCAGTGCCCGCATCGCCTGTTCCAACTGCCGCATCAGCAGTTCGGTCATTGTCAGCAACAAGCTGTGTAACTGCTGCAATTCATCGTCGAATGCCCGCACAGTGTGCGCGCCAGTCGCGCTCTCGCTCAAAGTCGTCATCGTTCGCCACTCGTAAAACGGCCCAAAGCCGGAAATGCCTGACTGTAAGCCCAACAAGTTACAGGAATGTGACAGGACCGCTATCCGGAACAACAATCCCCGTAAGCCGAGGCGGACAGCCAAACCAATAACATCGTAAAAGGTTAATGAGGCAGCCGGTTTGTGCCGGCGCGGATGGAGTGACGCGCATTGCCCGTGTTTAGCGCGAGCGGTCCTTCCGTCCGCCAGACCGAACCAATAACACATCGCGCCGCCGATTCGACCAGAGCCCGATCAACAAGACAAACTACATTACGCTTGCGGTGTTAGAAACTTGGATTTTGGCCAAACGACGGGAGTTATCGGTGGGTTTACCGCTGGCGAACCACTATCGCCACGGTTCGTTCGGCCAGAAAGCGCAAACCCAATCCGCGCCTGACGACCGAACCGGGTTTGCTTACGGCCAAGGATTACGCCGCGGCGACCGCGCTGCCTTGCACGGCCTGCAAGAACTCTTGCACATCGGCGTCGATCAATTCAAAGCCCAGACGTTCGCTAAAGCGTATTTCCTTGGGGGTCGGATTCTTGCGCATGAACCAACCTTTCGGCTCGGCGGCGGAATAGACGATGTCGCTCATCACCATACGCTCGGAGTCACGGTTCAGCGGCAAGCCGATCAGCAGATATTTCTTGCCTTTGCGGTAATCCTTCAAGAAATCCGGAATCGCGAAGCCGCCCATCAGTTCGGTAATGTAATCGACGTAGTCGGCATCGGAAGCGACATAGTTAGCTTCGGGGCGTGGCGTGCCCATCGGCTTAAACAGCACCGGCAACTTCTTGTCGACTTGTTCTTGCGGGATTTCGAAATAGCTGGAGCCGTCGTAATGGTAAATTCTAAACCGGAACGCGGTAGCGGTAATGCGAGCGACACCGACGACCAAGGTATGCTCTTCGTCGGAATAGCTGTCCTGCAATTGGGTGTCCCGGTTGATATCGATGACGTATTTGGGCCGCCATTCGGCCAGCCAATCATGCAGCGCCGCCCGAGTATATTGGGCATCACCGTAAGTTTTGTCCAGAAACTGGGTCAGAAACGAGCGGCCGCGCTTCAGTTCCTGATTCATCGCGGCGCGCGGAAATTCGTACATCAATTTCGGCGCCATCGGTTTGCCACCGTTCATCGCCAGAATCAAGCTATCGCTATCGGCCGGCATGGGCTCGCGAGTCAGTTTGTTCTGGGCGTCGAACACCACTCCGGGTCCCAGATAAGGTATGACTTGATTGTCGTACAAGCCGCTCAAGATTTCGGAAAAAACACTGTTCGACATATTGCGCCCCATGTAAAAGAAGGTGAAGGATACCGGGGTAAAGCAAATTTCAATCCAATTTTACCGGCGCCTCGCCAGCCCATGTACGGCAAGGCATCTGGAATTCGGCTGCCTGCCGCCGGCTGGCAACAACCGTATAAAATTCAGTGGTTTTGTCGGCTCTACTACAAACGAGGCAAAGTAAAGTTGTTAGGCAGAATTCCTGATAGTTGATAAGCAAGCAGCTTTGGCTTGAATCCCTTAAGAACTACCGAAGTTGTTAGTCAGAATTCCTGATAGCTGATAAGCAAGCAGCTTTGGCTTGAATCCCTTAAGAACTACCAAAGTTGTTAGTCAGAATTCCTGATAGTTGATAAGCAAGCAGCTTTGGCTTGAATCCCTTAAGAACTACCAAAGTTGTTAGTCAGGATTCCTGATAGCTGATAAGCAAGCAGCTTTGATCTGATATATCTTTGCCCACACCCGCATTTGTTTGTCATTTTTTATAAAAAATTGCCAACAAGTGGCTTTACCGTTAAAATTTTAAAATTTTTTAACGCCTAATGTCATAAGGGGCTAGTTCATGGAGCTAAATTTAGATAAAGCGGTTCATTATCATTACAACCAGTTTCCACCTGTGGACTTGAATTATAGCCGGCTTGTATTGCCATTAATAAAAGCCACTGATGCGATAGCCAGGTATGACCAAATGTTAAAAAACATGCATAACAGCGAAATATTATTGGCGCCTTTGCGAAATCAAGAGGCCGTCATATCATCTCGAATGGAAGGCATCGTTAGCACAATGGATGAAATACTTAAATATGAAGCTGACCATGAGAATGGTTCGAATAACGCTACAAATGTAAGGTCAGAAGTAATAGAAACCATTCTCTATCAGCGGGCGTTACGAAATGCGCAAAAAGCTATGATAGATGGTTACCCGCTATCGCAATCATTGATAAAAACAATTCATCAACAACTTCTTTCTTATGGTCGTGGCGCTTTAAAGTCACCAGGACAATATAAAAACGAACAAAATTATTTAGCAGACAAGTTAAAAAGAAATATCTTGTTTGTACCGATCAGCCCTGAAAAACTTCAAAGTGGGATAGACAATCTGTTTCATTATATTGAACACAGCGATAACCCTATTTTGATTAAAACGGCATTAACGCATATAGAATTTGAAGCTTTACACCCATTTAAAGATGGCAATGGGCGAATTGGAAGAATGCTGATTACACTGATGCTTTGGTCTTCAAAGACGATCTCTGCACCTCATTTTTATGTCAGTGGATACCTGGAAGAAAATAAAGATGCCTATTTAGATATAATGAGAAATGTGTCTGAGAATGGAGACTGGGATACCTGGATCACCTTTTTCCTTGAGGCTGTAGAACAGCAAGCTGTCAAAAATCTCGGAATTGCAGAAAACATCCGTGCGTTGTATGAAAGAATGAAAGAAGTTTTTTCGGAAGTTCTTTCTTCAAAATGGAGCGTTAATGCATTAGATTTTGTTTTTACAAATCCTGTATTTAGAAATAATAAATTTTCAGGACAAAGTGGAATGTCCCCAGCCACAGCAGCAAGGTTTACCAGAGAACTACTAGATCACAATTTAATTGTTACTTTGGAAGAAGCATCAGGAAGAAGGCCGGCGCTATATGCGTTCGAGCCGTTAATGGAGCTTGTTAGAGTTTAAAAAATAGCTTTATTACATATTAGTTTTTGTATCGAAAAGTGCTCAGCAATAAAAAAGCCGGTTTCCTGATTGGGATGCCGGCTTTTTTATTACGCTTCAATAATGAGGGGGCGGATTCAAAACCGAAGTGCAACACCCAAAATGCCGGTAAGGTATGCACATGGAAATCCCCTCAAAACGCTATCAACAGCTTCAGCCTGAAGATCGAGTCACTATCAGCAGTCTGAAACAACAAAACCAGAGCATTCGCGCCATTGCGCGGATTCTGCAACGCCCCGCCAGTACCATTAGTCGAGAACTACGACGTAATAGTACGGACAATCAATACGGCAGTGTCCAAGCGCAACAAGCCAGCCAACATCGACGGCATCAATCACGACCACGCCAGAAATTGCATGCCGATAGCGTGTTGTTTGGCGTTGTTCAGCATTTCCTTCGGCAAGGCTGGTCGCCCGAGCAAATTGCTCTGGCGCAGGCCGCGCTCTATCCCAAAGGCCATGAGTACCGAGTGTCACACGAAACCATTTACAACTGCATCTACGCCCAACCGGTCGGCGAATTAAAGCGCGAGCTGATTGCCTGCCTGCGCCAGGCTAAAAACAAACGGGTGCCGCGCAGTAAGGGGCAAGACCGTCGAGGTCAGATACCGGACATGGTCAGCATTCATGTGCGACCGCCCGAAATTGAAGATCGCCAGTTTCCTGGTCACTGGGAAGGCAATCTCATCAAAGGCGCGAGTAATGCCAGCGCCATCGGCACCTTGGTGGAGCGGACCAGCCGCTTGCTGATGCTGGTCAAGTTGCCTCATCCGCAGCCTGCCAGTGCCGCCAATGTGCTGCAGGCCTTTACCGACAAGCTCAACAGCATTGCCCAACCAATGCGGCTGAGCATGACCTATGACCAAGGCCGTGAGATGGCTTTGCATCAGCAGCTTTCGGTCAATACCGGTATTGCCGTGTACTTCTGCGATCCTCACAGTCCTTGGCAGCGCGGCTCTAACGAAAACATGAATGGCCTGGTTCGTCAGTATTTGCCCAAGGGCACGGATCTGTCAGGCTATACCCAGCAACAACTCGATGCGATTGCCGATCAAATCAACACTCGCCCTCGAAAAGGTCTTGGGGTACGCTGTCCCCTCGCTGTTTACAGGGAATTGCTGCTCAATAGCTCCCAACAGTCAAATCTCATTCATTAATATCGAGGTGTTGCACTTCGGTTTTGAATCCGCCGGGCTATTTGTCAGTGGAGCATTGAAAAAATACTGCCGCATTAATTTGGCGTAAGCACTTGATCCAAGTGATACCGGTCGGAATCGAACCTACGACCTTCGTGTTACGAGTGCAGTTTTTTGCCGGATGTTTTCTTTCTTTTCTTTCAGAGGCCCCATGAGCGCCCCACAGAGAATTACTGCCCCATGAAAAATCTATGTAAACAATTGATTTATATGGCGTCCCGGAGACGATTCGAACGTCCGACCTGTCCCTTAGGAGGGGACCGCTCTATCCTGCTGAGCTACCGGGACTTAGACCGCGAATTTTAACACAGCCCTTTTGATTAGGACTTTTGTTTTCGGATTTCCACCCGCTCCAGGGAGGTGATGAAATACGACAGCTTGGATTGACTTTTGGATGACAGACTCTCGAAGAATCCACCGATTTGAACCTTGCTGGAACTCTGCCCTATAGGCTTGACGAAACGGACGATCAAGTCGAAATCCATCGCGTAATCCTCGAACTGAATCTGGCACCCCTTGATTTTGTCGCCGCGTTGGACCCGCGCCCGATTGGCGGGAATGTTAATGCCGGCACCGCCGCGCGACAAATCGAACAAATATCCGCCGATCGACATGCCGGTGCGCTGGACGATGCCGTTGAACGGAATTTCCAGAGTAGCAATCTCCAAGCGCGGCGAGCGGCGGCGTTGCGGATAAAAAATTCGGTCCGGAAACGGTGCCTTGTAATAGCTGATCCCGCGCATATGGCCGATTTCGATCGCGCTCAGATTGAACGATAAATGGATACCCTTATGAAAGGTCGATAACTTTAGCGACCGGCTACGCAATAACAAATCGTTGCCATGTTTGGGCACCAACTCGTCGAGAATAATGGCGTTTTTATCGAGCTTGACGCCGAGTATCGAAGAACTGAAGTCTTCCTGACAACCTTCGATTTGTATCGTACACAATGGCGATCCGGTCTCGATTTCGGCCAGCAATTTGGCGATGCGATCCGGGTCCGTCAAAAAATTCGGATTTTCGAACGCGAAAAAATCGCTGTCGTCCGATTCCGGCACCGGCTCATCGGATTTGGCAAACCATTGCTTAAGTTTTTTGAGCATGTAAAACGACCCTACCTTGTAAGCGGATTTCAGTCTACACCGAAATCAAGGTATGAGAAAACAGCTCGCTCCGCGTCGAACCGTCCGGGCCGTAAGTGGCGGCCAACGGCGATTTGCCGCGCAAAATTTGCAGGGATCGTTGAGTGTGGCGACTGAGTAATGCGATGCTTGCGCCGTTCTGCTCGTTGATGGCTTTGCATTGCCGCGAAACCGCCACGATTTGCCGCCAAAGATTCCACGCCTCCAGCACGCTCAGACCGGCGGCCTTGGCTTTGACGAGGTAGTTTTTGACACCATCGCCGCCGACGCCGAGTTGTTCGGTGGCCAGCACTTGGCCGAATTGGCGGGTGAATTGATCGAGTTCGGCCACCATCTCTTTTTTCTCGGCGGCAATGCGGGAGATGACATCGGGATCGGCGGCCCGTCCGAGCTGTTCGGCTTCCGCTTTTAACAGCTCGAACAATTTTCCGGTAGCCTTATGGCCGTGAATCAGAAGTTTTTCGGCGATGGGGAAGGTTTTCTCTATCATGGCGTCAGGAACTGTCTGGTAATTTATCCTCGAATTGCATCATTTTGCGAGCAATTCGCTCCGGGTCGAACGAGTAAGTGCCGGATTGCAGCGCCGCGCGAATTTCGGCGACACGGTCTTCGTTCACGGCGGGCGAGGACGCACTGGTCGCGGCGGCCTCGGCCAAGCCTTGCGCCGTCGCGGTAATGTTGACGGTATCCGTGTCCAGCGCGCTCGCCGACTGGTCTTTGTTGGCTTCGACCAGATCTTTCGCGGCCGTTTTTGCGGGCACCACCGTGCTGAAAGCTTTACCATTGATGGATTCGATAGCCATGGCGACATTCCTAAAAGAGTTTTATCTGGAGCTGTTAGCGGCATCATCATAAATTCCTTTAGGCATCGGTCAAAAATTGACCGTCACTTGTCCGGAACCGACCACGACGGCCTGGATCACCCGTTGCGACGACAGGTTTTTGACACTGATTCTCTGGCCTTCGGTGCCATCGTTCAACGCAGTCCCCATCGCGGTAATCAACATCCCGAACTTACCCGACTGTATGTTGACCCGCTCGCCGCGTCGGACCAAGGTCGGTTCGGCATAATGTTGACGATTCAGCACGCTGCCGGCGGGGATATTGCGAACCGCTTGTTTGTCGACCACTTGGCTGGCATCGGTCACATAACCGGCCTGCATCATGCCGGCATCGCGGATTTCGAAATTTAGATACTCGGCACGAATCACATCGTTGCGGCGCAACGACTTGTTGAGGATCGCGACCTGTTTGAAGGCCTTGACCATAGCAACGCTGTACACCGTCCAGCCTTTATCAGCCTGGCAACGCACACCAACGGTATTGCGCCCCGGCTTGATCTCACCTGACTGGGCGAAGGCCTGCAGCGGCTGGGCACACATCGGTAGTTGCAAGCGCGGGTCGATCTGGGCGACGACCACTTCGTAGCGGCCGCCAGGCTCCAACGCGGCGCCGACAAACTGGGTCACGCTATCCCGTATCTCTTGCACCGGCTGGGTTGGCACGGCGGCCGCTTGCCCGGCCGCCAACAGGCTTGCTATTGCTAAGGCTTTCATATTCGCTTGTCGGTTTTTTGACTATGCCGTCAATCCAGCACTAAACATGCCAGCATTTTTTAAAGTAAACCAAGGCAAAGTCGCTATAATTTTGGAACACTGTCATTCCAGGGGAATTTTATGGCCGGAGTCTTAGACGGCGTCGATCAGCGCACTAAATTGGCGGGACACAACCGTTTCGAACTGCTGCTGTTTAAGCTGACCAGCCAGCAACGCTTCGGGATCAACGTCTTCAAGGTTCAAGAGGTTATTCAATGCCCGCCGTTGACCCAAATTCCCAATTCCCACTCCGTGATTTGCGGCGTCGCCCATTTACGCGGCAAAACTATTCCGGTCCTCGATCTTTCGATGGCCATCGGCATGCGCCCTTTGACCAGAGATGCGGGCTGCTACGTGATCGTGACCGAGTACAATCGCTCGATTCAAGGCTTTCTGGTCGGATCGGTCGATAGAATCATCAATATCGGCTGGGAGCAGGTCAAAGCGCCACCCACCGGCACCGGCAAGGAAAGCTACCTGACCGCCGTCACCGAAGTGGACGGCGAGCTGATCGAAGTGATAGACGTCGAAAAAGTGATGAAGGAAGTCATTGGCGGCCGTGAAGAAGCCGCCGCCGAAAACATTGAAGTCGACATCGCCAGCAAAAACGACCATATTCTGGTCGTCGACGATTCCTCGGTCGCCCGCAATCAGGTCAAGCGCGTGTGTCAGCAAATCGGCCTGGAGTGTACCCTGCTGAAAGACGGGCAGGAGGCTTGGGACCATTTGAGCGATCTGATCGCCGACGGCGTCAAAATCGAGGATCGTTACGCGATGATTATTTCGGATGTGGAAATGCCGCGCATGGACGGCTACACGCTAGCCACCAAAATCAAGGCCGATGCCAACATGAAGCACATCTATCTGATCCTGCACACCTCGTTGAGCGGCGTCTTCAATACCTCGATGGTGCAGAAAGTCGGCGCCAACGAATTCCTCGCGAAATTCGACCCGGATGCCTTGCTGGACTCCATTCAAAAGCAACTTAAACATCAGCATGCCACGCACCATTAACGCCGACCGTTTCCCGGCGTACCACGCTTGACTTCCAGCATGTCCAATCTTATCGGTTCGGCCGGCGGCGAGCCGAATTTAAGCTCGGCCGCTTACCAAAGCATCTGCGAGTTCCTGGACCAGAACTGCGGCATCGTGCTCGGCAACAGCAAGCAATATCTCGCAAAAAGCCGTTTGCTGCCGTTGCTGGTCAAGTTCGAATTAGCGGATTTCAACGAACTTGCTCAAGCCCTGCAATCCGCCGCGTTTTCCTCCGCCAAACTAAAAAGCGCGGTCATCGACGCGATGACCACCAACGAAACCTACTGGTTTCGCGACGACAAACAGTTTTCCGACTTTAAGGACCGGGTATTACCGGAGTTACTGAACCAAAAAAACGGTAGCCTGCGGATTTGGTCGGCGGCGTGTTCTACCGGTCAGGAACCTTACTCGCTGAGCATCTGTGCGCTCGAAGTCCTGCGCGGCACGGGTAAAAACCGCAATATCCAGATTATCGGTACCGATATCTCCGAAACCGTGCTGGCGGACGCCAAACGCGCGGTGTATTCCGAGTTGGCTTTATCGCGCGGCGTGGACAGCGCCACTCAAGCCCGCTACTTCCAAAAGAGTTACGAAGGCTACACGCTCAACGACGACGTCCGCCAACTCGTGCGCTTTCAGCAATTCAATCTGCTTAAATCCTTCGCCGCGCTCGGCCGTTTCGACGTGATATTTTGCCGCAACGTGTTGATTTACTTTTCGGACGCGGTGAAGCGTGACATTATTGGCCGCATGGCCGAGAACTTGGAAACCGGCGGCTATCTGTTTCTGAGCAGCACCGAGTCGATGCCGACCGGTCTCGGCGCGTTTGAACCGGTTCGCAACGGTCAATCAACCTATTTCAAAAAGCGCGGCTGAACCGGGCTTTGACAACCGACCCCGATATCGAGCAGTACTCGATGCACGGGCAGGTTGCCAAACGGCGGCCAGCGTCCAGGCTCGACGGATTCAAGCCAACCGGTATTACTCCCAAAACCCTATTCTCCGCCACACCACCGGACCCGAACCATGACCGACGACGAAATCCCGACCGAAAGCCAGCCCACCAAGCGCCATTTCGGCATCGAACAAACCGTATTCATCCTGCTGATCTTGCTGTCGCTGGTGGGCATTTTTATCACCGACTTCAACCCCGACGACGGCTACGGTTATTGGCTGGCGATGGTCTTCGTGTTCGGACTGCTGTCGATTTTCGTGGCCCGCCTGCGCGCCAAAAGCAACGAAGCGGATCTGGGCAAAATCGTAAAAGCCCAGGCAATGCATTGGCTACATACGATAGTCGTCGTGGCCGCCGCATCCATGTTGAACAAATCCGGCCAAATGGTCGGCGTCTCAAGCGATATGCTGATCCTGCTGATATTGGGCCAATCGACGATGCTGGACGGATATCATATCGGCTGGCAGTTCAGCCTACTCGGCTTCTTCCTGGTCGGCTGCGCATTAATCATCGCTTTCTTCCAGCCCTTCATGTGGATTTGCGCCGGACTGGCGGCTCTCGTCGTCGCCGCGTCCTTCATGCGCTCTCGCGTCGATTGATAGGCTTCCCCGAACCGGACGCCCCCACCGCCCACCGCCAGCCCACTGAATCCCGCGAAGCAACCCGCCCCCCCTCCGCCGGAATCTTGACGCACCTCGCCTAAGCGCCGGTCTCAACCCCGCAAAATTGCGCACCGGTCATGCGGAAAAATTTTGCCGCCGCGCGGCAAACGGCAAATTTTGACGCTCGTCCAGACGCCACTCCAGCCAATCCAACTGATTTATTCAGACTTTTTATTTCTGGCATATTTTCTGCTGAATACGGGTATCAACTCGAAGAGGCGGCAAACCATGTCAATCAATTTCGACCGAGCATTGGGCGTTCATCCGCAAGCGCTAACCCTACGCGAAAAACGTAGCGAAATTTTGGCGGCGAACCTCGCCAATGCGGACACCCCCGATTACAAAGCCAGGGATCTGGACTTCAAATCGGTATTCCAGCAATCCCTGGCGGACGCTAGCGGCGACCTGCGTCGCACCCATCAGGGCCACATGACCGGCCCCAATGCCTTGCTCGGCGCCGAACTGCTGTACCGGACGCCGTATCAAGCCTCTCTGGACGGCAATACCGTCGAGACCAATATCGAACAGGCGAAATACGCCGAAAACGCCGTGCAATACCAAGCCAGTCTGCGCTTCGTCAGCGACGACTTTGCCGGGCTGGTCAGAGCCATCAAGGGAGAATAACCATGTCCTCATTGCGAATCTTCGACGTTGCCGGCAGCGGCATGAATGCGCAAAACCTGCGCCTGAATCTGGTGGCCAGCAACATTTCCAACGCCAGTAGCGTCAGCAGCAGCATCGACCAAGTCTACAAATCGCGGCAGCCGGTGTTCGCGGCCGAATTTCAAAACCAGCTCGACCGCCGAGCCGGCACCACCGGTGTCGAAGTCCGCGGCGTCGTCGAAAGCCAGGCGCAACCGATCATGGAATACGCGCCGAATCATCCGATGGCCGACGAACTAGGCTACATCTATAAACCCAACGTCAACACCATTGAGGAAATGGCCAACATGATGTCGGCCTCGCGCGGCTATGAAAACAACGTTGAGGTGCTTAACACCGCTAAAAACCTAATTCTACAGACCCTGAAGATGGGGCAATGAGGACTAAGCCATGACGACCCTAACGGATACCTTCAACAGTTTGGGACTGGCCACGACCGGCTCGGCCTCAAGCGCCAGCAGCGCGACCAGCAAAAGCCAGTCGTTAAGCCAAAGCGAATTCTTGAAACTGTTAACGACCCAGCTCACCCATCAAGATCCGACCAAACCGATGGACAACGCCGAATTCGTCAGCCAAATGGCGCAGATCAGCGCGGTTTCCGGCATTCAGGAGTTACAAACCTCATTCCAGACCCTGTCGGATTCGTTAAATGCCGACCAAGCCCTGCAGGCGGCCAGCATCGTTGGCCATACCGTCGTGGCACCTGGCTCGCAAGCCTTGCTTAGCGCCGGCGGCAGCGTATCCGGCGAACTCGATATACCCAGCACAGCAACCAGCGTCGGCGTGCAGATCGTCGACCCGGAGACCGGCACGGTGGTTCGGGAACTCGATCTGGGCGCGCAATCGGCCGGAACGCTGAAATTCGAATGGGACGGCAACGACAGCGCCGGCACTCCGGCCGATCCGGGCGTCTACAAAATCAAGGCCTTCGGCTGGCTGGACGGCACCAATACCGCGCTGGATACCAGCATCAACTCCAAGGTAAAAAGCGTCGCCATCGGCAGTAACGGTAGCGGTCTGTCCGTGAATCTGGAAGGTCTAGGCGACATCAAATTCAGCAAAATCAAACAAATTCTTTAAGGAGCAGGCGTCATGGCTTTTACAACAGCACTCAGCGGTTTGAATGCCGCATCCAACAATCTGTCGGTAACCGGCAATAACATCGCCAACTCCAATACGGTGGGTTTCAAGAAATCCCGCTCGGAATTCGCCGACGTCTATGCCGCCAGCCTCGGCGGCGTCAGCAGCACTACGGCCGGCTCTGGCGTCAAGGTCACCAACGTGGCCCAGCAATTCAACCAGGGCAGCTTGTCATTCACCGACAACAATTTGGACCTGGCCATCAGCGGCGAGGGTTTTTTTACGTTAGCGAAAAGCCCTACCGAAACCACCGATTTATCGTACACCCGCGCCGGCGAATTCAAATTGGACAAGGACGGCTATCTGGTCAACAACCAGGGCAAGGCCTTGATGGTGTACGCGCCCAACGGTACCTCGGTGACCGACGGCTTCAGTACCGGCGTCACCCAATCCGTGCAAATCAACACCCTGACCGGCCTGCCCAGCGCCACCGATACCGCTTCGCTAACCGTCAACCTGAACGCCAACGCGGCCACCCCGAGCGTCACCACCTTCGACCCGACCGACAGCAATTCCTATAATTCGCAAACCTCTGTGACGATTTACGACTCGCTCGGTTCGCCGCACATTCTGACCACCTATTTCGTCAAGGGCACGTCAACCGCCAGTTCCACCGACTGGGACGTCTATCACTACATGAGCGAACCGGCCACGCCGACCGCCAAGACGCCGGTCAATGCCGGCACCTACGGTTCGACGGTGTCCGCGCCATCCGACCTAACGGTGCCGCCGACGCCGGCGACAATGACCTTCGACTCCTCGGGCAAATTGACCACCCCATCCAACGGCCGCTTCGCGCTCAGCGCCTACACCATCACGCCTGCCACCGGCGCGTCCGACATCACCGTATCGACGATGGACTATTTCGGGTCCACCCAGGTCCAAGAGAAATTCAGCGTCAACGCGATGACCCAAAACGGTCTGCCTGCCGGACGCCTGACCGGCATCGACATCGACGATGAAGGCGTGATTTTCGCCCGCTTCAGCAACGGCGGCTCGCAAACCATGGGCAAGGTCGCTCTGACCCGTTTTGCCAACACCAATGGCCTGTCCAAACTCGGCGATACCGCCTGGGGTCAAAGCGCCACTTCCGGCGACCCGATCGCCGGCGAAGCCGGTTCCAACAATTTCGGCTTGATTCAATCCGGCGCGCTGGAAAGCTCGAACGTCGATCTATCGGCGCAATTGGTCAATCTGATCGTCGCCCAACAAGCGTATCAAGCCAACGCCCAAACCATCACGACCGAAAACACCATTATGCAGGCCGTCCTCAACATCAGGTAAACACGGCTAGCGCGGGACCGGGCCGGCAAGCGGCGCCGGTCCCGCCTGCTTTTACGGAGATTTCCCATGGACCGCAGCCTTTACATCGCGATGAGCGGCGCCAAGCAGACCTTGCTCGCGCAAACCGCCAACGCCAACAATCTCGCCAACACTCAGACCCCAGGCTTCAAGTCCGACTTCGAGCAATTTCGAGCCATGCCGGCGTTCGGACCCGGTTATCCGACCCGCGTTTACGCGATGACCGAACGGCCCGGCAGCGATCTCTCGTCCGGCGCGCTGCAAACCACCGGCAACGAACTCGACGTCGCCATCAACGGCGCCGGCTGGATCTCGGTTACCACGCCGGACGGCAAGGAAGCCTACACCCGCGCCGGCGATCTGCGCATAACGCCCGAAGGCCAACTGCAAACCAGTTCCGGGCTCGCTGTCGTCGGCGAAGCCGCGCTCGGCATCACGATACCGCCGGCTCGCAAAATCGACATCGGCGACGACGGCACGATCAACATCGTGCCGCAAGGCGAAAATTCGACCAACACCGTGATCGTCGACAGAATCAAGCTGGTCAATCCCGATCCGGCTTCGCTGGAGAAACGCGAGGACGGCTTGATGCACACCAAGGACGGCGCGGTTCAGACGGCAGACGCGAACGTCGTATTGGTCCAGGGAGCCCTGGAAAACAGCAACGTCAATCCGATGGCGGCGATGGTGGAGATGATCGAACTGTCCAGAAACTTCGATCTGCAAAGCAAGGTCATGAAAACCGCCGACGAAACCGCCAACAGCACGGCCAAGATCATGCAAGTGGCATAGAAGCTGCTTTATCCCTGATAAGACAAAAATTTGTCAGATCAGGAGACGAACATGACAGAACGAGCATTATGGGTCGCAAAATCCGGACTGGATGCCCAACAAACCCGAATGGCCGTGATTTCCAACAATCTGGCCAACGTCAACACCACCGGCTTTAAGAAAGCCCGACCGATTTTCGCCGACTTGATGTACCAAAACGTCCGTCAAGCCGGCGGCCAATCCACCCAAAACACTCAGTTGCCGACCGGCTTGCAGTTGGGCACCGGCGTCAGAACCGTCGCCACCGAGAAGCTGCATACCCAGGGCAACGTTCAGCAAACCGGCAACTCGCTGGACATGGCCATCAGCGGCCGCGGCTTCCTGCAAATCCTGATGCCGAGCGGCGAGATCAATTACACCCGCGACGGATCGTTCAAGCTGGATTCGACCGGCCAGATCGTCACCTCCAACGGCATGCCGCTAGAGCCGGCCATCACGGTACCGCAGGATGTCACCAGCATTACGATCGGCCTAGACGGTACCGTCACCGTCACCCAACCCGGCTCGGCGGCGGCCAACCAAATCGGCCAGATTCAAACCGCCGACTTTATCAACACCGCCGGCCTGGAGCCGATCGGCGACAACTTGTACCGAGAAACCGTCGCCAGCGGCGCGCCTATCGTCGGTACGCCGGGCGAGAACGAATTCGGCAATCTGGTGCAAGGCTCGCTGGAGACGTCCAACGTCAACGTGGTCGAGGAATTGGTCAATATGATCGAAACCCAACGCGCATACGAGATGAACTCCAAGGCCATCTCCACCACCGACCAAATGCTGTCGTTCGTTACCCAACAACTCTAATTCAGGGGCATGACGATGAACACCTATTTTCCGCATCGGCGCCGGTACTCCGGCAAACTCTTGCCGCTGGCGGCCGCATTGCTGCTGGCACTGACCGGTTGCGACACTCTGCCCAAGCGCGATCCGGATTTCGCACCGGTCCAACCGGCAGACCTGAGGCCCCCGCAACAGAACAACGGCTCGATTTACCAGGCCGGTTACGACATGCGCCTGTTCGAAGACATCAAGACCCGCCGGGTCGGCGACATTTTGACGGTCACACTGGACGAAGCCACCCAAGCCAGAAAACAAGCCAATACCAACACCTCGAAAAACACCTCGGTGTCGGCGACCGCGCCAACGCTGTTCGGCGTCGCCAGCCAGGCCTTGCTGGGTCACGACTTGAAAACCAGCTTGGCCGCGACCACGCAATTCGACGGCAAGGGCAAGGCCGACCAAAGCAATACGCTGACCGGCGACATCAGCGTCACCGTCGTCGAAGTACTGCCGAACGGCAACGTCCGGGTGCGCGGCGAGAAACGGGTGGCCTTGAACGACGGTAACGAATACGTGCGCTTGTCCGGCATTGTTCGCCCCATCGACATTGATGCCGCCAACACCGTGTCGTCCTCCAAAGTCGCCGATGCAACGATTATGTACACCGGCGACGGCGGCATCGCGGATTCCAACAAAATCGGTTGGCTGGCCCGATTTTTCCTGAGCCCGATTTTCCCGTTCTAAACCGTTTCGGCGCTCTTTTGAGGATACCATCATGAACAGAACCACATTGATCGTCATCGCCTTCTGGCTGCTGAGCGGCGGCTGGGCGCATGCCGAACGTATCAAAGACTTGGCGTCGGTGGCCGGGGTACGCTCCAACCAGTTGGTCGGCTACGGCTTGGTCACGGGCCTGGACAAATCCGGCGACAAATCGTCCAAGTTCGCCCCGCAAACCTTGCGCAATATGATGGGCCAGCTCGGCCTGACCCTGCCGCCGGGTACCGATCCGAAAGCCAAAAATACCGCGTTCGTCAGTATTCACGCGGAACTGCCGGCCTTCGCCAAACCGGGTCAGAAAATCGACGTCACTGTCTCGTCCATCGGCGATGCCAAAAGCCTGCGCGGCGGCTCTTTGCTGATGAGCCCGCTGAAGGGCGCCGACGGCAAGGTTTACGCGATTGCCCAAGGCAATCTGGTCGTCGGCGGCCTGAGCGCGGGCGGCCAGGACGGCTCCAAAATCACCGTCAACAATCCGTTGGTCGGCCGAATTCCCAACGGCGCGTCGGTCGAACAAGTGGTGCCGACCTCGTTCGACCAAAGCGGCGATCTGGTCTTTAACCTGAACAATACCGACTTCACCACCGCCAACAACGTGGTGCAAGCGATTAACAAAGCCTTCGGAGCCGATACCGCCCGCGCGGTCGACGCCGGCTCGGTCAGCGTGCGGGCACCGGTGGAGGCTTCGCAACGGGTCAGCTTTGTTTCGATGTTGGAAAACCTCGACGTCACGCCGGACGACGCGCCGGCCAAGGTCATCGTCAACTCCCGAACCGGCACCGTAATCATCAATAGCAAGGTCAGGGTGCAGCCGGCGGCGGTATCGCACGGCAGCTTGACCGTGACGATCAACGAAAACCCGCAAGTCAGCCAGCCCAATCCGCTATCGGGCGGCAGTACCGTGGTCACGCCGCAATCGCAGGTGTCGATCAAAGAGGACAAAAACCATATGTTCGTCTTCAACCCCGGCGTTTCGTTGGACGAAATCGTCCAGGCGGTCAACGGCGTCGGCGCCGGACCCAGCGACTTGGTGGCGATTTTGGAAGCCCTGAAATCGGCGGGTGCGCTACGGGCGGAATTGATCGTCATTTAAGTCTGACAGTGCTTGGGAGGTTGCCATGTTAAACACGGATACCGCATCGGTTTATACCGACTTCGCCGGATTGGCCAAATTAAAACAAGGCGCACGCGAATCCTCGCCGGCCGCCATCAAGGAAGCCGCCAAACAATTCGAGTCGCTGTTTCTGGGCATGGTGATGAAAAGCATGCGCGAAGCCAAACTGGCCGACGGCTTTGCCGACAGTCAACAGAGCAAGATGTACCAAGACATGTACGACCAGCAAATGGCCATGCATTTATCCGGCACCGGCGTCGGGCTGGCGGAAGTCATCGCCAAACAGCTGAGCCCCAGGCAAGACAAGCAGGAAGACGAGCCAGGCCGTGTGTTACAAGCCAGCGACTACTTGGATCGCGTCGCCGGCAGCGGCTCGGCCAACGGCAACCGGCAACCGCCGCGCGGCGGGCAAGCCGCGTCCAACGCGTTGGACGCCTCGGGACTGAGCAGCCTGGAACGCAGCCTGGCTCGACTGGAGCGTGATCAGTCCAACACCGCCGGACGTTGGCGCGACTTGGACTCGGCACCGGCCTCGTCGGACGTAATCGATGACGGCGCCACGCCGGCCCAGCAAACCTTTTTCAACGAATTGATGCCGCATGCCCGGCAAGCCGCGCAAAGCTTGGGGGTCGACGCCAAACTGTTGCTGGCTCAAGCCGCGCTGGAAACCGGCTGGGGACAGGCGATGGTCAAAAACGGCGGCGATAACAGCTACAACCTGTTCAACATCAAGGCGGATAGAGCCTGGCAAGGCAAGCAAGCCAAGGCAATGACATTGGAGTTCGACGGCGGCGTCGCCCAAAAACAGGTGGCCGGTTTCCGCGCTTACGACTCGTACAAAGATAGCTTTAACGATTACGTGGACTTCATCAAATCCAACCCGCGTTATGAACAAGCGTTGAAAAACGCCGAGAACCCGGCGCAATACATCCGCTCTTTGCAAAAAGCCGGCTATGCCACCGACCCCAAATACGCGGAAAAAGTCATGTCTATCTATCGCAGCCATGCCGGCGACAGCGCGGCGAGCGACACCAACGGTTAGGAGACCATCATGGGCTTGGGCATATTGGACACCGCATTATCCGGACTGACGGCGTTTCAGCGCTCGCTGGAAACCACCAGCAACAACATTTCCAACGTCAGCACCGAAGGCTACAGCCGGCAGCGCGTCGAAACCGCGACCCGTCGCGAGCAATATACCGGCTCCGGCTACGTCGGCAGCGGCGTCAGCGTCGTCAATATCACCCGCAGTTACGATCAGTTCATTACCGGCCAGGTCCGCTCCAGTACTTCGGCCTACCACGACGTCGATAGTTTTTATACCTTGTCCAGCCAAATCGACAACATCACCGCCGACGACACCACCGGTCTGGCGCCGGCGATGAAATCGTTCTTCGACGCAGTCGACACCGTCGCCAACGACCCCACCTCGATCCCGGCCCGCCAAACCTTATTGACGCAGGCCAGCTCGTTGACCCAACAGTTCAACACCTTGAATACCCGCTTCGGCGAATTGCGCGATCAGGTCAATACCAACCTGGAGACCGATCTCACCGAGATCAACGGGTATGCCAAGGCCCTGGCCGATCTGAACGTAAAAATCGTCGCCGACATCGGCAGGGCTTCCGGTCGAGAAATGCCCAACGATTTGCTGGACCAACGCGACTTGCTACTGAACAAAATCGCCGAAAAAGTCGACGTCAATTTCACCAGCCAAACCGACGGATCGATCAATGTCTTCATCGGCAACGGTCAACCTCTAGTATTGGGTAATTCCGCTTCGCAACTCTCCCTGCAGTCCTCCGCCACCGACTCAACTCATAAGGAAATTCTGCTGAACGGCCAGGACATTTCCGGTTTGATTTCCGGCGGCGAGCTTTACGGCAATTTGCGTTTCCGCGACCAAGTACTGGACCCGGCTCAAAAACAACTGGGCACGCTGGCGATGGGTCTGGCAACCGAGTTTAACAGCACCCATCAGGGTGGTTTTGATTTGAACGGCGACCCCGGCCTGGCATTCTTCGACCTCGGCTCGCCGGTGGTTCAGGTCACGCCGCACGCCGCCGACGACAACCTGCTGGCCACCGCCAGCTTCGTCGCCCCCAGTTCGTCGGCCAACCTGGATACCGGCTACCGGATCAGTGTCACCGGCACCAGCCCCAACGCCTATACGTTGACCAATCTGAGCAGCAACACCAGCCAAACCGGCCTGGACGACACGACGCTTGCCACCGCCGCTGCGGCCTTAGGCTTCAGCATCACGTTCAGCGGCGGTTCGCTGACCAGCGGCGATACCTTCGACCTCAGCCCGAGCTTTAACGCGGCCGGCACCTTGAAGGTGAACAGCGCGATCACCAATCCCAAACAAATCGCCGCCGCCAGCAGCGCCGCCGGGGTGCCCGGCGACAACAGTAATGCGCTGGCGCTGGCCGATCTGGAAACGAAAACCCTGATGCAAAACGGCAAGGCCAGTTTCACCCAAGTCTACAGCCAGTTGGTGGCCGACGTCGGCTCGCAAACACACGCGGCCTCGGTCAACCGGACCGCGCAGGACACCTTGTTGAAACAAGCCACCAGCGCCAAGGAAACCGTTTCCGGCGTGAATCTTGACGAGGAAGCCGCCAACCTAATCAAATTCCAAAACGCTTACGCCGCCGCCGCCAAGGCCGTATCGGTGGCTAGCACGCTATTCGACACCCTCATTGGAGCGGTCCGTTAGGAGAATTCACATGCGCATTTCCACGACCTGGAACCACCAGCTCGGCGTCGACGCGATGCTGGAACAACAGTCCAAACTCAGCGACACCCAACTCAAATTGTCGTCCGGCAAGAAATATCTGTCGCCGTCCGAAAATGCTCCGGCGGCGGTGTCGTTGATCAATTTGGAACAAAACATCAAAGAGAACCAACAGTTTCAGACCAACATCGGAGCGGCCCGGCAACGCTTGGAGTTGCAAGAGTCCAGCCTGGAAAACGCGACCAACGTGTTGCAACGCATCCGCGAATTGGCCGTGCAAGGTATGAACGACAGTAATACTGTTACCAATCGTCAGGAAATTGCCGCGGAAATCGATGAACTAAACAAACAGTTGCTGGGTATGGCGAACACCAAAAACGCTAACGGCGAGTATTTGTTTGCCGGCTACAAGAGCGACACGGTTCCGTTCGATACCACCACTTACGCCTATCAGGGCGACGCCAACCAGCGCAGCATCGCGATCGGCCCCAGCCGGACCATTACCGATGGCGACGCCGGTGAAGCAGTCTTCGGCGTGTACTCGGCCGGAACATTGACGCCCGGCGGCATCGACAATGCGTTTCAAGCCATCAACCGGTTATCTCAGGATCTGAAAGCCAATACGCCAAACAGCGGATCATTGGACGATATCGATAGAGCGATGGTCCGCTTCGAAACCACCCGCGCCTCGACCGGCGCGCGCTTGCACGCACTGGACGATCAGCAAAATTTGAATACCGACTACATCCTAGCCAACAAAACCACCGCGTCGGCGATAGGCGACTTGGATTATGCCGACGCATTGAGTAAATTCAGTCTGCAACAAACGTCGTTGCAAGCCGCGCAAGCCGCGTTTACCAAGGTGCAAAATCTGTCATTGTTCAATTACATTTCGTAGCGAAACACATCGGTTTGCCGCCCATCGAAGGAAACTCAGTTTTCTGTTCGCGAATCGAAGCGTAACGACCGGGACTTGGATATTGTCGGCCGCTTTCCGTTTAGAGCTTGCGTGCCGCGATCGCTTGGCTAAGCTGGTAAACCGCCATCGCATACAGCGGGCTATGGTTATAACGGGTGATGACGTAGAAATTGTGCAAGCCTATCCATAAATCTTCGCCGATTTGCTGTTGGTACGCCAGCAGCTTGACCGCCTCGCCGGCGGGCAAACCGGCCGGCAATTCGACCCCCAACTTGCGCAGTTCGGCCGCACTGGTATAGGGCTTGACACCCTTGCTCAAGGCCTTTTTATACGCCTCTCCCGCAGCGTTGACCGGGTACGCGATCAGACCGCCGGGTTTCCATTGGTTGCTGGCAAAGTAGTTGGCGACGCTGGCGATCGCATCGGCCGGATTCGTCCAGATATTGCGTTTACCGTCGCCATCCAAATCCTTGGCATAGCTTCGAAAACTGCTCGGCATGAATTGCGGCAAGCCCATCGCGCCGGCATACGAGCCCATCGGCTGCAACGGGTCCATGCCCTCCTCGCGCGCCAACACCAAATACTGCTCCAACTCCTTTAAAAAGAATTCGCTACGCGGCGGATAGGCGAATCCCAATGTCGCCAACGCATCGATCACCCGGTATTTGCCGGTGTGCGCGCCGTATTTGGTTTCGACGCCGATGATGGCGACGATAATGTCCGCCGGAACCCCATATTGGTGTTCGGCTTGGCGCAACGCGGCTTCGTTATCCTTCCAAAACTGCACGCCACCGGCGATGCGGGCCTCGGTCATGAAAATTTCGCGGTATTGAAACCAGGGCTTGCCCTCCGCAGGCTTGGACATGGCATCGAGTATCGGCTGCTGGATGTTGACCGCCTTGAACAAGCTCCGTAACTCCGTTTCGTTGAAACGATGTTGCTTGACCATCTGCTTGATGAAGCCGTTGAAGGAATCGGTGGTGGCAACTTCAGCCAGTGCCTGGCCGACGGCCGACAATAACAACAACATAAACGCGACTTTAAAATTCATAAACTCAGACAGAAAAAAGGAATAATTGGGGAATATTACGCGGTTTTTCCCGAGCGGACCGCTGGTTTATGGCGATCGCCTCAAACCGGCAACAACTTGCGATGAGTGTGTATCGACATCAGAATGCCGAAACCGGCCATCAGCGTCACCATCGAGGTGCCGCCATAACTGACCAAGGGTAGCGGCACTCCAACCACCGGCAACACGCCGATCACCATGCCAATGTTGACGAACACGTAAACGAAGAAGGTGAAGGACAAACTGCCGGCCAACAACCGGGAATAGGTATCCTGGGCTTGCACGGCAATGTAAAAGCAGCGGCTGATGACCAGTAGATACATCAACAGCAAACCGACGCAGCCAAACAGACCGAATTCTTCGGCGAAAACCGCGAAAATAAAGTCGGTGGAACTTTCCGGCAAAAAATCCAGCTCGGCCTGACTGCTGCCCAGCCAACCCTTGCCGTCCACGCCGCCGGAACCGATCGCGATTTTAGACTGAATAATATGGTAGCCGGCCCCCATCGGGTCGGCCTCGGGATTGATGAAAGTCAAGACCCGGCTGCGCTGGTACTCGCGCATGAAGTGCCACATGACCGGGGTCAGCGCGCCCAACACCGCCACCGCCCCCAACATGACCCACCACGACAGGCCCGCGAAGAATAACACCGCCGCCCCGGAACTGGCGACCAGCAGGGCCGTGCCCAAGTCAGGCTGCTTAGCGATCAATAGCACCGGCACCAACAACAATATCCCGGCCGCCAACAGATGCTTGGGTTTAGGCGGCAAGGCGTGCTCGGACAAATACCAGGCCACCATCATCGGCGCGCTGATCTTGGTAAACTCCGACGGCTGGAAGCGAAAAAAGCCCAAGTCCAGCCAGCGCTGAGCGCCCATGCTAATTTGGCCGATCACCGCCACCGCCAGCAACAACAGCACGCACACCGAAAACAAAGCGACCGAGAAAGTCTGAAATTGCCGGGGGTTGATGTGAGCCAGCACGATCATCAATACAATGGCCAAGCCCATCCGGCTGGCATGACGCACCAACATCGCCATTTCCTGCCCGCCGGCGCTGTACAAAATCACGAAGCTGAGCGCCAGAATCAGCAACAAACCGATGAACAGCGGGATGTCGATATGCAGCTTGCGCAGCAGGTTGCCAAGCAAGGACGGCGCTTGAAATTGTTCGTTGCGCATTTCGTTTCTCATGGCGAACTGTCCTTTTTCTGGTTCAGATAAGCATCGATAATTTCACCGGCGATCGGCGCCGCCACCGAACCGCCGTGACCGCCGTGTTCGGCGATCACCGCGACGGCGATCTGCGGATCGTGCACCGGGGCGAATGCGATGAACAAGGCATGGTCGCGCATTTTGAAGTCGATCGCGTCCTCGTTATATTTCTCTTCCTGTTTGACGGTAAACACCTGGGCGGTACCGGTCTTGCCGGCGATCTGATAATTGATGGCCTTGGCCAGCCGGCCGGCGGTACCGCGCGCGCCATGTACCACGTTGGTCATCGCCCGAATGACGTTCTCGACATTTTGCGGTTTCAGCGGAATGATCCGGTCGGCCTTGCCTTCGATCCGATCGGCATAATCGGCGCTGATGATGCTATGTACCAAATGCGGCGTAATGACCTTGCCGCCGTTGGCCAGCGTCGCGGTGGCGTGAGCCAATTGCAAGGGCGTAACTTGGGTGTAGCCCTGACCGATCCCGGTAATCAGGGTCTCGCCCGGAAACCAGGCCTGATTGCGGTAGTGGCGTTTCCAAGCCTTGGACGGCATCAAGCCGTCGATTTCGCCCACCAGATCGATACCGGTCTTGCGACCAAAACCGAATTTGTCCATGAACTCATGCATCTTATCGATACCCAGCGCCAGCGCCAAATCGTAAAAATACACGTCGCAGGATTGGGTGATCGCTTCGTTCATGTCGACCATCCCGTGCCCCCACTTCTTCCAGTCGCGGTATTTATGGTCGACGTTGGGCAACTTGTAGTAGCCGGGACAAAACAGCCGGTGGCCGAAATCGATGACGCCGTACTCCAGCCCGGCCAAGCCCAAAAACGGCTTGACCGTCGAACCGGGCGGATATAGTCCGCGTAGCGCCCGGTTGTACAAGGGCTGGTCCGGCGATTCCTGCAAAGCCTTGTAGTCCTTGCCGGAGATGCCGGAAACGAAGGGATTGGGATCGAAACCCGGCCGGCTAACAAAAGCCAACACCGCACCGGTTTTGACTTCTATCGCCACCGCCGCGCCGTTGAACTCGACCAATGCGTCGTAGGCAATCTTTTGTATGTCGATATCCAGTGTCAGATAGATATTCGATCCTGCGACCGGCTCGACCGTCGCCACGGTATTGACCGCCCTGGCTTGAGCGTTGGTTTCGATTTCCTCGTAACCGGCGGTACCGAGCAGATGTTCCTCGTAGGTCTTCTCGATGCCGGTCTTGCCGATATGGTCCGTCCCGCGGTACATGACGGAAGGCAGGGTCTTCAACTCCTGCTCGTTGATCCGCCCGACGTAACCGACCACGTGGGACGTCAAGTCGCCGTAAGGATAGTGGCGCACCAAGCGAGCGTAGACGTCGACGCCGGGAAAATACGGTCGGACGACCGCGAATTTGGCGACATCTTCGTCGGTCAGATTTTGCAGCAAGGCCGTACTGGTAAACGATTTGTTGCGCTTACGCAGTTTTTGAAACGCCTCGATTTTTTCGTCGGGAATGTTCAGCAGTTGCTGTAGACGCTTCAAAGTGTCGTCGAGGTTGCCAATCTGCTCCGGTATCAGCTCCAGGCTGTAAGTCGGCACGTTTTCGGCCAACATCCGACCCTTGCGATCATAAATGACGCCGCGCGTCGGCGGCAACGGCGCGATCTTGATGCGATTGTCCTTGGACAGCATCGCGTAATGTTCGTGACCGACCACTTGTAGGTAAACCAGCCGCACCACCAGCCCGATCATCAACACGATAATCAGGATAAAAGCCGTGACGATACGACTTAGAAACAGACGGCTTTCCGCCAGCGGGTCCTTGATCGCGAATTTTCTGTCCATCGCCGGTCAGTCGAGGCGCGCCATGACCCGGATAAAGCGCAGCAGATAAAACACCAACGGCCAGACCAGCGCCCCGCTCAGCGCCGGATACCAAAACGACAACGGCAAGCGGTTACCGGCCTTGATGCTTTCGATCGCGAAAATCACGCTTTGCGAACCGAGCAGGCAAAACAGTACGAACAGGCATTGCTGAACCATCGGAAACTGTCGCAGCCGCCGGTGTTCGTTGATGCTGAAGTAGCAAATCAACGGATAAATCAACGCGTACTGCCCCAGCAAGCGCCCGGTCAGTACGTCGGTCAACAGCCCTATCCACCAAGCGCTGAATACGCCGAAGCGTTCCGGCAGCGCGATCGACCAATAGATCAAAACCAACACCACCCAGTCCGGATTGAACACTTCCATCCCCGGAAACAGCCCCATCACCCGCAGCACCATCGCACCGGCTACCGTGACGACAAAATAAATCAAAGCCAGCGCGTTATGGCCCGACATGTTTGGCATCCTTGGGTTTCGCGGCGACCGGCGCCGGCTGCTCGGCGGTTTCCGATTTGACCGGCTCGCCCAACACGACCGGCGTCGAATCGCTCCAGACGATCAAAAACTCCCGGCTCTTATCCAGCTCCGCTTTCGGCGTGGCGTAAATATTGGCGAACGATTTGTCCGGTCTAGCCTCGAATTTATCGACTACCGCGACCGGATAACCGGCCGGAAACACGCCGCCCAAACCGGACGTGACCAACAGGTCGCCGGGTACGATGTCGGCGTTATTCGCTAAAAACGGCAGATGCAGCCGGTTGGGTTGCCCGGTGCCGAAGGCTATCGTCCGCAGGCCGTTGCGATTGACCTGAACCGGGATCGCGTGATCGGGATCGGTGATCAACATCACTTCCGAGCTGGACGGCATCGTGCGGACCACCTGGCCGACGATACCGCTGGCATCCAACACCGGTTGTTCGGGATGCACGCCGAAGCGGGAGCCTTTGTTGACGACGACGGTATGCTCGTAGGGCGCCAGTTTAACCGACACCAATTCGGCCACCAGCACTTGCTCGCCAAGTTGAAACGAATTCTCAAGCAACATGCGTAGCCGGGTGTTTTCCTTCTCCAGGGCCGCGAGTTTCAACAACTTGGCGTCGTTGACGAACTGCTGCTCCTTCAGCCGGCGATTCTCTTTTTGTAGTTCGACATAGGAAATCACCGAATCGGACAAATCATGGTAAGCGTCGATGGGCAGGCTGGCCAGCATTTGCAAGGGGTAGGTCGCCATCGCCAACAGCGAGCGCAGCATGTTCAAGCGTTGGCTGCGGTAATCGACCACCAACAGCGCAACCGAAAGCAATACCGCGACCAACAGACGGGTATTCAGCGAAGGGCCTTTGGCGAATAGCAGTTTTATGGCAAAACCTCTAGCGATTTTGAAACGGCAATCCCGACGGAAAATAAAGGATTGCCGACAGGCCCAGTCCAACGATCCGCAACCGCCGAACGGTACCCGCTGAAACAAAAAAGACGGCGGGAACCGACATCACCGGTTAACGCCGTCCCTCGAACAACAAGACGCCGAGCGGACTATTCCAGCGAAAATGCCGAGGCGCCTCGGGCGTCCAGCATCTCCAACACCATGCCGCCGCCGCGAGCGACGCAGGTAAGCGGATCGTCGGCAATGTATACCGGCAAGCCGGTTTCCTCGGAAATCAAGCGATCGATGTCTTTCAACAGCGCACCGCCGCCGGTCAGGACGATACCTCGGCTAGCGACATCGGCGCCCAATTCCGGCGGGGTTTGTTCCAGCGCGACCTTGACGGCACTGACGATACCGGACAAAGGCTCCTGCAAGGCTTCCAGAATTTCGTTGCTGTTCAATGAAAAACTGCGCGGCACGCCTTCGGCCAGATTGCGGCCGGTGACTTGCATTTCGCGAACTTCGCTACCGGGATAAGCCGCGCCGATTTCATGCTTGATTTTCTCGGCGGTGGCTTCGCCGATCAGCGTGCCGTAGTTGCGGCGCACGTAGCTGATGATCGCGTCGTCGAAACGGTCACCGCCGATCCGCACCGACGCCGAATAGACGATACCGTTCAATGAAATGACCGCGACTTCCGAAGTGCCGCCGCCGATATCCAGCACCATCGAACCGTGTGCCGCATCGACCGGCAAACCGGCCCCGACCGCGGCGGACATCGGTTCCTCGATCAAATACACTTCGCGAGCGCCGGCCATCGCCGCCGACTCGCGAATCGCCCGCCGCTCGACTTGAGTCGAGCCGCAGGGCACGCAAATCAGAATGCGCGGACTGGGCCGCAGCAGTTTGTTTTCATGCACCTTTTTAATAAAAAACCGCAACATGCGTTCTGTCACCGCAAAATCGGCGATCACACCATCTTTCAAGGGCCGAATCGCGGTGATGTTACCGGGCGTGCGGCCCAACATATTTTTAGCGTCGGCGCCGATCGCGGCGATGGTTTTCTGGCCGCGGATCTTGTCCTCCTTAATCGCGACGACGGACGGCTCATTCAATACGATTCCCTGGCCCGGAACATAAATCAGCGTATTTGCCGTTCCCAAGTCGATAGACAGATCATTGGAAAAAAGGCCACGAATTCTTTTGAACATTAAACGGTATCCTAAATGCACACAGAAAATCCCGCTACTTTAACAATCAAGCGGGCGATAGGGCAAGATATAAAGTATCATAGATTTACCGATAAAACTTGGAGTTAGAAGATGTCGTTAACGGCTAATGACGTTAAAAAAATCGCCTATCTGGCGCGCTTGGGAATCGAGGAATCGCAGGTCGAACATTACGCCAAAGACCTATCCAACATGCTGGATTTAATGACCCGGATGGGGCAAACCGACACCGCCGGCATCGCTCCGATGGCGCACCCGCTCGACCAAACCCAACGCCTGCGTGCCGATACCGCCGTCGAGACCAACCAACGAGCGCATTTTCAAGCCATCGCCCCGCAAACCGAAGCCGGACTTTATCTGGTCCCGAAAGTCATCGAATAATTCCGAACCATGCACACGCTATCGCTAACCGAATTAGCCGCCGGACTGCGCGGCAAGCAATTTTCCAGCACCGAATTGACCCAGGTCTTTTTGGCTCGCATCGGACGACATCAAGCCCTGAACGCCTTCGTCACGGTCAGCGAAGAACTGGCCTTGCAGCAGGCGGAAGCCGCCGACCGGCGCTTGGCCGCCGGCACGCCGGCGCCGCTGACCGGCATCCCGATCGCCCAAAAAGACATCTTTTGCACGCAAGGCGTTAAAACCAGTTGCGGCTCGAAAATGCTGGACAACTTCATCGCCCCGTACGACGCCACGGCGGTCGAACGCTTCAATCAGGCTGGCGCGGTGATGCTGGGTAAGTTGAACATGGACGAATTCGCTATGGGTTCGTCCAACGAAACCAGTTTCTACGGCCCGGCTCGCAATCCATGGGATACCGAACGGGTGCCGGGCGGCTCGTCCGGCGGTTCGGCGGTCGCCGTTGCGGCGAGGCTGACGCCGGCGGCGACCGGTACCGACACCGGCGGCTCGATCCGCCAACCTGCGGCCTTGTGCGGCATCACCGGCCTGAAACCGACTTACGGTCGGGTTTCGCGCTACGGCATGATCGCTTACGCGTCCAGCCTGGATCAGGGCGGACCGATGGCGCGTAGCGCCGAAGATGCGGCTTTGTTGATGCAAGTCATGGCCGGTTTCGACGGTAAGGACTCCACCAGCGTCGACCAGCCGGTACCGGATTACAGCGCCGGTCTGAACGACAGCCTGCAAGGTTTGAAAATCGGCCTGCCGAAACAATTTTTCAGTGCCGAACTGGACAGCCAAATCGCGGCGACGATTCAGTCCGCGATCGCCGAATACCAGAAACTCGGCGCGACGGTACAAGAAGTGGACATGCCTAATCTGGAGCTGGCGATACCGGCTTATTACGTGATCGCCTCGGCCGAATGCTCGTCCAACCTGTCGCGTTACGACGGCGTGCGCTTCGGCTACCGCTGCCAAAACCCAGCCGATTTGACCGACCTCTACATCCGCTCTCGCGGCGAAGCCTTCGGCGCGGAAGTCAAACGCCGGATTCTGATGGGCACTTATGCACTGTCGGCCGGCTATTACGACGCCTATTATCTGAAAGCCCAACAGGTGCGCCGATTGATCAGCGACGATTTCAAACGCGCTCTTAGCGAAGTCGACGTATTGATGGGACCGGTCACGCCGAGCACGGCATTCAAAATCGGTTCAAAAACCGACGACCCGATTCAGATGTATCTGGAAGACATTTACACGATAGCGATCAATCTGGCCGGCCTGCCGGCGATGTCGATTCCGGCCGGGTTCATAGCCGGCCTGCCCGTTGGCTTGCATATCATCGGTAACTATTTCGGCGAAGCCAAGTTGTTGAACGTCGGCCACCGCTACCAGCAGGTCACCGACTGGCACAATCAAGTGCCGAAGGGTTTCGAATAACAGGGGGCAATATGGCGCCGATCACGCAATTATCACAATTGGATCCTAACGGCACCTATAGTTACGCCGATTACCTGACTTGGCAGCTCGAGGAGTCGGTCGAACTGATCAAGGGCAAGATCATGGCCATGTCGCCGGCGCCGAGCAGAAAGCACCAAAGCGTATCGCTAAATTTTGCCGTCAGCCTTGGCAACTACTTTAAGCACAAGGATTGCAAACTCTACCCTGCGCCGTTCGACGTCAAGCTCTACGACCGCCGTAAATCCTTGCTTCAAGACCGCGAAGTTTTCAGCGTCATCCAGCCCGACCTGTGCGTGATCTGCGACAAAGACAAACTGACCGAACAAGGCTGCGATGGGGCGCCGGATTGGATCATCGAGATTTTATCGCCCGGCAACAGCCAAAAGGAATTGCGTCTGAAATACCAGCTGTATCAGGAAAACGGCGTGACGGAATATTGGACGGTTTATCCTTACGAGCAAGCAGTCCATCAATTCGTGCTCGATCAGAACGAAAAATACCAACTGCACGCCATGCACGCCGGCGACGAGATTGCCATCCCCTATTTATTCCCCGACCTGCAAATCGACCTGAACGACGTTTTTGCCGAATAGTTTTAAAGGAAAGCAACATGAGCTCACAATGGGAAGCCGTCATCGGCTTGGAAATCCACACCCAACTCTCTACGAAATCGAAAATCTTTTCCGGCGCGGCGACTGCCTACGGCGCCGAACCCAACACCCAGGCTTGCGCGGTGGATTTGGGACTACCCGGCGTATTGCCGGTATTGAACGAAGACGCGGTACGCAAGGCGGTAACCTTCGGCCTGGCTATTGATGCCGAAATCGCACCGCACTCGATCTTCGCTCGCAAAAACTATTTCTACCCCGACCTGCCGAAAGGCTATCAAATCAGCCAATTCGAACGACCTATTGTCGGCAACGGCCATCTGGATATCGAAGTCGACGGCGAAACCAAACGCATCGGCATCACCCGGGCCCACTTGGAAGAAGACGCCGGCAAATCGCTGCACGAAGATTTTCACGGCCTGACCGGCATCGACCTGAACCGCGCCGGCACGCCGCTACTGGAAATCGTCTCCGAGCCGGACATGCGTTCCGCCAAGGAAGCCGTGGCCTATATGCGCAAACTACACGAGCTAGTACGTTATCTGGAAATCTGCGACGGTAATATGCAGGAAGGCTCGTTTCGCTGCGACGCCAACGTTTCGGTTCGCCCCAAAGGCCAAGCCGAATTCGGGACCCGTGCCGAAATCAAGAACATCAATTCGTTCAAGTTTGTCGAAAAAGCCATCAATCACGAAATCGAACGACAAATCGACATCATCGAAGCCGGCGGCAAAGTGGTCCAAGAAACCCGCTTGTACGACGCCAACAAAGACGAAACCCGCTCGATGCGTAGCAAGGAAGAAGCCAACGATTACCGTTACTTCCCAGACCCGGACTTGTTGCCGGTGATCGTCGAGGAAGCCCTGAAGGCTGAAATTCGCGCCACGTTGCCGGAATTGCCAGGCGCCAAAAAGCACCGTTTCATCGAGCAATACGCGTTGGATGCGGAAAGCGCCGCCACGCTGACCTCATCGCGCGAATTGGCCGACTTCTTCGAACAAGTCGCGGCCGAATCCGGGGAAGCCAAGTTGGCTGCGAATTGGTTAACCGGCGACGTGCTCGGCGCATTGAACAAAGCCGGCTTGGAAATCGACGCCTGCCCGGTCAGCGCCGAACGCTTGGCTGGCCTATTGAAACGCATTGCCGACAACACCATCTCCGGCAAGACCGCCAAGCAGGTGTTCGACAAACTCTGGAACGGCAGCGCAACGGCGGATCAAATCATCGAACAGGAAGGCTTGAAGCAAATCACCGATACCGGCGCCATCGAAGCCATCGTCGACAAGGTCATCGCCGCCAATCCGGTACCGGTCGAACAATACCGGGCCGGCAAAGACAAGGCGCTGATGGCGCTGGTCGGCCAAATCATGAAAGAAACCCAAGGCAAGGCCAACCCCGCAGAAGTGAATAAAATGTTGGTTGCCAAATTAAAGGATTAAAACCGTCGATAGCGGGCATTTACCGAAGCGGTTTTGTCCGGCTCAGCGCTTCCGACCTTTCGGCGGCAATGACCCGAAATGACGCCGGCTCTCCAAGCCCGGCTCGCAGCGGAATGACTAGCGGCTTGCCGAAGCCGCCAACTCCGCTTCGACGACCGGCGGCAAACGCTTCGGCATCCGGATTCGCAGTTGCTTGTTGATGTGATACTGACCGAACACGACTTGGATATCCTTGATCGTCACGCCAAACTCCCTGGCCAAAAACCGAACCATATGGTCGGTAGCCTTGCCGTCCTCCGGTGTCGCGGTAACGCTGATTTTCAGTTGAGCCCCCTTGGGTTTGCCGATGACATCGCGCTTGGCGCTCGGCGTGCCAAGTACGTTCAACACCAAGACATCCCCGTCCCAAGCGCAAAACGACACCGGTCCCGGCCGCCCCTGATCTCCAACCCCGCCTTGGCCTCGCGGATTCTTAATTTTCGGATTTGCCATGTAGCCCTTCGTTATCGCCACGATATAGCGTAAATGTACGTCATGTCGTCGCGAATTCTAACAAAACACTCCGACAACAAAATGACGCAACCCGCAAAATAAAAACAACTCTTTGTTTTATAAAAACTATTTATTTATGGCACGCGAACCGCTTATATAAAAACAAAACATCTATCGGGAGAACCGCCATGAACACCGTCAACCACCCCAACAGCATTGCACTGACTACCTTTATGGACAACTTGAGCGGCGAGTTTATCGCTCAAACCGGTTACGGAGCTTACGTATACCTCAATCCGGTCGACATCGAACGCTTATTCCAGGATTACCGCCAACAAAACATGCCGATTCGCAACCTGGTGCGGCGACTGTTGAAAAACTTATAGAAATCACATCCCTTGCCGCAAGGCTCCATGCCGAGCGGCAAGGGAACGTGGGTTGGCGGCGGCGACACTCCTAACGCCAACTCTCCGATCACGGACGCATCCTGGAAAACCTGAAAAACTGTTGGCCGATCGACAATATCGACGACTGCCAAACTAACCCTAACGTTCAGTCGAACACTTGCCTAAGCCTTGTGCAGCCTGCCGCGACTAGCCTAATCGAGGCTAGTTTACACCGGTCCGGGTCATCGCCGCGCAATTCCGCCGAGAATCGCCGTGTGGTATAGTTTCGACCGTAAACCTGCCCATCTGGGCAATGTCAAGCGAGATAGCCGCTCGATATAGTACGAAAAACTTGAACTGGTTCTCACGCTGAGATTAATACTAGACGGATCAATAGCCATTTCAAGCGCGACCTTACGATTTTGTAAGATCGGCCATTGCAGGCGATGCAGCCTTCCGGGCGATTACGCACTTGCCATGTATACGGTAGCTGGAAGCTTGGAGAACGGGTACCGTTCTTTTCCGGCCGGGTTTGTGAAAGCCCAGTCTCAGCAATACAGAACGAGAACATGATGAACCTGAAATATTTTCCGCTGATCGGCCTGCTGCTTGCCACCGCTACGCCATCCGCCGCCGACGTTGCCTCCCCGCTAAACTTGGCGCAGTTGCGCCAAACCGCCGCCGATTTCGAGCACGGCCGCGGCATCAAACAAGATTACGGATTAGCTTTCGAAATGTATTGCAAGGCCGCGTTGGCCGGCGACAGCGAATCGGCTTACGGTCTGGGCTTTATGTATTTCAACGGTCGCGGCGTCAAACGGGATCTGCCGCTGGCCAGTCACTGGTTCAAACAAGCCGCCGACCGCGGCGACCATCACGCTCAAACCATGTTGAGCCGCTTCGGCGACGCTCCGGCCACCGAAGACCCAGCCTGCCACCCGGAACCGGTCGTGACGGTGACGGTAACCGACAACAACCCCAACCGGCAAATCGTCGAGGCCTGGGTCAATCAAATCGCGCCAGTCTACGGCATCGACCCGCAATTGGTGATGGCGGTCATCAAAGCCGAATCGGCGTTCAATCCGACCGCGCTGTCCGGCAAAAACGCCCAGGGTCTGATGCAATTGATACCCGAAACTGCGGAGCGCTTCGGCATCAAGGATGCCTGGAATCCGGTGCAAAACATCAAGGGCGGCACGGCTTATCTGCATTGGCTGTTGCGCCATTTCGAAGGCAAGGTCGATCTGGTTCTGGCCGCATACAATGCCGGCGAGAAAGCCGTCGAGCGCTATAAGGGCATTCCGCCTTATGCCGAAACTCAGAACTATGTGAAGCAAATCCTGGCGTGGTATCCCAATGCCACCCACCCCATCCCGCCGCAGTCGCCGCAAAAAAATCTGGTCATCGAAGTTAAAACCTAATCGAATCCGCGCGGCTGCTTTACGCCAAGATTACGAATCGATTTCCGACCTCAACCGATTCCCAACGACATACCCAGTTCCTCCGACGACAATCGCGCCTTGGTCAACTCGGCAATATCGCCACATCCAAACCGCGCTCGACCAACCAAATCAGCGCTAGCCCTACAATACCGGTCGAACCGTATTTCAAGACCCAGACCGGATAATAGCGCTGCCGGCTACCCCAATAAATCAATGGCAAAGCGACCGCGATAATCGCCAATTGCCCCAACTCGACGCCGAGATTAAAACCCAGCAAGGCCAACGCTTGCCCGGATTTCGGCAAAGCCAGATCCAGCAGTACGCCGGCGATGCCCATGCCGTGAACCAAACCGAAACCGAAGGCCAACCACACCCGGCGTTCGGTAAACCAGGCATAGATGTTGTTCAGCGCGGCGACCGCCACCGAAGCGGCAATCGCCGCTTCGACCCAACGACTAGGCAGCGCCAAATATTGCCAAACCGTCAACGCCAGCGTCAGCGAGTGGGCCAGCGTAAACGCCGTCACCACCGCCAACACATCGGTGCCAATTTCGGCGAGATTCGCCTTGCGCCGCCAGGTCAAACCGTCGCGCGCCAACGCCGCCGGCAATAGCAAACTCAACAAAAACAGCAGATGATCGTAGCCGGCCCAGATGTGCGTCATCCCCTCTTGGACAAACGCCGCCAGCTCAGACCAGACGCCACCTTTGCCGGCAAGCTCGAAGGTCTGCGTCGGTTGCTCGGGACTAAACACCGCACTACGCGCGCCGCTAGGCCCAACCAAACTAAACAATCCGCGATGGCGCGCGTCGAACTCGAAAAACCAGCGGTAATCGACGACCAATCGCCGCACGGTCGCCGGACAATCCGCCCGAAAATCCAGTACCGCGTAACCGCCGTCGCTGTGCTCGTCGACCCGCAAACCCTCGCCATCCAAGCGACAGGCCCGGCCGTCGCCGCTGATGTCCAAACGGCTTAGCGCATGTGCCGCGACGACATCGCCGCGCTCGCGCAACTCCCGCCAGGTAATGCGGCCGTCATCGTCCTGATCCAGACCGACCGCTTCCTGCAAGTCGCGTAACGCCATATCCCAGCGGCCAACCCAACGTTCCCCATTCCAGGTCAAGCTCAAATAAACATCGCTGGCCTTGTGCGCCGAGGCGGCGCAACTGCCAAGGATCAATATCAGAAATACGAGCCAGCGTCTCATGCCAGCCTCCCGGCGACGCGTGCCGCCAAGTCCCGCAAGCGCGCGTCTTCCAAGCCGGTTTCAGCCAAAAACGTCAATACGTCGCGAGCGGCCTCGAACTTGCCGGCCGCAATCGCCGCTTCCAGCAAGATACGGGCATCGCGCGGCTCGCGCTGCACTTGCCAATTGGCGGCGGCCAGCGCCAAAGCCTGTTCGGGTTCGCTATTCAATTGCAATTCAAACCGGGCTTCATCGCCCTGGTGACTGGTATCGCCCCTGCGACGACTATCGGCAAAACGCGCCGCCAGCGTCCGCCGGTGCCCTTCGGCTTCAGAATGCCCCAACTGCCGCTCCGCCAAGGCCAACCTCAACAACAAGCCGTCGGCGCGCTGCTCGCCGGTCAGCAACTCAAGCACTTCGGCATAGCGCTGTCTATCCAGCAAAAAATCGGCAAAACCGGCCAATGGGTACGCACTCAACCGGCCGATAGCCAAGGCCCGCCGGTAGTGGCGTTCGGCCGCACCGGTATCGCCCAGCCGCTCCGCCATTTCAGCGAGCACGGTCCAGGCCCATTGCCTTTCGTCGGCCGACTCCGGGCCGGCAACCGACAACAACGCCGCCAAGCGCCGGTAAGCCGGTTCGAGCTGGCCGCTGTCGGCCAACACGGACTCGACGCACACCCGCCCGGACCAACCGGCCGCCAGGCGGCTGACGGTCAAACAGCTTTGCAGCGCCTCGGGATAACGTCCCTGCACCTGATGAATTGCCGCCTGCGTCAGCCAGGCCCCAATCAGCCTGGGTCTTAAAGCCTGCGCTCGCCGCAAATCGGCCAGAGCCGCCGAAAAATCGTGGCGATTCTGGGCCAGCACGGCGCGCAAGGTCAGGATCTCGGGAGACGGGTTAGCGCGGGCCAACGGCGCCAACACCGCCTCGGCACGGCCGAAATAACGCGGATCGGCCTCCGCCCGTCCCAACGCGATGTAACGCTCCACTAACTGCAAAGCCAGCGCCCGGTCGTCCGGCGTCGCCCGCAGTTGTTCGCGCAACGCGCGAAGTTGCGCATCGCCGCCGCGCTCAGGCAGTACTTCCAAAACCTGATCGTCGTCCGCCGGTACGAAGGCTCGACCCAAGGCAATCGGTCCGAACGCCAGTAGCGCCGTCAATAGTAAATGTCTCATCGATAGCTCCTGTTTGCATTCAAATTGGGTAACTATTCAACGCGGAGTAAACACGCCCTCTCCCGACGGAGTGGGGGGATGAACACCTCAATGTCAGCTATGCCGTTCGCTGAGCGGCGTCGAAGCGAAATCGCTGGCTTCGGCTCCGCTCAGCCGACGCCTTATTTCGACTCCGCTCAGCCGACGCCTTATTTCGACTCCGCTCAGCCAACGCCTTATTTCGCTTCCAAAAACGATTCATGATCGTTGGTTAGCATCATGGGGCGCCAAGCTTCGGCGCCCCACCGACCAACGACTATTGCTCCGGGCAATTGGCCGCCGCCGAGGTCAAACTGTCGGCGCAACCGGCTTCGCCGGGATCGACGTGCCGGCTTTGCCGGCCGCTATTGGCGAAGGCCACGTAGGGAAAACTCTCCTGATAATTTCGGTCGTTGGCGTTGACCCCATCGCCGACCCGGTTGTTCGGAAACGCGCCGAAACCGGCGCGCAGCACGCCGACCGCGGCTTGCGCGGTGATGTCCAGGACATCGTCGGATACCCGGCGACCGTTCGGAAAGCCCGCGCTATCGCCCGCCAAAAACCCCATTCGTTTACGCGCGGCGGTTGTCGTCGGTCCGATTCCGGTGTTCAAGCGCAGCAAATCGGCGATCGGCCCGCGCTGTTCGCTGGTGCAGGCCGGACAAATCGGCGCCGCGTAAAACACCAACGGGCCCAAATCGAACGCCGGTTGGTCCGGATTCACGCGCGGCGGCACCGGCACCGGCAGCACGCCGGCCGTCGCGGCGTTAAGGACCCGCGCGATCAACGGATCAACGACGTAGGCGGCGTAATCGCCGTCTTGCTTGGGTTCGCTCATGCTGAACTTGTCCTTGTCGCCGGTACCGATCAACAATTCGTTGACCAACGGATTGCCCATACGCTGAATCTGCGTATAAGCGTTGGCCAATTTGGGCCGGCCGCCGGGTTTTTCGGCATAGGACTTAGTGCGCGGCCTTGACGTGGTCGCATATGTGCCGATGACCGCCAGAGCTTCATTGGCCCCGTGCAACTTGCCGTCGTGAGTCAACATCGCGATCGGCAACTCGATGGCGATGGCATTGACGTTGAAGCCTGCCACGTCGTCTGGCGCGAAATTACGAACCTCGTCGGCGTTTTGCGCGTCGCTCAACACGCCGGCCACGCCGACTCCGGACGCGCCGCTCCGAAAATTCAAGGTATCGAAGGCCGAGCCCAAATCGATGTAAAACGGATCGTCGACCGTGCCGGCAAACACTTTAATACCGCCAACCAAGTCGTAAATGCCTTGTTTGGCCAGCGCCGGGTAATCCGGCATCGTGCGCGGCCCGACGTTGGAAGGCACCGCATAGAGTTTTTGCCCGCCGTTCAACTCGAGCACTTGACGGTTTTTACCCTTGCCCTTGATCAGCGTCACCGTGTAGCTCTGCCGCAAACCCAAGCCTTCCGAACCGGGGCCGTCCAGCGCGGTAATCGCCGCCGGTACCAGCGGCGTGCCGGCCGGCAGCGGCACCGGCGAATTGAACGGTGTGTTCAGACCGTCGCCGATGCCGACGAAGCCGGTAAACACGCCCGGCAAGCGGGATTCGGTTTTAAAACGGAATTGCAAGGTTAGGTCTTCGTCGGCGTCGAAATCGTTGTCCACTTTCATTTCGTAGAGGATTTCCGGATCGAACGGAAAATAATTCGGGCCGTTGCTCGGGTCCAGTAAGGGATCGACATTCAAAATCATCGTGACCTTACTGGGATCGTCGTAACTGACGAACGCAAACCAATCGGTGATGTCGGCCTTGGCATCCAGCGCGGTCAACGGCGCTTCGCGGTGGTTGGCGGCTTGCGCGGACGATGCGCCGCAGGCGAGCAACGCGGCGATCAGACTTAGGCTATAGCGATTTATCGATTTCATGGTCATGCTCCCAAACGTTTAAACAATGGCCGAGGTCATGCCGCCCCGGTTACGCGGTTGCGCCCAGCGGCCCAAGCCAAAAAACATCGCCGACGCCAGCAAAAGCATCGCGGTCGGCGGCTCCGGAACCGTCGCGGCTTGCGCGGCATCGACGCCGACGATATGAAAGTCCCAGGCCGACGTGCGATTGGCATCGACCAAATCGCCGTTGCCATCGACTAGCGAACCCTCGCAGAACTGAGCGTTACCGCATCCGAACACCTGGGTGAACCAGGGATCGGCATCGCGTAAAAATCCGTCGGCCAGCGCGCTGGAAACCGCGAAGTTGTCGTATTGCGTCAACGTGGCGATGTAATCGCCGGCCACCAAATTGGTCGTCAGATAGCTGTCGAATTCGCCGTAGCTCAGCGGCACGCCGTTCGAGAACGCGACTCCGCCGCCGTTGCCGTCGTCCTGTTCGGCCAGCAGTTGACCGCCGGCGTCCCAAAGCGTCAAAATCGGATCGAAACCGCCCGTCAGCCACGATGACGTAAACAGCGTCACGTTGCCGGGATTGGCGATGCTGAAATCGAAGCGCACCACCGAGTTGTCCCGGCTGAAATTGCCGGCAAAATCGAAATCGGCGGCCCCGGCCGGCCCGCCGATCAGGCAGCCGCTCAGGATCGCCGCGTAGAGTTGTGTTTTCATGTTGATGTCCTCGTCATGGGTCAAAATGCAAGCCTCATCGGCGACCAACCGCGCTAACGCGCATCGGTGCCTGGCCTGCAATGACTACTACGGGGACTCCGCTGATTTGGATGCAACAGCGGTGATAAATTTTTGGATAGCGCCCGGCTTACGGCCGTACGGGAGACATAAGCGCCGAAATCCGGAGGCATTTGCTACCGCCGCGATAAAAATTGTTGCAATGAAGTCGGCTGAACCAACCAAGCCAACTTGGCCCCGCTGCATCCAAACTCGGACGAATGGCGTATAGCACTTATAACCACCACGACGGCGACATGACCGAAACCCACCCGATTCCCGACCTCGATGCCAACATGGCCGCCGATACCGCGTTGCGGCAAGCGTTGGCCGGCATCGTCGATCAAGATCAGGCGGCGCTGGGAATCTTGTACGACGCGATGGTCGAGCAGGTTTACGGTGTGGCCTTGCGTATTCTGAAGCAGCCGGCCAGTGCGGAGGAAGTGGTGCAAGACACCTTCTGGCAAGTCTGGCGGCAAGCGCCGCGCTTCGATCCGGAACGCGGCACGGTCAAGGCCTGGGTCCTGACCATCGCGCGCAGTCGAGCCTTGGACTTGCTGCGCCAATGCGACTCGGACCTGACCGACTTGGAACCGGAAGCATGGGCGGCGATCGAAGGACCAGGCGGGCAAGCACCGATCGACGTGTTGGCCGCCACCCAACAAGGCCATCGCGTGCATGCCGCGCTCGCCGCCCTGGACCCGATACCCCGGCAATTGGTGTCGCTGGCATTTCTGCGCGGGCTGAGCCACGAGGAAATCGCGCAGTGCAGCGGTTTGCCGTTGGGCACGGTCAAGTCGCACATCCGTCGAGCCTTGCTCGGCATGCAACAGTCTTTATCGATCAACCTAGGCGAGGATTATCGCGAATGACCGACAACCCACCCCGCAAGCCCACCGACGCCGCCGAGCCGATTGCCGCGCAACTGCTGGACGCGCTGACGCCGCTGCCGGTCGCCGCGCCGCAACGCGAAGCGATGCGTCAAGGTTTGCTGACCAAAGTCGCCGACAGTCTGGCGAGTCACACCGGTTTGTTGACGGTACGCACCCGCCACGGAGTCTGGCGGGATTTGAAATCCGGCGTGCGTTACAAAACCCTGTGGGACGGGCCTCGAGGTGGATCGGTGTTGATCGACTTCGCGGCGGGAGCCTCGCTGATGCCGCACCGCCACAACTGGCTGGAGGAAGGCATCGTACTGCGCGGCGAATTGACGATGGACGACCTGCGATTGGGCCCATTCGACTACCACGTGTCGCCGGCCGGTAGCCGGCACGGCGCCATCCATTCCGAAACCGGGGCGCTGGCCTTTCTGCGCGGCACCTCGCTCGGCGATACACCCGGCGTGATTCGAGAAATCCTGGGCGGCCTGCTGCCCGGCGCGGACCGCTCGCAAAGCTGTTACCTGAATTCAGCGGCAGACTGGCGCGAACTGGCGCCCGGCATAGAACAATGGGTGCTTTATCGCGACGGCGAACTGGAAGCCAGTTACTACCGCTTCGCCCCCGGCAGCCGCATTAGCGGTCATGCTCATCCGATCGATGAAGAGTGCATCCTGCTATCCGGCGACCTGTATTTGGGCGACATTTTGCTGCTGCCGGGCGACTATCAGATGGCGCCGGCCGGCAGCCGGCACGGCAACGCCGAATCCGAGTCCGGCGCGCTGCTCTACGTGCGCGGCGCGCCGTGCGAACGGCAAAACATCGGCTAAGCGTCGTCCGGCATGGCTTTGTCCGAGCGTGATTCGACGAACTCGCCCGGTTAAGCGCTTACACCGGCTCCAGTGCGAACGCCGCCAGCGCCGAGGCATCCAGCGTGTACAACCGATAACTGCCGTCGGTGGTCAACACCGAAACGCCGAGTTGCTCGGCAAAGGCGGCCTTGCCTTCCGCGCTACAGATTCCCAACAATTGCGCCGGGGTAAAACCGTGCCGGTAAATGCTGCTGGCGTCTCGGCCGTAAACGCCGACATCGCCGATCACCAGGCCGGCGGCGTGGGTTAACGCCGATTGCACCGGATCGTCGCAAGTCCCTTTCTGCACGACGAAATCGAAGGTCGCAAAGTTGTGCGGATGGTAGGCCCGGAATGCCACTTCGATGTTGGCATTCGGCGGATACGGCACGAATCCGCAACAATTGCTGGCCACTTCGCTGCCGTTAACCTTGATTTGGTAAATTTGCGCCTCGCAACGTTGATTGTCGATCCGCGCGTTCATCCGATAAGCGGATGCGCTACCCGGCGCGCTGAGTTGGACATAAGCGTCGGGCGCATCCAGCGACGGCGCGAAACTCGCATAGTCCGGCACTTGGAATAAATGGCGCGGGATCGCGGTCAGTTTGTTGCCGTTAACGTCGAACAATTCCAACGTGAATTCGTACAAACCGTCGGCAAATTTGGCCGAATCGAAGCTGACCGTGACGGTGTTCTGATCCCACAGCGGATTCAATTCCGGCGCGCTGACCGGCGCCGCGCTGGGATAGGCCGGTGGGATGATGAACAAATCGTCGTGGCCGTTTTGGGTCACCGGCCCCAATTTGAAGCTATTGACACCGATGTGTTTATGCAGCGCGGCATCGAAGAATTCGTAGGTATAGGATTTGTAAAGCGCCTGACCGCCGTGCAGCGATGCCGGCAACATCGGCGCGGCCGGCGACAGATCGGCGTTGCGCAATTTGCGATAGTTCCAGCGGTAGTAATACATGCCGTTGCTCGGCAAGCCGCTACCGAACTGCACGACAAAACTCAAACCGCCGCCGAACGGCCGCCGGAACTCGCCGACCGGATTCGCACTGGCCCACACCGACACGTCGCTCAAACCGATCCGGTTGAAGTTTTTGCCCTGCACCGGCACGTTCAGATCGGTTTGCTGAATATGCACGACGCTGGCGCTGCTACCTATGGTTTTGATCCAGACGATATCGCCGCCGACCACGTCGTTGCATTCCCAACGCACGCGCGGGTCGGTGATCCGCACCGTCAGCGAGCTGCCGCAGGCGTAATTCCAGTAGGTATGGCACGGAATCGCCGGTTTATAGACCGTAGTCCAAACGCCGTCGATCAGATATTCCACCCACAAATAGATATCTGGTTGATCGCCGTCGTCCCAATACCAGTATTGGGTTTCGAAACCGCCGTTAAGGTCGGTGTAGGTCAGCGCAATTTCGTCGCAACGGTAAAAATACGGCCACAACCAGGGGATGCCGCAGAAATAAGGATGAAATACCTGAAATTGCTCGACCAATACCGAGCGGATCGCTCGGACGTTACCGGACAGAAGACGCTGGCTGACATTACTGTCCAAGACGGCCGCCAAACGCTCCGATTGCGCCAAGGTGATGCGGCTGGACCAGTCGCGGCGCAGTTCCGATACCGCACCGAATGCGGGCTTTTCCGCCGGCGGCAAGGGCTGCGGATTCAAGGCGACCGCGCTCCAGTCCGGACCGGGTTCCGGCACCGGGATAGGCCACTGCGGTTCGACGATGATTTCCGGAATTTTCAAAATCACCCAGTCCGGAATCCGGTCTATCCACCAGCGAACTCTGTCCACTTCGCAAACGTGTACCCGCGCGTTGCAGATACCGCGATCCTGAGTCAGGTCGCCGATGCTGAACTGTTTGATGACCCGGCCGCGTATCCGGCACATGCGCAAGCGCCAGAACGACGCGACGAAGTCGGGAATCGTCAGCGCCAGCCAACCGCCGCGCGGATTGGCAACCAGACTCGCCTCGTAGGGCTTGAATTTTTCCAAGGCCGCCAGCGTGGTCACCGCGTCGATGCGACCGTCCGCCGCCGGGGCGATCAACAGCCGCAATTCCCGAGGATTCTTGTCGGGCGTTTTGAGTTCGAGCAGACCTTTTTGGACCGGTACCTTTTCCAGCAAGCGTCCGCCCCGCGAGAACAGGAAGCCGACCAGCGGGATTTCCTGGCACGGCGCCTTTTCGAAATTGACCTGCAATTGCATTCTTTCATGGGACTTAGCCATTGTCGTACCCTCGTCGTAAACATGGTCGGCGGCCGGGTTCGTTGGGCGAACCGGCCGGAACGCGGCGTGAACGAGGCGGAGAAAATGACCGATGGCCCCCAACAACGACGGCGGCCGGCGCGCCAACGAATTGGCGTTTAGTGGCGAACTGAAAGTCCCTTATCGCAAAGAACCCCTGCCTCGATTCTACCCGGTACGACTATAGAGAGCGGAGAGTGGCGCGGCTGTTAACTAATACCCGGCCGGCGAGGTGGATTTTCACAAGCGCGGATTGAGGGCGAACGGCCGAACCCGGCGAGTTCGGCCGGCTGGGGATTTATCCGGCGCCTTCGGCGTCGGCGTGCTGGAACTGCATCCGGTGCAGTTTGGCGTAGGCACCGTCGCGGGCCAGCAATTCAGCGTGACTGCCGCGTTCAACGATCCGGCCCTTGTCCATCACCAAAATCACGTCGGCGGCCTCGATCGTCGACAGGCGATGCGCGACCACCAGCGTGGTTCGACCCTGCATCACCCGGCTCAACGCGGCTTGAATGTAGCGTTCGGACTCGGTATCCAGCGCCGAAGTGGCCTCGTCCAGTATCAAAATCGGCGCATCCTTCAGCAACGCCCGCGCCAAGGCCAAACGTTGGCGTTGGCCGCCGGACAATTTGACGCCGTTTTCGCCGATCTCGGTATCCAGACCTTCCGGCATCCGCTCGATGAAATCGGTGGCGTAGGCATCGCGGGCGGCCCGCTCGATCGCCGCGCGGTCGGTGCCCTGCAACGCGCCGTAGGCGATATTGTTGGCGACGCTGGCGTTGAACAGCGTGACATGTTGAGTCACCAGCGCAATTTGCCGGCGCAGACAGCCCAGTTGATAGCGTTTCAACTCCACGCCGTCGATCAAGATCTCGCCCTCGCTGTAGTCGTAAAAGCGCGGCAGCAGATTAATCAAGGTGCTCTTGCCGCCGCCGGACGCGCCGACCAAGGCTACGGTCTGACCAGGCTCTATGGTCAGGTCGATGCCGCCCAGCGCGGGCACCTCGGCGCCGGGGTAACTGAAGCGCAAGTTTTTGAACTCGATGCGGCCCTGAACCCGCTCGGTTTGGTAATCCCCGCCATCCCGTTCCAGCGGTTCGTCCAACACTTCGAACAGCGATTCGGCGGCGGCGATGCCGCGCAGAATCTCGGAATTGGCATCGCTCAATTGGCGGATCGGTTTGGGCAATAAAATCGCCGCCATGAAAAAGCCGGCGAATTCGCCCGGCGTCGAATCGCGCATGACGATCAAGGCCAGATAAACCATGCCGGCCAACGCGCTCGAAATCAGCAATTGCATCAACGGATTGTTCAACGACACGGTCATGATCAACTTCCGGTACTGGCGGCGATTTTCCAGGCTGGCGTCGCGAAAGCGGCGGCGTTCGTAGTCCTCGCCGCCGAAACTCTTGACGATGCGGTTGCCGGACACCACTTCCGAGGTAATGTGAGTAATATCGCCGACGGTATCCTGCATGTTGCGGCTCAGGCGCTTCAAGCGTTTGCCGACGTAGCGCACCATCGTCGCGACCACCGGCGCTATCGCCAGGAACACCAACGACAACTGCAGATTGGTGTGCGCCAGATAGGCCAACAAGCCTATCGCGGTAAAGCCTTCCCGCACGAAGGAACGGATCGAATCCGAGGTAGCACGAGTGACTTCGCCGATGTTGTTGGTGATCCGCGAAATCATGTAACCGCTGTTATGGCTGTCGAAATACTGCACCGACAAGCCGGTGTAATGGTTGAAAATATCGCAGCGCAAGCGATGAATCAAGTTGCCGGAAATCCGCGCCAGATAATAGTTGCCGAGGAAGGAACCGACCCCGCGCACTAGAAACAAGCCGACGAACAGCAGTGGCAGATATTCGATACCGGTGCGATCCTCGCGGTTAAAGCTGTCGATGATGCGCTGCACGATCATCGCCAGAGCCGGTTCGGTCGCGGCGTAAATCGCAAAGCCGAACGCGCTGACCAGGAACATCCGCCAATACGGCAACACAAAGCGCATCAAGCGCTGGTAGACTTGGCTGTCGGTCATGGTCTGGCGTGATTTCTGTGACTTGCTCAATGCGGTTTACCTTTAAAATAACGGCTTTATTATCGACACAACGACGCATGCCGGCGCCCGAACCGCTCAATATACAACCTAAACGCATTTTGGTGATAACGCTGCGCTATCTGGGCGACACGCTGTTGACCACGCCCTTACTCAGCGCGCTGAAGCAGGCCTACCCGGACGCTGCGATCGATGTGCTGCTGCCGCGCGGCAACGCCGGCATGCTGGAAGGCAACCCGGACCTGAGTGAACTGATTCCGGTACCGGCAAAACCCAAGCTCGGCGAACTTCTGAGGATTCTGGCGCGATTGTGTCGCCGCTACGACTTGGCGATCTCGACTCAAACCGGCGACCGGCCGACGCTGTATGCCTGGGCGGCCGGCAAGCTCCGTTTGGGCTTCGTACCGGAGCAAACCAGCAAAGCCTGGTGGAAGCAATGTTTGCTGAACCGCTGGCTGGTGTTCGGTGACGATTACGGCCATGCGGTGTTGGAAAACCTACGCTTTTGCGAACCCCTCGGCATTCCGCCGGTATTCCGGCTGACCCCACCCTGTTCCAATTTACCGTTGAACTTGCCCACGGATTTTTCGGAGCAACCCTACGCGGTACTGCACATTCAACCGCAATGGCGCTACAAGGCCTGGCCGCTGGCGCAGTGGCGGCAACTGGCTGAATTTTTAGCCGGTCGCGGCTATCGCATCGTATTGACCGGCAGCGGCCAGCCCGCCGAGCGCCAGGTCCTGGCGGAATTCAAATCCACCCTCGCCTGCGAGGTCTTGGACCTGAGCGGCCGTGCGAGTCTGGCCGAATTAAGCCGGTTGATCGGTAACGCGGCGCTATTCGTCGGCCCGGATACCGGCATCACCCATTTGGCCGCCGCGACCGGCGTGCCGGTGTTCGCGTTGTTTGGGCCGACCGACCCCAGCAAATGGGCGCCCTGGCCGACCGGTTACGCCGAAAACAGGCCGCCGTTTGCCAAGTGCGGTTCCGGCCGAGTCGGCAACGTGCATCTGATCCAAGACGTCGCGCCACGCGCCTGCCTGCCCTGCCAACTGGAAGGTTGCGAACGCAACCAGGATAGCCCCAGCGATTGTCTGGAGCAATTGTCGGCCGAGCGCGTCATTGCCGCAATCGATGCCGAACTGGAAAAACGAAGCCGCGACCATCACCCGGCACCACGACAACAATCGGATGTGTTTTGATGCAAAACCGTCGATAATCGTCCCTTAGCCATCACTTTCCACTGCTGCATGACCGAATCGCCGACGCTCGACCGCATCCTGGTACTGAATGTCAAAGCCTTTACCGGGCGCCGCCAATTCATGGAACGCCAATTAGCCGAATTCGGCTTGAGCGCCGAATTCGTCACCGACTGGGATGCCGAGGAATTGACCGCCGAGATTCTGAGTCTAACGTTCGGCAACGATGACCTGACGCCGGGCCAACAATCCTGCGCGCTAAAGCACGTCGAAGCCCTGCGCCGCATCGCCGCCGCCGGCAACCGTCAGGCGCTGGTTTTGGAAGACGACGCGGTATTCAGCCCCGACTTCCTGCTCGGCATAACCCGGGCCCTGCAACAAAGCGAACGGTTTCCAGGCCACAAAGTGATTTACATCGGTTCCGGCGGCAATTTCTTCACGCCGAAAAGTCAGCGCCGCCCCGGCCAGTACTTGTATCCGGGTCATCGCGGCCGCTTTGCCGATTCGTACATTATAGACTCCGCCACCGCGCAAAAACGCCTGAATTGGATTGCCGAAAATCGTATCGCGCAACCGATCGACAACCAGTTCGAGACCATCGACAAAGCGCTGGACATCCAAATGCTCTGGCTGGAAGAGCCGGTCGTCGAGCAAGGCAGCAAGAACGGCTTGTTTCGAAGCGCATTGGAAAGTGATCCGCCGCCGTGGCTGAAAGGTTGGCTATTCCGCTGGGAAAAACTCAAACGCAAATATATTTATCAACTGTGGCGTTAACTCCATGACTCACGCTTATTCCGACACCGCTCTGAACGTCAGCCGCGGACTGGCGATTTTCGCGGTCGTCGCGGTACCGATGTCCACCGCCGCGACCAGCATCGCCTGCGTGGCCATGCTGGCAGCTTGGCTGGCTTCCGGAAAGGCCTTCGCCACGTTGCGGCAATCGTGGCGGCATCCGCTGGGCAAAATGATTGTCGCGTTTTATGCCTGGCTGGTCGTCGGCACCTTTTACGCCGACACGGACTGGCCGGCCAAACTGCAAACCCTGTCGAGTTGGAAGAAACTGGCTTACGCCTTTATGCTGCTGGGCCTATTTCAATCGCGGCGCTGGCAACAACGCTTCGTCTATTATTTCGTCGGTGTTATGGCCGTCGCCGCTATCGTCGCTATTCCACTATGGGCGACCGATTGGGTGGTGCGTAGCGGCCGCGGCGCCGGCATCTTCATGACCAATCATTCGACACAAAGCATGGCGTTCACGGCCGCGCTGCTCGGTACGTTATTTGTATTGCACGAACCGCTGTCGCCGCCTTGGAAAATCGCGGTCTGGAGCGCCGCCGCGCTGTTCGTGTTCAATATTTTCTTCGTCAGCACCGCCCGTAGCGGTTATCTGGCACTGCCTGTCGCGGCGGTGTTTGCTTTTGGCTCGCTGTACGGTTTTCGGAAATTGCCGTATTTCATCGGCGCGGCGGCGGTCGCGGTTGCGCTGTTCGTCGCGACCTCCGACACCGTGAAACAGCGGATACAGGTCACGCTGGACGAACGAGCCCATTATCAAACCAGCGCCAGCGAAACGTCGATCGGTCTGCGAGTGGTGTTTTACCGCAATACCTGGCAATTGATCCGCGAACATCCCTGGCTGGGCTACGGTACCTCGGGATTCAAACCGGCTTACGAGCAAGTGGCGAAACTCAACGGCCAGGGTTGGCACGCGATGAGTACCGGCGACCCGCACAACCAATATCTGTTTATCTGGGTCGAAAACGGGATTTTCGGCGTACTGCTGTTTTTAGCCTACATCGGCGTCGGCTTGCGGGAAGGCTTGGCGAATCGGCCTTACGGCGCGATCGCCGCGAGTTTTTTGGTGGCGATCAGTGCTTCCAGCCTGTTCAATTCCCATTTCAAAACGTTCGCCGAGGGCTATCTGTTGGCGTTCTTTCTGGGCGCGTTGCTGAGCCGACCGGCCGAGCTTGACGATGCTTAGCGTCATCGTCATCACCAAAAACGAAGCCGGCCATATCGGCCGCTGCCTGGCCTCGGTGGCCTGGGCCGACGAAATCGTCGTTCTCGACTCGGGCAGTAGCGACGACACTGTCGCGATAGCCCGGCAGTTTACCGACCAAGTGTTCGTGACCGACTGGCCCGGCTTCGGCCCGCAAAAGCAACGGGCCTTGGATAAAGCCTCTCACGACTGGGTGTTATCGCTAGACGCCGACGAAGAAGTCGGCCCGGCCTTGGCCGAGGAAATTCAACAGGCCATCCGGCAAAATGCTATCCGAGGCTTCGAAATTCCCCGGCTGTCCAGCTACTGCGGCCGGCCGATTAAACATAGCGGCTGGTGGCCGGATTATGTCTTGCGATTGTTCCGGCGCGACGCGGGCCGATTCAGCAACGAGGTAGTTCACGAACGGGTCGAAGTGCAAGGCCCGATCGGCCGTTTGAACCAACCGTTGTTACACGAGGCTTTCGTCGATCCGGAAGAGGTACTGCACAAAATCAACAGTTATTCGACGCTGGGTGCCGAGAAACTGTTCAAAGCCGGCGCGCGCGCCAGCCTTGGCAAGGCCATCGCCAAGGGGCTGTGGACTTTTTTCCGCGGCTACGTGCTCAAGGCCGGCTTTCTCGACGGCCCGCAAGGCTTGATGCTGGCGATTTCCAATGCCGAGGGCGCGTATTACAAATATCTGAAATTGCGGGAACTGCACCGCTTACATCGATGAACGGTCTGATTTCGGTCATCGTCGCCACCTACAACTGGCCCGAGGCACTGGATGCCTGTTTGGCCGGTTTACTGGCGCAATCGGACAGTCAATTCGAAATCTTGGTCGCCGACGATGGCTCGCAACCGGAAACCGCCGCTCGGATTGCCGCATGGCAAGCCGTTGCGAGCCGGCCGATCCGCCATGTGTGGCACGAAGATCGCGGCTTCCGGGCCGGAACGATACGTAACCGGGCGGTTGCGGTCAGCCGGGGCGATTATCTGCTGTTCGTCGACGGCGACTGTGTGACTTTGCCGGACTTTGTCGCCCGCCACCGCCAACTCGCCGAAACCGGCTATTTCGTGCCGGGGAACCGCTGCCTGCTGAGTCAGGCTTATACCGAGCAGGTGTTAAGGCAAGGCTTGCCGTTACACAGTCGAAGCAAGGCGTATTTCTTGGTGCAACGCCTGTGCGGCCGGATCAACCGCTGGCTGCCCTTGCTGTATTTGCCATTGACCGCTTGGCGCTACGCGCGCGCCGAACATTGGCAAAACGCGATGACTTGCAATCTGGCGGTCTGGAAAGATGACTTTTTCAGGGTGAACGGCTTCGATGAAATCTACGAAGGCTGGGGGTACGAGGATTCGGACTTGGTGATCCGTTTGCTGCACTGCGGCATTCGCCGCAAGGAAGGCCGCTTCGCGGCACCGGTGCTGCATTTATGGCATCGCCAAAACGACCGGAGCCGCCACGACCAAAACTACCAACGACTGTTGGCGCGAGTCGCCGACCCCGCTGTGATTCGAGCCGAACGCGGCGTAGGCGACACCTTTGAATTACAAACGACTCCGGCCGCCGTGCAAGCGGGTCAATAGCACCGCTTCGTCGCGCGTCAAGCCGCAATCGCGCACTAAATCCTCGACGCCGACACCCCGGCGAATTTTCGCTATCACATCTTCGTAACCTTGGGCGGGACGCTCAACGGCTTCGGCCACCGCCGGCGTGTCCAGGGCGGCTCGCGGCCGCTCGGCAACCCGTTCGGCGATACTATTCAGTCTGGCGTCGGCATTCGCCAAGCGCCGGTCTACCGCAACCGCCGCCGAACACAATCCGGCCAAATCGTCGTGGTTACGCTGAATCTGCGCCTCCAGCAAACCATAGGCTTGCCTGAGCTTGCGGTGGTCGTGCAACAACCGGAGCATCAGCAACAACATCGCGACGACCGCTACGGTCAAAGCCCAAAGCAGATATTCGCTCATCACACTCTTTCGTCTATGTGTTCGGCCGGTTGTCGGTTTGGCGGCAATTTGGGCTTGGTCGGCGGTTGTTGCCGTTGCTCGCGACGCTGGCGCTCGTCGCGCTCGACCCGAGGAACGACAATGACCGGCGGGTTGGGACTAATCGGAGTGATTTCAGTCATGGCCAGCCTCCCGAGGCTGCAACGCTATTCGGTAACGATCGCCGCCGGTCCTTACCGACTAGGCGAACTAGAACATGTCCAATTCGGCTTTTTCGTCGTCGCTGAGGAATTTGTTCAAATCGACCAAGATCAACAACTGGTTGTCGCGGCTGGTAACGCCCTGGATGTATTTGGAACTCTCTTCGTTACCGACGTTGGGCGCTGTCTCGATTTCGGAGGCCCGCATCTCGACGACTTCGGCAACGCTATCCACCAAGATACCGATGATGTGTCGGTCGGTTTCGATGATGACGACCCGCGAGGCGTCGTCGGTTTCCTTGGACGGCAGACCGAACCGGTTTCGGGTGTCGATAACCGTGACGACATTGCCGCGCAAATTGATGATACCCAACACGTAGGACGGCGCGCCGGGCACCGGAGCAATTTCGGTTACCCGCAGCACTTCCTGAACCTGCATCACGTTGATGCCGTATTTTTCGTCGCCCAGGCAAAAAGTCACCCATTGCATGATCGGATCGCTTTGTTTTCTATCTTCGCTCATGTTGTTCCATCCGGATTGATTACTGAGGTTTGCGGTGCGGCACCAATTGTTTGACGTCGACGATCGCGGTCAATTCTTCGATCACGGTGCCTATCAGCCAAGGGCGCTTGCGCCTGACCGTTCGCCACCGAACTTTTTCCGGTTTCAGTTTGCCTATCGACAAAATTTCGTCGCAAGCCAGACCCCATTTTTTATCTTGAGTCACCAACACGCACTTGAACGGCCGTTCCTCCAAATTGCGTTGCTGACCACGCGTCTTGCCGAACACCAATTGCCCGGTGTCGAGCACGCCGATCCGGCTATCCTGATCGTCGAGCAATCCCAGAAACCAGGAGGGCTGGCCCGGAATTTTACCGGGTTTGCGTTCAAGGCGGATGGTTCTGGCCAAATCGACCAGCGGCGCCGCCAAAATCAATTGATCGACCTTGAAAAACAAAGCCTGGAACTCGGTCAGCGCCCAATCGGGCATTACCGTTAATGCCTGAAGTTTAGCCGGATTTTCTAGCGCGACAAGCGCGGACTCCGGCAAGCGGATCAGGGCTTTCTCGGCTTGGACCGCCACATCGGGCGCCAGTGTCTGCACCGACCGCTGTTCTGCTGGCGCGACGGTAGCCAGATCGGCCTCGTCCGCCTCCGGAACGACTTCCAATAAGGTTTGCAGATAGGCGTCCAGAGCAAGTTGCTGCTGGACGATGCGCGGAGGCGGTTTTGCTTGTTTCATGAATGCGGTGTCGAAGAGTTGTCGCCGCTATTTTCAAGCAATAACAATTCCAATAATTCGGTGTAGGCTTCGGCCGCCCGCGCGGTTTTGTCGAACAAAGGCAGCGGAGCGCCGACTCGGCTGGCTTCACGGACTTTAGTATCGACAGGAATCACCGATGGCCAGACGTTGTCGGGATATTGCCGATACAGCGCCGCCAACGCGTCGCGGGCGGCCTTGGTGCGTTTGTCGAACATCGTCGGCACGATGGTAAAACGCGGCGGCGTCTTGCGCGAATGAAACACCATTTGAATGGTATGCACCATACGGTCCAGCCCCTTCAGGGCCAGAAACTCGGCCAACACCGGCACGATCAGTTGCTCGCAGGCCGCCATTGCGTTGATCATCAACACGCCCAGCATTGGCGGACTGTCGATAATCACGTAATCATAGCGGTCGGAAAGCTTATGCAATGCGGTGGAAATCACCAAGCCCATGCCGCCGATCGCCGCGACCTGCCGGTCCAGCGTGGCGATCGCGGTGGAGGCCGGCATCACCGAGATTCCGTCGAAATCGGTGCGGGCGACATACAGCTCCGGATCGATATTCTTCTTTTTCTCGCTGGCATCCCGAAACAAGTTGTAAACGCCGTGTTCGACTTCCTCCGGATTCATGCCGAAATAACTGGTCAACGAGCCGTGCGGATCGAGATCGACCAACAGCGTGCGAAAGCCCCAAGTGCTGAGCAATCCACCCAAGGTGACGACCGTGGTGGTTTTACCGACCCCGCCTTTTTGATTGGATACTGACCAGATTTTCATACATTCGCCGCTTATGGAGCCGGTTGAGCGACCGGCGCTTCGGGAGGCGCCGGTGGCTGCGGCGCCAAATTCAAGGCCTTGGCGCGTTCGTCGTCACTCATACCGTAGCGGGCAAATGCCTGGGACATCAACACCAATACGACGCGGCGATTCTTGAAGCGGCCTTCCTCGTGATTGTTATCGGCAATCGGATGAAATTCTCCATAGCCGACCGCCGATAAACGGGTCGACGGTATGTTGTTCTTGACCAATTCCTTGACGACGCTGGTGGCCCTGGCCGACGACAGGTCCCAGTTGGACGGAAAGTAACCGGTCGAAATCGGCACGTTATCGGTATAACCCTCGACATTGATGACATTGGGCACATCGCGTATGGCCTCGGCGACCTTTTGCAGCACCGGGATCGCCTTCGCCGACAATTCGGCCTTGCCGCTGGCAAACAGCAACTCGCTGTTCATTTCCAGCTCCACCCAAAAATCGTGCTTTTTAATACCGACTAATTGGCTTTCGACAAAGGGTTGCAGCGCGCGTTGAAATTCTTGGGAGACTTCGTCCAGACGGCGCTTTTCCTGCATAATCTCCTCGCTCAGCTCACGCTCCTCGGCCGTGACGAGGTTGGGCAACTCGATCGGTTGAACCGTGGTCGGAATGGCGCCGATTTGAATCGGCTCGGCGTCGCGCTGGACTTTCTCGTTGTGGAACAGCGCCTGATCCAGAGATTCGGAAAAGGTTTCGTATTTGCCTTTGTTGACCGACGAAATCGAGTACATCACGACGAAAAACGCGAACAGCAACGTGACGAAATCGGCGTAAGACACCATCCAGCGATCGTGGTTATCGGACTGATGCGGCGGTTTGCGGCGGCGGCGTACCATCGTTACTTATCCAGCAAAAAACCGGAGAGTTTCAATTCGATGTTGCGCGGGTTTTCGCCCTCGGCGATCGACGAAATCCCTTCGATGACCATTTCCCTGGCCTGAGTGACTTCGAACACCAACGCTTTCAGCTTATTGGCAATCGGAATGAACAACAAGTTCGCCAAGCCGACGCCGTAAATCGTGGCCACGAAGGCGGTGGCGATACCACTGCCCAACAGCTCGGGCTTGGCCAGATTCTGCATGACATGGATCAAGCCGATCACCGCGCCGATAATGCCTATCGTCGGCGCGTAACCGCCCATCGCTTCGAACACCCTGGCGGCTTGCATGTCCAGATGTTCCTTAGTGGTTAATTCCACGTCCAGACAATCGCGGATCACTTCCGGCTCGTTGCCGTCCACCAACAGTTGCAAACCCTTCTTGGCGAACCCGTCCTTCTCGGACTCTATCACCGATTCCAAACCCAGCAAGCCCTCTTTTCGGGCCAAGGTGCTCCAGCGCACGATTTTGTCGATCTGCTTTTTCAGCTGTAAGTTCTGCGGCACGAATATCCAACCGAAGATGCGCACGCTACGTAGAAAAACCTTGGGGGGGAACTGCAACAGAGTCGCTCCCAGCGTACCACCGACCACAATCACGAAGGCATGGACGTTGACCAGCGATCCGATTTCGCCGCCACCCATCAGGTTGCCGCCGATGATCGCGGCAAATCCTATCAGAACTCCGAAAATGCTGAGAATATCCATTAATGCAGTCTTTTGAATTGATTGGCGATTTCGCTCAACGAATAAATTTTGTCGGCCAAACCGGCTTCGGCGATCGCTCTGGGCATGCCGTAAACCACGCAACTGCGTTCATCCTGAGCCCAAATCGCGGCGCCCGCTCGTTTGAGTTGCTTGGCACCTTCGCGCCCGTCCGACCCCATGCCGGTCAATACGACCGCCAACATACGCCCTTTGAATTCAGCCGCCAACGAGGCGAAGGCGATATCCACCCCCGGCGCGTAGAGTTCACCGGGCGTTTTATTTCGCAACGCCACCGTCAATTTGCCGGCGGTGCGAACGAACTCGGTCTGTACGCCGCCCGGCGCCAATAAAGCCACGCCGTTTTGCAGTTCGTCGTGGTCCTGGGCTTCCCTGACCCCAACACCGCATAGTTGATTCAAGCGATCGGCGTAACTCTTGGTGAAATGCGCCGGCATATGCTGAATCAACACAATCGGAAAACGGCAAGCTTGCGGCAAGTGCGTCAAAATGTCCTGGATAGCCATCGGGCCGCCGGTGGAAGCCGCGATCACCAGCAAATCGATACGCTCGATCGATTCGCCGCCATGTTCAGCGCGGAGCACCGCCGCCGGGTGGCGCTCGACATCGGCCGGACGGGGTGCGGCCAGAGGACTGTAACTGGGGCCGGCGACGGGTTTGGCGGGCATTCGCCGCGCTTGCGCGGCCAATAGCCGCAGACGCAAGCGCAAGGTTTGACAGGCAAGCTTGCGATTGGCGTCGATATCTTCGAGCTGCTTCGGCAGAAAATCCAGGGCCCCGGCTTCCAGCGCATCCAGCGTCGCCTTCGCGCCGACCTGCGTCATTGCCGAGAACATCAGAATCGGGCAAGGCCGGGTCGCCATGATTTGCCTGACGGCGGTGATGCCGTCCATGACCGGCATGTCGACATCCATCGTGATCACATCAGGCATTAACAGGGCCGCCATCCGAACCGCTTCCTTGCCGTTCGCGGCAATCCCAACCACTTTAAAGTCAGGCTCTTCCTCTAAAATGTCCCGGATACGTTTGCAGATAAAGTCGGAGTCGTCCACCACCAAAACCCGTATGGTCATGGCAGTCGTCAGATCGCGTATTTTTTCACCAGACCCGGCACGTCAAGTATCAACGCGATTTTTCCGTCCCCGGTGATCGTAGCTCCCGATAAGCCATCCAAGCCGTGCAACTTTGCGCCTAATGCCTTGATAACCACCTCTTCCTGGCCGACCAGCTGGTCGACGACGAAGCCGACCTGACGACCGCCGGCGTTCACCACGACGACGTGACTGGTACCCTGCGCCTCCGACGTCCGATAATAAGGCGTCTGCACCAACCATTCGCTAAGATAAAACAAGGGCAAGGCCTTATTACGAACCATGACGACCAACTGCCCGTCCACTTTGTTGGTTTTGCTCAAATCCAGATCGAGGATTTCCAACACGCTGGCCAACGGTAATGCAAAGGCCTGCCCGCCCAGTTTGACCATGAGAGTCGGCATGATCGCCAGCGTCAGCGGAACTTTGATAATAATGGTACTGCCGCGCCCCTCGACCGAATCGATCTCGACGATACCGTTCATTTGGGCGATCCGGGTTTTGACAACGTCCATGCCGACACCGCGACCGGACACATCGGAAATTTCGCTTTTCGTCGAAAAACCGGGCACGAAGATCAGGTTGTAGCACTCCTTGTCGTCCAGCCTGGCCGCGCTTTCTTCATCCATCAGACCTTTTTCGACCGCTTTCGCTCGCAGCACGTTGGCATTCATGCCCTTACCGTCATCGGTGATCGACAGTTGGATGTGGTCGCCCTCCTGCGACGCTTTCAATACGACCACGCCCTCTCTGGGCTTGCCTTGCGCTTCGCGCTCGCTGGGTGACTCTATGCCATGGTCGACGGCGTTTCTAACTAAATGCACCAACGGATCGGCCAAAGCCTCCACCAAGTTTTTATCCAGATCGGTGTCTTCGCCGACCAAGTCCAAGCGAATTTCCTTTTTCAAATTTCTGGCCAAATCGCGTACCACCCGAGGAAAGCGACCGAACACTTTTTTAATCGGTTGCATTCGGGTCTTCATCACCGCAAGTTGCAGATCTGCGGTCACGACATCCAGATTGGAAATTGCCTTGGAAAGCTGTTCGTTGGCTTCAGCCGTGGCCTTCAAGGTCTGAAACCGGTTACGGACCAAGACCAACTCGCCCACCATATTCATAATATCGTCGAGGATCTGGGTGTCTACCCTAACCGTGGTATCGGCTTGAGGAGTCGCCTTGGCATTGCCGTTTTCAACACCGACTACCTTGGCGGCCGGGGTCCGCTCGTTGTCCGAAAGGGGTTTGCTGACCTCGGCTCGGGGCACGACCGGTTTTGCCGTTTCCGGTTTGGGGGCTTCCACGACCGGTTCCGGATCGATAACCATAGGCTCGATGTCGCCTAACGGTAAATTCGCGGCATCGAACCTACCTTTTCCGTGCAATGAGTCCAGGACCTGCTCGAATTCTTCGTCGGTGATGTCTCCGGAATCGGTGGCCGGGCTTGGGTTCTCAACGGGAGCGGCGGAAAACTTGCCTTTGCCGTGCAACTCATCAAGTAAATTTTCGAACTCGTCTTCGGTGATTTCGTCGTCGGCAACCGGCTTGGCGGATGCGGGCACCGTCGGTGAACCGCCCTTCCCGTGCAATGCGTCGAGCAGTTCTTCGAACTCTTGTTCGGTAATTAAGTCGCTGGTTCCGGTCTCGGATTCGTCCATTTCCTCTGGATCCAGCATCGCCTCGAATTCTTGCGCAACCAATTCCTGCGGCGTCAAACCCTGTGGGTCGACGACTTCCAAATGGTCGGACTCCTGCTCAGCATCAGACTCCGGCTCCGGCTCCGGCTCCGGCTCCGGCTCCGGGAGCGTATCTTCGGAGGAAGAAGCTGTCGCGAAACCGTGCAAACGCTGTAACAAGCCCTGATCGGCGGCTTTCGGCATGTTGCCGGTACGCACAATATTGAACATCTCATTGACGATGTCGATGACTTGCAGAATTGCATCCATCAAATCCGGAGTAACTTGGCGATCGCCCTGCCTCAAGACATTGAATACATCCTCGGCACTGTGACAAATATCGACCAGTGCGGAAATCGACAGAAAACCGGCGCCACCCTTGATGGTATGAAAGCCGCGAAAAATCGCGTTTAGCAGTTCGAAATCACTGGGCGATTGCTCTAGTTCAACCAATTGTTCGCCAAGTGACTCCAGAATTTCTCCGGCTTCGACCAAGAAATCCTGCAAAATTTCGTCGTCCAAATCGATCGCCATAGTCTTTCCTCAGAAACCCAAGCTGGAGAGCAAATCATCGACATCCACTTGACTGGTGGCGACATCGCCAGCCTTGTCGTCCACGCCCGGCACTACAGGCCCCGGCAATTCGTGCGATGCCGACTCGGCGCGAGCGGCATGCGGCACGACCCGCGAGCTGGAAATACTGATCAAATTGACCATGCTGGTTTCCAATTCCTGAACCAAGTCGATGACGCGACGAATGATTTGGCCCGTGATGTCCTGAAAGCCTTGAGCCATCAGAATATCGTTCAAACCTTGTTGAATCCGCTCAAACGAACCTTGGGTTTGATTGAAATACTGGCTGAGTTCCACGCTCATGGCCTTGAACTCTTCGAAAGGCATTTCCCTATCTAAAAACCGGTTCCACTGTTGCGCCAATTGTTTGGCCCTATCGCTCAACTCATCGGAAACCGGCAGCAATTCTTCGACGGCGGTCAAGGTCTGGTCGGCGGCCTGCTCGGTCATCGCGATCACATAATGCAAGCGCTCCTTGGCATCCGGAATGTCGTGGGCAGTCAATTCGGTAATTTTCGAGTCGACGGAAAAACTGACCATGGTGTCGTGAAGCTGCCGAGTCAAACGACCGACTTCCTTGAACAATTGCGTCTCCCGCAGCCCGGCGACTTGATCCAACAGGCGATCCGCCTCGTTTTCATCCTGCTTTTCCAGCGCCGCGACCAAATTCCGGGTCAAATTCAGCAAATCACTATTCATGGGCCTCGTTCCGGACAATTAGCCTTCGATACGCTCGAAAATCTTTTCGATTTTTTCTTTCAACGTTGCCGCCGTAAACGGTTTGATCACATAACCGTTCACACCGGCTTGGGCCGCGGTGATAATCTGCTCCCGCTTGGCTTCCGCCGTCACCATCAGCACCGGTAGATTGGCCAGGCTCGGGTGGGCTCGCACCGCTCTTAGCAGATCGATACCGGTCATCCCCGGCATATTCCAGTCGGTAATCAGAAAATCGATACCGCCCTTTTCGAGTATCGGCAACGCCGTTCGGCCATCGTCGGCTTCCACAGTGTTCGTAAACCCCAGATCTTTCAAAAGGTTTTTTACAATTCTCCGCATTGTCGAAAAGTCGTCGACAACCAGAATGCGCATATTCTTATCCAAGGAAAATCTCCACCCTGACTACTTAATTCATTTGAGAAAGAGGCGATTCGCTGAAAAAACCGAACCAACGTTCGGCAATAACCACAAATTAACCCGACTTTTCATTATCTGTTCCTTCCAGCCAATCTGCAAGCCTAGCCCGGAGCCGCAGCAGGGCTTGACTGCATATTTGACTGACCCGGGATTCGCTGACATCCAATACCTTGCCAATCTCGCGCAAATTCAGTTCGTCGTCGTAATACAACGATATAACCAACCGCTCACGCTCCGGCAACTCGGCAATCGCCTTGGCCAGCGCTTGTTGAAAACTTTGCCGGATTAACGCTTCTTCCGGCTGAAATCCATCGTGTACCGCGTCGATGACGCCGTCTTCGCCCTGCACCAATTCTTCGACGCTAAAGGTTTTGCAAGACATCGCGTCCTGCAAAATCCGGCCGTATTCCTCCAGGCTGATGCCCATCTGCCGGGCGACTTCGCTATCCTTGGCATCTCGACCCAGGCGGCTCTCCACATCGCGAATCGCTTCGGCCGCCGCCCTGGCTTTTTTATGGACCGAGCGCGGCGTCCAATCGGAGCGGCGTAATTCGTCAAGCATCGCTCCGCGGATTCGGATGCCGGCGTAGGTTTCGAAACTGGCACCCTGAGCAGCGTCGTAATGCTTTAGCGCTTCCAACAGTCCGAGCATGCCGGACTGAATCATGTCATCGATTTGTACAGTGTCTGGCAAACGACCCATTAAATGGTAGGCAATGCGTTTGACGAGCGGCGCGTGCTGGATAACCAAGTTATCCAGATTTCCGGCCTGCACGGCAGCGTACATTGCCGCTCCACTCATGCAACATCCTCTTTGGCGCTATATTGAATCATCCGCTCGACAAAGAACTCCAAATAGCCGCCGGCCTTGGGCTTGATCGGCCAACTGTCGATTTTTCTCGCTAGATTTTTAATCGCCAAGGCCGCCTTGCTCTGCGGAAAGGCTTCGACGACTGGCTGCTGTTTCTGTACCGATTTCCGCAGATATTCATCTTGCGGAACCGCGCCGACAAATTGTAGCGCCACGTCCAGATAGCGATCGGTAACCTTGCTCAGTTTGGTAAATAGGGCCTGCCCGTGTTCGGCGGACTGCACCATATTCGTGACAATATGAAAACTGTTCAAGCCGTAGTCACGGTTCAACAACTTGATATAGGCATACGCATCGGCCAACGAAGTCGGTTCGTCGCAGACCACTACGATCACTTCCTGGCAGGCACGAGCGAAATTGACCACGCTCGACGAAATACCGGCCGCCGTATCGACGATCAGCACATCGAGATCCTTGTCGATGTCGCTAAAAGCCCTAATCACGCCAGCCTGTTCGACATTCGACAGATCGGACATGCGCTGGATGCCCGACGACGCCGGGATAATCTTCAGGCCGGCGGGTCCGGTCATCATGATTTCCCGCAACGTCTTTTCGCCGTTTAGAACATGCGACAGGTTGTATTCGGGAAACATCCCCAACAAAATATCGACGTTCGCCAAGCCCATGTCGGCGTCGAGTATGGCCACCCGCCGTCCCATTTTGGCCAGGGCCACACCAATGTTGACGGACAAGTTGGTTTTGCCGACGCCACCCTTGCCGCTAGTCACGGCGATTACTCGTACTGGTTTCATCTGTCTCATTTGTCTAATTCCGGCTGCCTGATCGAGTGGCTTATGCATGGCTTTCCGCCATCCAATCGTCTTGGTTCTCGCCCTCGTACGCCGGCGCCTCTTCGGCGTCGGCCAGACATTGCCGGATCAAAGCGCCGGCATCGGGCAGAAATATATCTTCCGGCACTTGCTGACCGTCGGTGACGAACGATAACGGCATGCGTCGCTCGATTATCGCCGACAACGCCGTCGCCTTACTGACCGCCTCATCCAATTTGGTAAGTATAGTCGCTTGCGGTTCCAGTATCCGGAACGCCTCGATAATTTCCAACATCGATTTGTATTGGGTTGTCGCCGACATCACCAAATACGTGCGTATCGGCAAATCGCCGTGCTGGAGGGTTTTCAGTTGCTCGGCTAGGCGCATGTCGCGCTGGCTCATGCCGGCGGTATCGATCAAAATCAGACGCTTGTCTGAAAAACTGTCGATATGCCGCCGCAATTCGTTGGCGTCGTTGGCGACGCGCACCGGCACGTCCAGAATACGGCCATAGGTGTTGATCTGCTCGTGGGCGCCGATTCGGAAGTTGTCGGTGGTAATCAGCGCGATCTGCCGGGTACCGTGTTTCAAAATAAACTGGGCGGCCAGTTTAGCGATCGTCGTGGTCTTGCCGACGCCGGTGGAACCGACCAGGGCGGCGATACCGCCGCGCTCCAGCAAATCGTCGTCGGCGATCGGCAGCAAGCCGGCCAACATGTCCCGCGACTTAGCGAAGGCGGTATCCAATTGTTGGTGACTGCCCAATCGATTGGCGATCTTGCCGGCCAGCGTCCGGGAAAAACCGCTATCCATCAGCCGATCCTGCAAGGCTTGCCGAACCGGCGCCGCCGATTGCGGCAACTGCGTGACTAAACCGGACAATTTGGCATCCAGCATGGCCCTCAGCTCTTTCATCTCGCCACGCATCTCGGCCATGAACTGGTCGGCAACCGCTGGTTTGGCGGGGGCGGCCGGCTTGGCTTCCGCGACGGTTCGGATTTTCGGGTCGCCGCCCGCCCAAGCCGGTTTCTCGGCTGGTTTGTCGGCGGCTTTCAGTTTTTCGCCGATTTTTTGGGCATTAACGTTGGCAACCTGCAGCTTTTCAGCGTAGCCGATATATTGATCGAGATGGCGGCGGATCGGATTGACTGGTGTCGAATTTTCGGCGCCGCGCTTTCTGGCGCTGCTGACTAAGTGGACGGGCTTTTGTTCAGCGTCGAAATCCGGCAACTCCAACTTCTTGGGTTCGGCGACCGCCTGTTTCTCTTGTTCCCGCTGCTTCAGATTTTTATGAATGACTTGTTCATCAAAATCGCGGGCCGCCACAATTTCGACACCACCATCCACTGAGCGGTTCGACATAATCACCGCGTCGGCTCCCAGCTCTTCTTTGACCATACGCATGGCCTGACGTATATCTGCCGCAAAAAAGCGTTTAATTTTCATCGCGCAACCTCAATTCATTTTGCACGCTGCCCAACTGTGGAAACCACTCTGATCTGCCGATCTTGAGGAATTTCATTATAGGCCAGCACATGTAAGCCGGATATCGAATGACGGACGAAGCGCGCCAGCCAAGGCCTGATGAAGGAGGACACCAGCAATATCGGCACTTGGCCTTCCAATTCCATGTGCTGGGCACTTTCCTCCAACGACCTGTGCATCTGCTCGGCCAAGCCCGGTTCCAAACCCGCGCCGCCATCGCCCGCCGTCTGCAATGACTTATGCAATATCTGTTCCAAGCCAGGATCGAGAGTAATCACCGGGATCTCGGCCTGCGCACCATTGATTTCATGGACAATAGATCGGCCCAAGGCCACCCGAACCGCGGAGGTCAAGATGTCCGGATCTTGACTCTTGACCCCGTACTCCGCCAAAGTTTCGGCGATCGTCCGCATATCCCGGATCGACACCCGCTCTTGCAGCAGGTTTTGCAGCACTTTAACCAGGATTCCCAGTGGCAGGGTCTTAGGCACCAAATCCTCGACCAGTTTCGGCGCCAACTTGCTTAGATTGTCGAGCAGTTGCTGCGCTTCTTCGTACCCGAACAGTTCGTGCGCGTTGCTTTGCAGAATATGGCTTAGATGGGTCGCGACCACGGTGCTGGGATCGACGACAGTGTATCCCAGCGTTTGCGCCTGATCCTTTTGGCCGGCGTCGATCCAGACAGCATCCAAACCGAACGCCGGGTCCTTGCAGGCCGTGCCTTGCACCGTGCCAAACACCCGCCCTGGATTGATCGCCATTTCTTTCTCCGGCATGATGCTGGCTTCGCCGACCGTCACCCCCATCAACGAAATCCGGTATTCGGTCGGCGACAAATCCAAGTTGTCGCGAATATGCACCGACGGAATCAAAAAGCCCAGCTCCTGAGACAGCTTCTTGCGCACGCCCTTGATGCGCATCATCAATTGACCGCCTTGGTTGCGATCCACCAACGGAATCAACCGATAACCGACTTCCAGGCCGATCGCATCGACCGGCATCACATCATCCCAACCCAACTCCTTGATTTCGGTTTTGGCCAATTGCTGCGGCGAGACCATCCGCTCCATTTCCAGCGCTTTTTCTTCCTCGAGCTTGCGGCGCCGATCGATCAAATAAGCGGCTCCCACCAGGGACAAGGCCAGCAGTATGAACACCAGATTGGGCATGCCGGGGATAATGCCCAACAAACCCATCACCGCCGCCGTCACCAGCAAGGTACGCGGGTCCTCGAACAACTGCGAGGTGACCTGCTTGCCTATGTCCTGTTTGGAGCCGCGCACCCGCGTCACTACCATCGCCGAGGCCACCGACAACAGCAACGACGGAATCTGCGCCACCAAACCGTCGCCTATCGTCAGCAACACGTAAACATTGGCCGCGTTGGCGAAGCTCATGTCGTGCTGGCCGACGCCGATCGCCAAACCGCCGATCATGTTGACGAACAAGATGATGATGCCCGCGACCGCGTCGCCGCGTACGAACTTGCTGGCACCGTCCATCGACCCGTAAAAATCCGCCTCGGCGGCGACTTCCTCACGGCGGGCGCGAGCCTCGTCCTGATTGATCAAACCCGAATTCAAATCGGCGTCGATCGCCATTTGTTTGCCGGGCATCGCATCCAACGTAAAGCGGGCGCTCACCTCGGCGACCCGGCCGGCGCCCTTGGTCACGACGACAAAATTGATGACGACCAAAATCACGAACACGACGATACCGACCGCGAAATTGCCGCCGATCACGAACGAACCGAAGGCTTCGATGACCTTGCCCGCCGCATCGCCACCCTCGTGACCGCGGATCAACACCACACGAGTCGATGCGACGTTCAAGGCCAGCCGTAACAAAGTGGCGATCAGAATCACGGTCGGAAACGACGCGAATTCCAGCGGTTTCAGCGTATAAATGACAACCAGCAGGATAATCAGCGAAAACGCGATGTTAAAGGTGAAGAACAGATCCAGCAAAAACGGCGGCAGCGGCAATATCAGCAGCGCCAACAACATGACAATCAATAGCGGCGCGCCCAGCCCCAGGCCGGTCAGCGACTTTAGCGTAGCAAGAATTTTGCTGAAATCCATCGGAATCGGTTATTGCTTGAAATCGTCTGGGACATATACGTCGGTCGGCGGCGTCGGCCGTCCCCAGCCTTGTTGAGTGGAGGCCCGCAATTGAAACACGTAGGCCAGCACTTGCGCGACCGCCAAAAACAGGCCGCGCGGCACCTCTTGGTTCAGTTCGGTAGAGTAGTACAAGGCGCGCGCGAGCGCGGGGGCTGCCACCAGCGGCACTTTGGCCGCCAGCGCCAATTCGCGGATTTGGCTGGCAATCAAGTCCGTCCCTTTTGCGACCAAAATCGGCGCGCCGGACCCGCTGGGATCGTATTTCAGCGCCACCGCGAAATGCGTCGGATTGGTGACGATGACGTCGGCGCTAGGCACCGCATCCATCATGCGCCGCCGCGCCGCTTCCATTTGCATGCGCCGGATCTTGCCCTTAACCTCTGGACTGCCCTCCTGATCCTTGGCTTCCTCGCGCACTTCCTGCTTAGTCATTTTCAAATGGCGCTGGTTGTTCCAGAGCTGGTAAGGCACGTCCAGCATCACCACCAAGGCTAGCGTCGAGCTCATGATCAACAGGCCGACCACGATAATATCGCCGACCCGGTAGATGGCTTGATCGACCGGTATCCGGCTAATACCCATGAAGTCGTCGAAATGCAGTTTGAATAAATTCCACGCCACGATCGCCACCAGCAGCGTTTTAATGACGGCTTTGATCAATTCGACAACGCCCTGAATGCCGACCAAACGTTTCATGCCGGCGAGCGGATTCAACTTGGAAAACTTGGGGTGATAGGCTTCGCTGGCGAAATTCCAGCCGCCGAGGAGTAGCGATGCCAAAAAATCGGCGACCAGAAGAATCAGCATAAACGGAGCCACGACCGTGAAGCCGTCGACCAAGGCCAGCTTAAGGTGGGCGACCGGTGTCGCCGGATCGAACACCTGATCGCGGCTAAGTCGGAATTGTTGCTTCATCATCGCCAACAGGCCCTCCGCCATATGTCGGCCGATGTAAACGAACAGCGCCGATGCCACGATTAACGTGACAAAGGTGTTAAGCTCCTTGGACCGCGGTAGCTGGCCTTTTTTACGCGACTCGGAGAGCCGCTTGCCGGTAGGGTCTTCGGTTTTGTCTTGGCCGGAATCTTCAGCCATCAGCCCAGCCTCAAGATTTGCCCGACCAGAGCAAAGCCGTCCCGCAAACTTTCGCCAAAGCCTTCCAGCAACACCGGCAAACCGATCCAGACCAGGATCATGCCCAACAATATCGTGATTGGAAAACCCACGCCGAACACTTGCAATTGCGGAGCCGCCTTGGAGGCAACGCCGAAGCTAATATTGACGAACAGCAACGCGGCCATCACCGGCAGCGCCAACAACAAGCCCTCGGCAAAGATTTGACCGCTCCACATCACGATCAACCACAGATCTTCCTTGCGTAAGCCCTCGGTCGAAACCGGCAGGGCATGGAAGCTACGCGCCAGCATCTCGATCAACAATAAATGCCCGTCCACCGCCAAAAAACTGAAGCTGCCGGCAATGACAAACAGCTGCGCGATAACCGGTACTTGCACACCGGTGGCAGGGTCAACCATCGACGCAAAGCCCAAGCCCATGCTGTAGGCGATGGTTTGCCCGGCAAACAACATCACCGAGAAGACCATTTGCAGAATGAAACCGGTCGTCATACCTAATGCCACCTGTTGCACCGCGACGACCAAGCCATCGTACCCGAACAGTTCGACATCGGGCATCGCCGGCAACGCCGGTAATAAAGTGAAGGTAATCAATAAGCTGGCCAGCACACGAATTCTGGCCGGCAAGGCGCGAACGCTGAATACCGGTATCGTCACGAACATCGAACTGATCCGAAAAAACGGCCAAATAAAGGTCGTCAAATAAGCCAGCAATTCGTCTTCGCGAACATTCATCCTATCAGCGTTGGAATGTCTCGCATCAAATCCTGAAAGTAATCGATCAGGGTCTGCAACATGCCGGGGCCGGCGATCATCAACACAACAATGATGGAGGCCAATTTAGGGATAAAAGTCAGGGTTTGCTCCTGTATCGACGTCGCGGCCTGAAACATCGAAATCAACAAGCCGACGCACAACGACGTCAGCAACACCGGCCCCATCAATTTTAAAGAAACCCAGACGGTTTCCTGGGCAATGATTGAAATAGTCTCGTTAGTCATTGCCGCCCCCGCATTAAACGTAAAAACTGGCAGCCAGCATTTCCAACACCATCGTCCAACCGTCCGCCAACACGAACAACATGATCTTGAACGGCAAAGCCACGATCATCGGCGACAGCATCATCATCCCCATCGACATTAGCACGCTGGCAACCACCAAATCGATCACCAGAAACGGTAGAAAGATCAGGAAACCGATTTGAAATGCGGTCTTCAACTCGCTGGTCAGGTAAGCCGGCACCAGCAACGAAAACGGCACATCCTCGGGCTTATCGATCTGTTGCCGGCCGGAAATCCGCACGAAGGTGTCCAAATCAGCCTCGCGAGTCTGCTTGAGCATGAACTGCCTGAACGGCTCGGAGGCTTTTTGCAACGCGGTCAGCGTATCGATTTTCTCTTCCAGGTAGGGCTGTACCGCGGTTTCGTTAACCTTTTCGAACACCGGCATCATGATGAATATCGTCAGAAACAATGACAGACCCAGCAACACTTGATTGCTCGGCGCCTGGGCGGCGCCGATGGCCTGCCTTAACAGACCGAGCACGATCATGATCCGGGTAAATGCCGTCATCGACAGCAACAATGCCGGCAGCACGGTCAGCATCGTCATCAGCGCCAGGATTTGGATCGTCACCGAATAGGTTTCGCCGCCCTTGGGATTGGTCGTCACCGTCACCGCGTCGATACCCGCCGCGTCCGCGGCGACCGGCCCCAGCATCAGCAAGGCAGCGCCAACCAGCCCGACCCACAGCCGCCACAGCATCAGCCCACCCTACCTTGTAGCACTTCCAGCAATTTCTTCGCGAAGGGCGCGGTATCTGCCGTATCGGCGCCCCCCAGAAACAAGCGCTGATCGCCTTCCAGTTCTAATAATTTGTCGATGCGGCCGTTACTGACGCCCAACAATAGTTGTTTTTCGCCGACCCTGACCAACACCAACTTTTCGCGCACACCTAGCGGCAAGCCGGCGACTACAGCCAACGGCCCCTTCGCGGATATTCCGAAACCGCCGGTCTTGCGCAACAGCCAAGCCGCCAAAAAAAATACCGCCAATACAATCAATAATGCCAACAACCACTGCCCGACATCGGCCGGGGAAACCACGCGCCCGCCGGCTCGGGCCAGCGATGCGGCGTCGTCGGCGCCGGCCGCTCCCGCCGATAGCGTCAACCCGATCATGCAAGCAATCCGCACGGCACTCAGCCTAGCTTTCTAACTCGTTCGGACGGACTGATAATATCGGTCAGACGTATACCGAACTTATCGTTAACCACTACTACTTCGCCGTGAGCGACCAAGGTTCCGTTGACCAAAACGTCCATCGGCTCGCCGGCGAAACGGTCCAGTTCGACCACGGACCCCTGGTTAAGCTGTAACAAATTGCGGATGTTGATCTTGGTCCGGCCAATCTCCAACGAAACCGTAACCGGCACATCCAGAATCACATCCAGTTTAACTTCATCCCCGCGCGCGCCGTCCTTCGGGCCGGCTTTTCCGTCTAATTCCGGGAACTCCGCAGCCGTATACCCTCCGGCCCCCGAGGCAGCTTGCTCCTTGAGCGCATCGCCCCAGTCGGCTTCGGCCTCTGCTTCCGATTGCTCGTTCAGCGCGGCCGCCCAGTCGTCGCCCAATTCGTCGTTTTCGCTCATGACCACAACCTACAATCGTTTAAATGTTGTCTAAATTCATTTTTTCGGTAATTTCGATCGCGTAATTGCCATCGGACAAACCCAACTTTCCGCGAAAAACCGGCACCCTCTCCACTTCCAGGACCACGGTTTCGGGCATATCGATCGGTATCACGTCGCCCTTCTTTAATTCGATCACATCGCTGATCAACATTTCCTTTTCGATCAGATTGCTGTTCAAGGTCACTTCGCTACGCATCACCTCGATACGCAAAGACTCTTGCCAACGACCGTCCACTTCGCCGCGATCACTGGTCACCGCATCCAACAATTCGCGGATAGGCTCTATCATCGAATACGGCATCGCGATATTAATATCCCCTCCGCCGCCTTCCAGTTCAACGTGTATCGTCGAAATCACAACGATTTCCGAAGGACTGACAATGTTGGCGAACTGCGGGTTGACCTCTGAATTGATGTATTCGAAATCGATGTCCATCACCGGTCTCCAGGCCTCAGCCAGATCCTTGAAGATCATATCGATGATCAGACGAATAATCCGCATTTCGGTCGGGGTAAACTCGCGGCCTTCAACCTTGTTGTAAAACTGCCCGCCCCCCCCAAAGAAGTTGTCCACCGCGGTAAATACCAACCTCGGCTCCATGACAATCAAGGCTCGGCCCCGCAATGGCGACATGCGGATAACATTCAGATTGGTCGGTACGAACAAGCCCTGGATAAACTCCGAAAACTTTTGTACTTGAATGCCCGATACCGAAATTTCCGCAGCCCGCCGTAAGAAATTAAACAATGCAATCCTAAAATGCCGCGCGAAACGCTCATTAACCATTTCCAGGGTCGGCATCCGCCCCCGAACGATGCGTTCCTGACTGTTAAAGTCGTAAGGTCTGGCCGCACCTCGGCTTAAGTCGTCGTCATCGGGCCCGGTTTCAACGTCGCCATCGTCGACGCCGTGCAACAGCGCATCGATTTCGTCTTGCGATAACAGATCGGCGGTAGACATTTATTGCATTACAAATTCAGTGAAATAGACATCTTTGACCGTATTCTTGCCGGCCATTTTTTCCAATACCTTGCCGATTTCCGCCAGCATCATCGCCCGCAACTCCTGCTTACCCTCGGTGGTTTTGGCCTTATCGGCGCCAATCGTGCTGATCGCCATCAACAAATTGTTGCGTATCATCGGCTCGTGCTTTTTCATCGCTTCGATACTAGCCTCGCCCTTGGTCAAAATCGTCAAGGAAATCTTGATGACCTTAGCGCTAGCCCCCGCCGGGAAATTGACCAACAGGGGGCTGGGTAATTCATAATAAACCTCCGGAACCGCTTCGGCGTGTTCCTCGTCGTGTTTTTCCTCTTCGTGCTTTACTTCGTTATCCGGTTTACCGTGCTCGGATTCTGCTTTTTTCGCCATGTAAAAATAGCCACCGGCAGCGCCAGCCACCATCGCCAACAACACTACCACGATGATTAAAATCAACTTTAAAGGCGACTTTTTTCCTTCCGATTTACCTTGCTCTTCTGCCATATTCCACCTGTTGAATTGAATAAGCACCGGTCGTGCCAAGAACTGCTTCAAGTCCTAACGTAGCTCGCCGGACCGCTGTCGAGGCACCGGATAATATAAGAAACACCGGGTTCGCGAAAAGATAGTATAGCCTGCGGATGTCGTCAGCCGAGCCTAAAGAATGGCCGTAAATAGATTTTGCGGGGATTTGCCGTCAATTAGTTGACGGAGGTGAAGCGACGAGACTGCAAAGGTCGCGAGTACCTTTGCAGCCGGACGAACGGATTACAACGAGTCGACCGCGTTCAATTCGCGGAATGCTTGCAACAAACGGGTCACCATGCCTTCTTGGCCTGCACGTTGCCACACACGCGGATCGTAGTATTTTTTGTTCGGTTTGTCAGCGCCTTCCGGATTACCGATTTGGCCTTGCAAATAGCCTTCGTTTTTCTTGTAATAATTCATCACCCCTTCCCAAGACGCCCATTGGGTATCGGTGTCGATGTTCATTTTGACGACGCCGTAGCTGATGGATTCTTTAATTTCTTCCGGAGAAGAACCCGATCCGCCGTGGAAAACGAAGGTCAGTGCGTTGTTCGGCAAACCGAATTTTTCGGACACATATTTTTGCGAGTTGTCCAAAATTTTCGGGGTCAGTTTAACGTTACCTGGCGAGTAGACGCCGTGCACGTTCCCGAATGATGCGGCAATCGTGAAACGGTGGCTGATTTTGCTCAAATGCTCGTAAGCATAAGCAACGTCTTCCGGTTGGGTATACAGCGCGGAGTGGTCCATGCCGGAATTGTCAACCCCGTCTTCCTCGCCGCCGGTGCAGCCCAGTTCGATCTCCAGCGTCATGCCCATTTTAGACATCCGCTCCAAGTATTTGCCGCAGATCTCGATGTTTTCCGCCAAACTCTCTTCAGAGAGATCCAGCATATGCGAGCTAAACAACGGTTTACCGGTTGCCGCAAAATGTTTCTCGCCCTCGTCCAGCATGCCGTCAACCCAAGGCAGCAGTTTTTTCGCCGCGTGGTCGGTGTGCAGGATGACCGGTACGCCGTACAACTCGGCCATCGCGTGAACGTGGCGCGCACCGGAAATAGCGCCGGCGATGGAACAACCTTGGCCTTCCAACTTCAGGCCTTTACCGGCAACAAACGCGGCGCCGCCATTAGAAAATTGCACAATAACCGGAGACTTGGCTTTCGCGGCGGCTTCCAGCACTGAGTTGATCGTATCCGTACTAATAACATTGACCGCTGGCAGCGCAAATTTGTTTTCCTTACAAATCGCGAAGACTTTTTGCACATCTTCTCCGGTTACGACACCGGGTTTTACTACATCAAAAATTTTTGCCATTTAACTTACCTATATTAATGAACAAAGGCCGCTTACTCGATTCGGCGGCCTTTCGTATCGGAAAAAGATCGCGCGCAAATTACAACGCGCAAATCCGATGCCTGGAATTAAGCTTCCAGCACGGCCAAACGATCGGCCAGCAGTTTCTCCAAAGCTTCCAGAGCCTTGGCAAAACCGTCAATACCTTCCTTCAGTTTATCGTTCGCCATGCGGTTTTCTTCATGCATACGTTCGAAAGTCGCTTTGTCCACGCTAATCTTTTCGATATTTGCGCTCGCCGCTTTAGCTGCGTCCAGTTTACGTGGTAATTCGCCTTCAACTGATTGCAATTCGGCCAACAGAGAAGGGGCAATCGTCAACAAATCGCAGCCCGCCAATTCGGTGATTTCGCCAATGTTACGGAAGCTGGCGCCCATAACTTCGGTCTTATAACCAAATTTTTTGTAGTAGTTATAGATTTCGGTGACCGACAATACACCAGGGTCTTCGGAAGGTGCGTACGAGTCACGGCCAGTATCTTTTTTGTACCAATCCAGAATACGGCCAACGAATGGCGAGATCAGTTGGATACCATTTTCGGCACACGCAATTGCTTGGTGGATGCCGAACAACAGTGTCAGATTAGTATGAATGTTTTCTTTTTCCAGTACGGCGGCAGCTTGAATACCTTCCCAAGTCGCGGCGATCTTGATCAGAATGCGTTTTTCGGTGTCGATGCCGGCGGCTTTGTACTGAGCGATGATGTCACGGCCTTTGGCAATCGTTCCTTCGACATCGTAGGACAAGCGAGCGTCCACTTCGGTTGAAACGCGGCCCTCGATGATTTCCAGAATTTTCAAACCGAACGAAACCGCCAAGCGATCGAAGGCCAGTGAAGCTACTTCAGCAGCAGACGCACCGGCACCCAAGGTTACGCGAGCACCCTTCAGCGTATCGTCAACGATACCTTGGTATTGCGGCATCTGCGCGGCGGCGGTAATCAACGACGGGTTGGTAGTCGCGTCGCGCGGTTTGAAAGTTTCGATCGCTTGAATGTCGCCGGTATCCGCGACCACGACGGTCATTTCGCGCAATTGTTCCAATAAATTTTTTGCCATGAAAATATCCTCAGATTGAAATGAAACTCGTCTTTCGCTATCGGAAAGCCCCAAGCTCGGAAAAGCGGACGCATCGAACTCGCGAAAGGATGGTTGATTAATAAGACCGGTAAAGACCAAATCGCCACTCCACAAGGTTCAACGCAAATAGCTTGCGTCCATCCTTGAGAAGTGGCGACTCGGAGAAAGCCGATGATCGATTTCGCGGGCGCGAAAACTAACTCGCCAACATCTATCGGCTATCGCAGATTATATTAACCGCGGTCGCGCAGATATTTTTCCACGCCGGTAGCTTTGGCTGCCGCCGCTTCCCGGTCTTTCACGATTTGCTTAGCCATGTATCTGGCCACACCGGTAGTTTGGTTGGAACCTTGTTTTTCCAAGTATTTAGCAACCCCGGTTTTATTCATACCCAGGCGATCGATGTATTTTTCAACACCGGTGGCCTCACCGGAGGTAGCCGAACTATCGGATGAAGAACCGGCTCCGGACGAAGAGGACCCTGACTTCCTGCTGTACAAGAAAAAACCAACCGCAGCCAACCCAACCAAGCCCAACAAGGCGTTGTTAGACGATTCCTTGGCTGGTTCGGCACTGGCCGATTCGACCACAGCATCCGAACTCGCACTGCTAACACTTGTCGCGGCTCCGCCTATCGAAGGAGCCGTTTTGTCATGCTTGTAAGCCGAATCAGAATACAACACTTTCGGCTGGAAATTGGTAGCGGGATAATTAGGATCCGCCTCCACAGTTTCCACCACTTTAGCAGCCGGCGCGACAACATTGCTAGCCGAGCTACTGTTGGCGTAGTCCGGGTTGCTGTATAGCACCTTAGGCTGATAGTCGGCGGCGGGATAATCCTGAGCCACGACCATGGAGCTGCTCAGCAGCAGGGCTGCCATCACACCTTTCGTCAATTCACTTGTTTTCACGTCTTTCACCTATGCTGTTAGAAACACAGGGTTTAAATCATTGACGAACCAACAATTTAAACCCCTGCTACTGTTTATAAAAATTAAAGTACGGCTTCCACATTAGCGACGACATTATCCACGGTAAAGCCGAACTCCTTGAAGAGTTGGCCGGCCGGGGCCGATTCGCCGAAGCGGTCCAGGCCCACGACTCGGCCTTGGCTGCCCGCGTATTTCCACCAGCTGTCGGTCACGCCGGCTTCGACTACCACGCGCGCGGTCACGCTCGGCGGCAGTACGCTGTCTTTGTACGCCTGATCTTGCGCTTCGAACACGTTGGTCGACGGCATGGACACCACGCGGATGTTTTTGCCTTTGGCGCTCAACGCTTCGGCCGCTTTCGCCGCCAGTTCGACTTCGGAGCCGGTGGCGATGATGATGGCGTCCGGATTGCCTTCGCCGCTCAGGATGTAGCCGCCTTTGGCGATCGCGTCGATCTGGGCTTGGCTGCGCGGCATGTGCGGCAGGTTTTGCCGGGAGAAGATCAGGGTGCTCGGGCCGTCGGTGCGTTCGATCGCGGCTTTCCAGCTGACCGCCGATTCCACCGCGTCGCACGGACGCCAGACTTGCATGTTGGGGATCATGCGCAGCGTGGCGGTTTGTTCGATCGGTTGGTGGGTCGGGCCGTCTTCGCCCAGACCGATGGAGTCGTGGGTGTAGACGAAGATGGTCGGCGCTTTCATCAGTGCGGCCATCCGCAACGCGTTGCGGGCGTATTCGCTGAACATCAGGAAGGTGGCGCCGTAGGGCTTGAAGCCGCCGTGCAGGGCGATGCCGTTCATGATGGCGCTCATGCCGAATTCGCGGACGCCGTAGTAGGCGTAGTTGCCGTCGTATCCGCTGGCGTTGATGTCTTTGCAGCCTTTCCACAGGGTCAGGTTGGAACCGGCCAGGTCGGCGGAGCCGCCCAAGAGTTCGGGCAACAGCGGGCCGAAGCCGTTCAGGGTATTTTGCGAGGCTTTGCGGCTGGCGATGGTTTCGGCTTTGGCATTGACGTCGGCGATGAAGGCATTGGCTTTTTCGCTCCAGTCGCCGGGCAGTTGGCCTTTGACCACGCGGCGTTCGAATTCGGCGGCCAGGGCCGGATGCGCGGCTTGGTAGGCGGCGAATTGGGCGTTCCAGGCGGCTTCGCGTTCGGCGCCCTTGGCTTTGGCGTCCCATCCGGCGTAGATGTCGGCGGGGATTTCGAACGGGGCGTGCGGCCAACCGAGTTTTTCGCGGGTGGCGGCGACTTCGGCTTCACCGAGGGCGGCTCCGTGGCATTCTTCCTTGCCTTGTTTGTTCGGCGAGCCGAAACCGATGATGGTTTGGCAGCAGAGGATGGAGGGCTTATCGGTGACGCTTTTGGCGGCCTCGATGGCTTTCTTCACGGCTTCCGGGTCGTGGCCGTCGACTTTGGGGATGACGTGCCAGCCGTAGGCTTCGAAGCGTTTCGGGGTGTCGTCCAGGAACCAGCCGTGGACGTCGCCGTGGCCGCGCACTTCGCCGTCGATGGAGATGTTGTTGTCGTCGTAGATGGCGATCAGTTTACCCAGGCCCATGGAGCCGGCCAGCGAGCAGGCTTCGTGGGAAATGCCTTCCATCAAGCAGCCGTCGCCCAGGAACACGTAGGTGTGGTGGTCGACGATGTCGTGGCCGGGACGGTTGAATTGACCGGCCAGCGCGCGTTCGGCGATGGCGAAACCGACGGCATTGGTGATGCCTTGGCCCAAGGGGCCGGTGGTGGTTTCGACGCCGTCGGTGTAGCCGTATTCCGGGTGACCCGGCGTTTTGGAGTGCAGTTGCCGGAACTGTTTCAACTGGTCGATCGGCAGGTTATAGCCGCTCAGGTGCAACAGCGAGTAAATCAGCATGGAGCCGTGACCGTTGGACAGGACAAAGCGGTCGCGATTCGGCCATTTGGGGTTGGTGGGGTTGTGGCTCAGAAAATCGTTCCACAATACTTCAGCGATGTCGGCCATGCCCATCGGCGCACCAGGGTGGCCGGAGTTGGCTTTTTGGACGGCGTCCATGCT
>NZ_MKMC01000004.1:0-146045 GCF_001856095.1 Methylomonas sp. LWB
CGTTATGCAGTCAACCAATATGGAGCCACGAATGGGGCGTAATACGACGAATTGGATAAAGTTCTGGGGAATCCTTGCGATGCTTCTGGCCGGTACTGTCCTAGCGAAGTCGTCCAATTCTCCGAGCTACGTTACAGGAAAAGCCAAGAAACTATATAGCGTAATCTTTGGTATTGTGGTGGAGGTCAATGGGTCTGTTCGTTCAGTGCGGGTTGCCCGCGTCACTGATCCAATATCTGGCGGCGTAGCTCCAGTTGATGTGTCTGTTCCACCAGTATATGTAGATGCGGCTAAGAAATTTATCCTTGATAAGGGGTATTCACCGAAACTCGATAATGGCAAGCCGGTTGAGTTCTATACCTATTTCTTTTACGACCCAGCAAATCCTAACGTGTTGATAACCGAAACAAAGTAACAATCAATGCATAACTTATCATTCCAGCCGACCGCTTTCCGCTACGCTTCAAGCATCGGCCGCTGAAAATCGTGGAAACGGAGCGCTAGCGAAGTGACGATTTTTAGTCCCCGATAGGCGTAGCGCCGGGCGGGTTTTCGCAGTGAAACGGAGAAAACCTGCAAGGCATCGCGAGACGCCGTCAAGTCATGCGAGAGCCCATGTTTCGCCCCCTTGTTGGGGCGAAACGAGGCGACGCGGACGAATCGGGGCCGCCGGAGGCATTGGCGGTCGCGTAATTTTTTGCCGATTTTTCGGGCAAGGGATTGCCGAAAAATCTTTCGCAAAAATAGCGACTCCCCGATGAATTCTACGTTAAATGCGGGGCCAATCTCGAAAGGCTTGGAAAGCAATTAATTTATCGTAAAGAAATAGCAAATAATGGCTGAAGAAATCATGAAAATATGTTTTTCCCTCCAGGTTAAGCCATGATTTTCAGCGTCATTCGCGTTTCTTTGCTTGAATCAAAATTATTGTTTGGAAATGTCATCAAGGCATTTAACCAGTCGTTAAACCTGACCAAAACTCCGCTTCGCTCCGTTTTGGCAGGTTAACTCTATTCGTTGGGTGTCATGAATCACATATCGAGGCGTACATCAAGAATCGGTGGGACCGTCTTAGTTGTTTCTATTCTATTAGGGGTCTGGTATGTCGCAGATCGTTTTTTGCATTATCAGGTCTATGCAGATAGGCTTGTTGCATTCCTAATTAATTCGAACGGCAGTTTGAATCAGACTGTGGTTATTGCAGCGGTACAAGCCAGATTTCCCGTTGGAACATCTTCGTCCGAAATATTGAACTTTGCAGAGCTACAGGGGGGGCATTGCAATATGTCAGGAGGCACACATGAATGCATGATTGTCGTTGGCGGTGCTTTTTGTCATGCAACGTCTATCATTTTGGAGTTTCCTGACGGTAAACTTTCTCGCTCAGTTGACACTTTTGTGTTTGAGGACGGATGCTGATCGCAAACCACCCAACCAGCGTATCAACTTGACCCCCGCTGAAAATCGTGGAAACGGAGCGCTAGCGAAGTGACGATTTTTAGTCCCCGATAGGCGTAGCGCCGGGCGGGTTTTCGCAGCGAAGCGGAGAAAACCTGCAAGGCATCGCGAAACGCCGTCAAGTCATGCGAGAGCCCATGTTTCGCCCCCTTGTTGGGGCGAAACCAGGCGACGCGGACGAATCGGGGCCGCCAGAGGCATTGGCGGTCGCGTAATTTTTGCCGATTTTTCGGGCAAGGGATTGCCGAAAAATCTTTCGCAAAAATAGCGACTCCCCGGAAAAAGCTATGCTCCTACCGTCGCTCCGCTTTTCGGGGTCAAGTTATACTTGGCGTTATAAGGCTCAATTATCAACTTTCTTCTGTATTTAATTTCAAGTTGATGCCTATTTTCTCTCGCCAGATTTTCAGTTTCAAATCGAGTGGCTTCTTGACGGATTGTTGTTCTTCCTGGGTCGCCATCAATACTAAAATCAACCCAGCCCGTAGGATGATGACATGGACTCCTCCCCACCCCTAGCCCTTAGGATCCGCCAACCAACGGGCGGCGCATCTTTCGAGTTATTCAATGCCTTCAATATCCAAGGGCATAACGCTACCCCAGTTTTCGGGATAAATTCCTTGCTTGACGTAATTTTGAAAACTCGAATAAGGCCAGTCCTTTACCGAATTTGCCCATTGATGCTTTACCGGATTCCAATGGATGTAATCCATGTGGCGGCTGTAATCTTCTTGATCGCGCAAGCCATGTTCCCAAAATCGCCGCTGCCAAATGCCACGTTCCCTTCGAGATTTTCGACTGGCTGAAACTCGCTCCCCTTTTTCGAGACTTTTGGAAAAGGCTCCTTTCAAAATATTCCAGCGGGTTGAGAAATCGGAATCCCCTTCAGGTAAAGTCCAAATACAATGAATGTGGTCCGGTAAAACAACCACGGCGTCTATTTTGAAAGGATGTCGGCGTTATTATCAATCAATAATCGGTTTCCCTTTCGTTGCGCCAAATTTATGGTAAAAAACCATGATGCGCCGGGGATATAGAGCCTACGATAATCCGTCATATTAAATCGATGGTTTGTGTCATTATTATCTCGAACGATGCGCCGCCCGTTGGTTGGCAAATCCTACCCGAGTTTCAAATTTAATCACCAGTTACCGGTAATTTTAAATGTCAGGTATGTATCGAATAGCTAACATACAACGTTGCATAGTGAATGGCTACTCTGGGTCGTTTTCCGCCGAACGCGGATGAAGCCGGCGAGTGGTGTTCTCGGAAAATCCGAAAGGACAGTGTCGTGAGAAGGGAGTTTGTCCTTACACAGGCAGGGCCCGCGCGATGGTTTTCGGCGGACTCTTGCAAAGGACAATTCGCCCGGACTTTCGCGCCGTAACGCTCGGTTTTTAGCTTCGGTCTGCTAGGGTTGAGTCGGCCGATATTTCCCGCCGGCTCCGTTCGGGAATCTCGTCAGTTGTTCCTTGTGGCGGTAAAGGAAATTTAGTCATCACCAAGTCTGTTCGACCGAACTTAATCCCAAAAAAGTGCGGATGGGTGGTTTCGCGGGGGGTTATTGCTTAGATCGTTGCCGCCGCGCATCCATCGGATTTTGTTTCAGCGGCCGATAAATCTCCACCCGGTCGCCGTCGGTCAGCGTTGCGTTGGGTTTGGCGACGATGCCGAAAATGCCGAACTTTTGAACGGTCAAATCGATTTCCGGATGCCGGGCCAAGATGCCTGATGCCTGGATGGCTTGTTCGGCGGTGGCGTCCGGCGGTAGGGTTAGCGCGATCAGGGTTTGCCGCTCGGGCGTCGCGTAGGCGACTTCGATGCGGATGTCAGCCATACACCGCTTTGGCGCGTTGGGTGAAGGCGCCGACCATGGTGTTGCAGATTTGATTGAAGACCGGGCCGAAGGCCAGGCTGGCGAAGGTGCTGGCGATTTCGAACTCCAAATCCAGCGAAATCTTGCTGGCGTCTTCGCGGAGCGGCATGAAACTCCAAAAGCCTTCCAGCGATTTGAACGGCCCGTCCAGCAGGCTGATTTGAATCTTGCCGCCTTGATCGGATTTATTGCGGGTCGTGAACGATTTATGGAAACCGGCCTTGGCGATGTCGATTTGGCCTTCGACGATGTTGCCCTCGCGTTTCAGCACCTTGCTGCCGGCGCACCAGGGCAGGAATTTGGGGTAGGACTCGATGTCGTCTACCAAATCGAACATCTGTTTGGCCGAGAATTTGACCAACGCGCTTTTTTGCACGACGGTGATCATTACAGTACCCCCAAGACATGCAGGAATACCAGGAATACCGAAGTCGGCGCGACGTAGCGGATCAGAAATTGCCAAGCTTGAAAACCTTGCGGCGGCAGTTCCAGTTCCTGTTCGGCGTGGGCCGGTTTCATTTTCCAGCCGGCGAATACCGCGATCGCCAAACCGCCGAGCGGCAGCATCAGGTTGGCGGTCAAATAATCGAGCAGCTCGAACAGATTCTTGTCGAACCATTTATGTTCCGACCAGATATTAAACGAAAACACCACCGCCACGCCCAGCGCCCAGCAGGCGCCGCCGGCCCACAGACAGGCTTCGCGGCGTTGCAGATCCTTGTTTTCCACCAACCAGGCCACGGCGGGTTCGATGATCGAAATCGACGAGGTCAGCGCGGCGAAAAACAGCAATACAAAAAACAATAGACCGAACAGCCAGCCGCCGCCCATGTGGCCGAAAGCCAGTGGCAGGGTCTGGAAGATCAGGCCGGGGCCGGCGGCGGCTTCCAGGTGATTGGCGAACACCAGCGGAAAGATGGCGATGCCGGCCAGTAGCGCGACGATGGTATCGGCGCCGGCGATGTAAAAGGTGGTTTTGGCGATGGATACATGGCCGGGCAGATAGGAGCCGTAGACCATGATCGCGCCCATGCCCAGGCTCAGTGTGAAGAAGGCATGGCCCATCGCGGTCAAGACCGCGTCGGCGTCGATTTTGCTGAAGTCGGGGTTGAACAAAAATTCGATACCTTGTTCGTAACCGCCGGAACTCATCGCATAAGCGACCAGGATCAGCAGCAGGAAAAATAAGGCCGGCATCAGAAATCGCACCGATTTCTCCAGGCCGCCTTGCACGCCGCGCATGACGACTTGCATCGTCGCCAGCATGAATACGGTGTGCCAGAAAATTTGCTGGATTGGGCTGGCCATCAAGTCGTCGAACAGGGCCTTGATGTCGCCGGCGTCCGAGCTAAAAAATTGGCCGGTGAAGGATTTGACGATATAGGCCATGGACCAGCCGGCGATGACGCTGTAATAACCCAGGATCAAAAAACCGCCGACCATGCCCAGCCAGCCCATGTATTGCCAGCGCGGGTCGGCGCCGGCTTCGACGGCCAGACTCTGCATGGTGTTGATCGGGTTTTGCCGACCGCGCCGGCCCAACATGATTTCGGCGATCATGATCGGCACGCCGATCGCCGCCACGCAAAACAGGTAAACCATGACGAAGGCGCCGCCGCCGTTTTGGCCGGTGATGTAGGGAAATTTCCAGATGTTGCCCAAACCGACCGCCGACCCGGTGGCCGCCAAAATAAAGGCGAAGCGGGACGACCATGCGCCGTGGATGGATTGGGTTTTGTCGCTCATTGCTGCTGGCCCTGTTATTTAAAGTGTTATTTGATGGGGGTGCGGGTAAAATATCAAAATTACAGTTTACAGTCAGTTTAATCATCGTCGCTAGTCATGGCCGCCAAGAAAAAAAAGGACAATAAAGCCACCGATAACACCATCGCCGTCAATCGCCAAGCGACTCACGAGTACACGATCGAGGAGCAGTTCGAAGCCGGTTTGGTCTTGGAAGGCTGGGAAGTCAAGAGCTTGCGTGACGGTCGCATCCAACTCAAGGAAAGCTATATCGAGATTCGCCGGGGCGAGGCTTGGTTGTGCGGGGCTCATATCTCGCCGATGTTGTCGGCGTCCACTCACGTCAACCCCAATGCGGTGCGCCGTAAGAAATTGCTGCTGCATGCGCGGGAACTGGCCAAGTTGATCGGTTCGGTCGAGCGCAAGGGCTACACCTTGATTCCGTTGTCGATGTACTGGATTCGCGGTCGCGCCAAGCTCAAATTGGGTCTGGCCAAGGGCAAAAAATTGCACGACAAGCGCGTCGCCTCCAAGGAAAAGGACTGGCAACGCGAGAAAGCCCGCATCATGAAACACGCTTAACCGATGGCGCCGCATCAGGATTTGGCCGATTGCGCGGACAGCGTGCTGGTCGTCATCGATTTGCAGGGCCGCCTGAGCGCGGTCATGCCGGCCGACGAGGCCGAGAGGGTCGGTAAGGCGACGCTTCGCTTGCTAAAGGCCGCCGATTGTTTGGGCGTGCCGGTGCTGGCGACCGAACAATATCCGCAAGGTCTCGGGCCGACTCAGGCCGAAATCGCCGCTGCTTGGCCTTCCGCGACGTCGGTCTTCGCCAAGACCGGATTTTCCTGTTGCCGGGCTCCCGGTTTCGTCGAGGCGCTGGCCGAGAGCGGCCGCCGACAAGTACTGCTGGTCGGGCAGGAAGCCCACGTCTGCGTCTTGCAATCGGCCTACGACTTATTGCAATTGGGTTACCGGGTGCAGGTGCTCGGCGATGCGGTCTGTTCCAGAAATTCCGAGCATAAAGCATCGGCGCTGCGGCGTTTGCAGTCTCGGCAAGTGATCGTCACCAATCATGAATCGGTCTTGTTCGAATGGTTGGGCGATGCCGCTCATCCGCAATTCAAAGCGGTGTCGGCGCTATTGCGCGAAAAAATTTAATAATAATCGTCACGGATAAACGAAAAGGGGGATGCATGCGGTACGTGTGGATGGTGGGGCTGCTGGAAGCGTTGATGTTGGTGGGCTGCCAGGAGCCGTTGCCGCCGATCGAGAAATTGAGCGGCTTCGCGCAGGGCACGACCTATAACATCAGCTATTGGTCGCCCGAGCCGGTCGACTTCAAGCAAGTCGAGGCTGAGGTCAATCAAGCGTTTGCCGACCTGGATAAAGTCTTGTCCAATTACCGGCCGGATTCGTCGATAGAACAATTTAACGCCAATCCCTCCACCGAAAGTCAAACGGTCGATCCGCAAGTCGTCACGCTGGTCAAAATCGCACGTACCGTCAGCGAGCTGAGTCACGGCTGTTACGACTTGACCATCAAGCCGCTGTTCGATTTATGGGGTTTTAAGGACGACAAATTGGTCATCCCCGAGGATGCCGCGATTCAAGACGCAATGGTTAACGTCGGCATGGACAAGCTTGCGGTGGTCGACGACAACCACATCCGTAAGCATTTGGCGAAGGTCAGGGTAGACTTGTCGTCGATCGCCCAAGGCTATAGCGTCGGAAAAATCAGCCAGGTCATGGAACAATTGGGCGTGGACAATTATCTGGTGGAAATCGGCGGCGAATTGAAAACCCACGGCCACAAACCGGACGGCAAGTCCTGGCGTATCGCGGTGGAAAAGCCGTTGCCGGGTGAGCGCGAGTTGCACAAGGTGGTGACCTTGCCCAAGGACGAGGCGATGGCGGTAATGACCTCCGGCACTTACCGGCACTTTTTTGATGTGAAGGGGCAGCGCTACAGCCATATTTTGGATGCCCGCACCGGCCGGCCGGTCAATCATGATCTGGTTGCGGTCAGCGTGTTTCACGCCGACCCGACGATCGCGGATGCCTGGTCCACCGCCTTGTTGTGCCTGGGGCACGATGAGGGCATGAAAGTAGCCGACGAAGAAAAATTGCAAGCGCTGTTCGTGCGCCAGCAAGGCACCGAATTTACCGAAAGCAAGACTCGGGCACTCACGACATCGGCGCAAATCGCAATCAACTGACGATTCGGGCGGGAAAGCCCGGATCGATATAGGCTCAACGAAAACGGGGGACGTATGTTGGGATGGCAACAGCATTTGACGATGGCGGTGCACGGCGGCGCCGATAGTGGCGGCGGGTTTGCGGGCAGCGTGGCCGGCTGGCTGGCCGCGATTGAGAGGGCGGCGGGGCGATCGCCCGGCGAGAATTTCGCCGATTTGCTGCCTGGCATTGCCGCGATGGAGAACTGGCATCCGTTGCTGGTGCATTTTCCGATTGCGCTGTTGCTCTTGTTCGTCGCGATCGACATCGTGGCCAGTTTGGCGGGCAAGCCGGCTTGGCGCGGCGCGGCGAGCTGGTTTCTGTATGCCGGTACGCTATTCGCGGCGGCGACCGTCGCGGCGGGTCTGATCGCGGCGGCCAATGTCGCGCACGGCGGCAATGTCCATGAAATCATGGAAAAACACGAACACTTGGGAATTTCGGTATTGGTCTTGGCTGCGCTGTTGTCGGTCTGGCGTATCGCGGTAAAAGGGGGGATCGGCGGGCCGGCCAATCAAGTGTTTGGTTTATTGGCCATGCTACTTGCCGGTTTGTTGGTGTTTACCGCCGACTTGGGCGGCTTGATGGTTTATAAGTTCGGCGTTGCGGTGCGGGCCGCCGACCCAATCAACCAAGGCGCCGCCCAGCAGCACCGGCACGAGGGCGGGGCGGAGGGCGCGGACGATCATTCCGCCGAAGACCACGGCGGTCATGCTCATTGACGGTACGTCGGCAAGAACGCGGGTTAGGGGCTAAGCGGCCCCGGCCTTTTTTGATTTCGCCTAGCCCGACTCGGCGGGCAGTTGTGTTATCCTACGCCGCTTTTTTTCAGAGACGTTTCGATGCGGACCCGCGTTAAAATTTGCGGATTTACCAGGGTAGACGACGCGCTTGACGCGGCTGGCTTGGGGGTCGATGCGATCGGCTTGGTGTTTTATCCACCCAGCCCTCGCCACGTCGAGATCGGGGCGGCCGCCGCGATAGCCAGAGCCTTGCCGGCCTTCGTTTCGGTGGTCGGCTTGTTTGTCGACGCGGAACCTGACTGGATTCGAAGCGTATTGGGCCAAGTTCGGATCGACTGCCTGCAATTTCACGGCGACGAAACGCCGGAGGCTTGCCGAATCTACGACAAATCCTACATCAAGGCAGTGCGGATGAGGCCTGAAAGCGATCTCGACGGCTTGCAGCGCCAATACCCGGATGCGGCCGGGCTGTTGTTGGATGCTTATCATCCGGGTTTGCCGGGCGGTAGCGGCCAGCGCTTCGATTGGGAGTTGATCCCGACGGCCAGACAACTGCCTCTGATTCTGGCCGGCGGATTGACGCCGGACAATGCCGGCGACGCGGTGCGCGCGGTGCGGCCTTATGCGCTGGATGTCAGCAGCGGCGTCGAGGCGGGTAAGGGTGTCAAGGATGCGGCGAAAATGGCTGACTTTATAAGAACGACCAACCTAGCGACATTAGAATTATGACAGACAAGTACCAAATGCCGGACGCCCGGGGCCATTTCGGGCCTTACGGCGGTATTTTCGTGGCGGAAACGCTGATGCCGGCGATTACCGAGCTGAACGAAGCCTATCAACGCTATATTCAAGACCCCGAATTCGTTGCCGAGCTCGATGCGGACTTGCGCGATTACGTCGGCCGGCCGTCGCCGCTGTACCATGCCCAGCGCTGGAGCCAACATCTGGGCGGCGCTCAAATTTATCTGAAGCGCGAAGACCTGAACCACACCGGCGCTCATAAGGTCAACAATACCGTCGGCCAGGCTTTGCTGGCTAAGCGCATGGGCAAGACCCGCATCATCGCCGAAACCGGCGCCGGTCAGCACGGCGTGGCGACCGCGACCGTCGCGGCGCGGCTGGGTTTGGAGTGCGTGGTCTATATGGGCGCGGTCGATGTGGCTCGCCAGGCGCTGAATGTGTACCGAATGAAATTGCTCGGCGCCACCGTGGTGCCGGTCGAATCAGGCTCGAAAACCCTGAAGGACGCCTTGAACGAAGCCCTGCGCGATTGGGTGACCAATATCGACAATACCTTCTATATCATCGGCACCGTGGCGGGTCCTCACCCGTATCCGGCGATGGTTAGAGACTTTCAGGCCGTGATCGGCCGCGAAGCCCGTCAGCAATGTCTCGCCCAAGCCGGTAAATTGCCGGACGCCTTGGTGGCTTGTGTCGGCGGCGGTTCCAATGCGATCGGCTTGTTTTATCACTTTATCGACGATGCCGGCGTCAAGATGTACGGCGTCGAGGCGGCCGGCGACGGCATCGCCACCGGTCGCCACTCCGCGCCGTTGTCGGCCGGACGGCCCGGTGTGTTGCACGGCAACCGCACCTATCTTATGGCCGACGACGATGGTGAAATCATCGAAACCCATTCGATTTCGGCCGGTCTGGATTATCCCGGCGTCGGACCCGAGCATGCTTGGCTGAAGGACACCGGCCGCGCGGAATATCCCAACATCACCGACGACGAAGCCTTGGAGGGCTTCCACGCCTTGACCCGGATGGAAGGCATCATTCCGGCATTGGAGTCCAGCCACGCCCTGGCCTACACGATGAAATTGGCGCCGACGATGGCTAAGGACCAAGTGATCATCGTCAATTTGTCCGGCCGCGGCGATAAGGACATGCACACCATCATGCAACGCGAAGGAATTAGCTTATGAGCCGTTTAGCCGCCAAATTCGCCGAACTGAAGGCGTCCGGCCGCAAGGCCTTGATTCCGTTCATTACCGCCGGCGATCCTTATCCCGAATTCACCGTGCCCTTGCTGCACGAGATGGTCGCCGCCGGCGCCGACGTGATCGAACTCGGCGTGCCGTTTTCCGATCCGATGGCCGACGGTCCGGTGATACAGCGAGCCAGCGAACGCGCCTTGGCCCACCATGTCGGTTTACGCAAGGTATTGACGATGGCCATGGAATTTCGCAAAACCAATCAAGTCACGCCGCTGGTGTTGATGGGCTATTTGAATCCTATCGAAATCATGGGCTACGAAGGCTTTGCCAACGCGGTACAGCGTGCCGACGTGGACGGCGTTTTGACCGTCGATTTGCCGCCGGAGGAGTCCGATGAGTGCGTCAAACTGTTGCGCGAGCGGGGCGTCGATCAAATCTTTTTGTTGGCGCCGAATACCACCGCCGAGCGCATTCAAAAGATGCACGCGGTCGGTAGCGGTTATTTGTATTACGTATCGTTGAAAGGCGTGACCGGCGCCGGCCATCTGGATACCGCCGACGTCGAGGATAAATTGCAATTGATCAAAGCGAACACCGACCTGCCGGTTGGCGTCGGCTTCGGCGTTAAGGATGCCGAAACCGCGAAAACCATCGCCAATATCGCCGACGGCGTGGTGGTCGGCAGCGCGTTGATCAGCAAGATCGAGGCGAATCTCGACGATCCCGAGCAGGCCCGGCGTGAAATCATCGGCTTGTTGAAGTCCATGCGCCAAGCGATGGACAGTTAAACAGTGGTTAGCGGAGTAGTTTACGCATGAGTTGGTTTGAAAAATTAGTTCCCTCGGTGATTAGGACCGAAAGTACCCCGAAACGTACCTCTGTGCCCGAAGGCTTGTGGAGTAAGTGTCCGCGTTGCGATGCAATCTTGTTCAACGCCGAATTGGTCAAGAATTTCCATGTGTGCCCGAAATGCAGCCACCATTTGCGCATTTCGGCGCGTGCCCGTCTGGATATCTTTTTGGATGAAGGCGAGCGCGTCGAAATCGGCGCCGGCCTGAAACCCAGCGATCCTCTGAAATTCAAGGACAGCAAGAGTTACAAGGACCGCATCAAACAGGCGCAAAAACAAAGTAACGAAAACGATGCATTGGTGACGATGCGCGGCAAACTGATGGGCGAGGGCATCGTCGCGGCGGCTTTCGACTTCGGTTTCATGGGCGGCTCGATGGGTTCGGTGGTTGGCGAGCGTTTCGTGCGAGGCATTAACGAAAGCTTGCGCACCGGTTTTCCGTTCATCGTGTTCACCGCCAGCGGCGGGGCGCGGATGCAGGAGTCGCTGTATTCGTTGTTTCAGATGACTAAAACCAGCGCGGCGTTGACCAAATTGGCCGAGGCCGGGATTCCCTATATCTCGTTCATGACCGATCCGACGATGGGTGGCGTGTCGGCCAGTCTGGCCATGCTCGGTGACATCAACGCGGCCGAACCGGAAGCTTTGATCGGTTTCGCCGGTCCTCGCGTGATCGAACAGACCGTTCGGGAAAAACTGCCGGAAGGATTTCAGCGTAGCGAATTCTTGCGCGAGCACGGCGCGATCGACATGATCATCGACCGACGGGAGATGCGCGAAAAAATTGCATCGATACTGGCGATGCTATGCGTCGGCCGTTCGACTGGGGCGGCGCCGGGCGGCGAAAGTTATGCCGATTCCGGAGACGCCGGAGCGGGCCAGGGGTAGTCGCGGTCGCAATGGCGCGCTTCGAGACGCTTCAGGCATGGCTAAACTGGCAGGAACAACTACACCCCAAGTCTATCGATCTGGGACTGGCGAGAGTCGCCGGCGTGTATGCCCGGCTTCGATCAGACCGTCCGGCGCCGCTGACCGTGACCGTGGCCGGGACCAACGGCAAGGGTTCCTGCGTGGCGTTTTTGGAAGCGATCTACCGCGCGCAGGGTTATAAAGTCGGGGCCTACACCTCGCCGCACATTCTGCGGTATAACGAACGTATTCGCATCGCCGGGCGATCGGCCGGCGATGCGGAGATTTGCGATGCTTTCGCCCGCATCGATGCCGCACGGGGCGAGACCAGTCTGAGTTATTTCGAATTCGGTACGCTGGCGGCCCTGGATTTGTTTGCCCGCGCCGATGTCGATGTGCAGTTGCTGGAAGTAGGGCTTGGCGGCCGACTCGATGCGGTCAACATCGTCGACCCGGACGCGACTTTAGTGACGACGATCGCGCTGGACCATGTCGATTGGTTGGGCAACACGGTCGAAGCCATCGCTCGGGAGAAGGCCGGGATTTTTCGGCCGGGTGTTCCGGCCGTCATCGGCGACCAACAACCGCCGGCTTCGCTATTGGCGACCGCAGCGGATATCGGCGCCGTGACCTTGCGCATCGGCGCCGCATACCGTTATCGCAAACGGGGCGAAGTCTGGGATTGGCTGGGCGAATCCGCCGAACTGCTGGGATTGCCGGTGCCGGCCTTGCAGGGCGAGCATCAGTACCGCAACGCTTCGGCGGTCATCGCCGCCGTCCAGGCGTCGAACGGGCGGCTGCCGGTCGGGGCGGAGGCGATACGGAGGGGCGTGGCCGAGGCCCGTTTGAATGGGCGGTTTCAGCTCATTGATCGCAGCCATCCGGTGTTGCTGGATGTCGGTCATAATCCGCAGGCGGTGGGGACCTTGCTGGAGTATCTCAGCGAAAGCTTCCCCAATGCCAAGATACGCGCGGTGTTCGCGATGATGAAGGACAAGGACATTGCCGGCGTGATTCGGATCATGGCCGATCGGGTCGCCGAGTGGCATCTCGCGCCGCTGGCCAATCCGCGCGCCGCGCCGCCCGAAACGATTGCGGCACTGTTTCCGCCCGAACTGCGCGACCGCGTTCGCGACGGCTATCCGGATTTTTCCGCCGCCTACCGAGCGGCCAGCGGGCAGGCCGGGCCCGGTGAACTGACGCTGATTTTCGGTTCTTTTTTTCTGGTATCCGAATATTTATCTAATTTTCCCAGAGGTGCTTGAGTATGGATCAGGAGTTAAAGCAACGATTGATTGGCGCTGCGGTAATTACCGCGTTGGCCGCCATCTTCGTGCCGATGTTGTTCGACGACCCAATCGACGAAACCGGTAAAACCATCAACGAATTGAAAATCCCGGAAGTGCCGGCCAAGACTCAGGATGTAGAATTCATGCCGCTGCCCGATAAGCCGGAAGCGGTGGCCGAAACCGCGCCGGCTGGCGAGCCGCCGGTCGGCGAAGTCCCGGCGCCGAGAGCGGTGGCGGAGGAAGGTGAAGGGGAAGCGGCGCTCGAGGCGCCGAAACCGCAATTGAAACTGGGCGCTCGGGAAACCTTGCCGCTTCCCAAGAAAGCGGCGCCGGCTCCGACGCGCGCGCCGACGCCTGTCGTGGGTGACGACGAAGAACCGGTGGTGGCCGAGGCCGAAGACGTACCGCCGCCGCGTCCGACCAAATTGCCGGCGCCGACCGCGGCACCGGCCGTACAGCCCTTGGCTCAGGTCGCGCCCAGTGCCATCGCCAAGCCGAAGCCGACAAAATTACCGGAAACCAAACCCGAGACGGTCGTTGCACCGGCGACCGCGCCGGCCGTTAAGGCGCCGGTCGGCGGAGAGGAAAGCAACCGCTGGTATTTGCAGGTCGGTACGTTTAGTCAGAAACCGAACGCGGCCGCATTGCAAGAAAGCCTGAAACAACAAGGTTTCGCCGCTTCGGTCAAGGAGTTCGCCAGCGATAAGGGGTCGGTGTTCAAAGTTCGGATCGGCCCTATCGTCGATAAGGCTAAGGCTCAAGCGATCAAGGCTAAACTGGCGCAAATCAACGTGAACAGTTTTGTTTCGCCGGACGAGTAAGCTAACGATCCCGGTTTAAGCGATGCTGGATTTTGTGCCTTGGCAGCAAATGCTATGGGTCGATTACCTGATTATCGTCATCGTGGGCGGTTCGGCCCTGATGGGTTTGTTTCGCGGCTTCGTCAAGGAGGCGTTCGCGCTGACGATATGGTCGGTCGCGGTCTGGGTCGGTGTGCACTACAGCCGCGATGTGGCGGTATTGTTGCAGTCGACGATCAGTTATCCGTCGGCCCGCGCCGCTGCGGCGTTTGCGCTGCTGTTTTTCGCGACCTTGATTCTGGGCAGTTTGATCAGCTTTTTATTGAGCCAGTTGATTGAATCCACCGGATTGACCGGCAGCGATCGCTTGCTGGGCATGCTGTTCGGCATCGTGCGCGGTTCGGTGCTGGTGGCCTTGCTGGTGATGATGGCCGGCGTGACGCCGCTGCCGGAAGACCCTTGGTGGAAACAGTCGGTTCTCATTCCGCCGTTCCAGGCGCTGGCCTTGTGGTTGAAAAACCATATGCCGGCAGGTTTGGCGGATTACATTCATTATCGTTAAATCGGATCAGCTATGTGTGGTATTGCGGCAATCGTTTCTCATCAAAGCGTTAATCAGGATCTCTACGATGCCCTGACGGTGTTGCAGCATCGCGGCCAGGATGCCGCCGGCATCGTCACCTGCGACGGCGGGCGCTTGCATCTGCGTAAGGATAACGGGCTGGCGCGCGACGTGTTTTCAACCGAGCAAATGATGAAGCTGAAAGGCAATATGGGGATCGCCCACGTGCGTTACCCGACGGCCGGTTGCACCAGTTCGGCCGAAGCCCAACCGTTTTACGTCAACTCGCCGTTCGGCCTGACGCTGGCGCACAACGGCAACTTGACCAATACCGAGGAATTGAAGCGGCAGGTGTTCGTCGACGATCAGCGCCATATCAACACCGACTCGGACTCCGAGGTGTTGTTGAACGTGTTCGCCCACGAGCTGCAACAATTCGGCAAGCTGCGTTTGACCGTCGACGACGTGTTCCAGGCGGTCAGCGCGGTCCACAAACGCTGCCGAGGCGCGTATGCGGTGGTCGTGATGATTGCCGGTTTCGGCGTGTTGGGTTTTCGCGATCCGCACGGCATTCGGCCGATCGTGTATGGCGAACGCAAATCGGATGAAGGCATCGAATACATGATCGCTTCGGAAAGCGTGGCCTTGGACGTGTTGGATTTTCGCTTGATTCGCGATTTAGCGCCCGGCGAAGCGGTGTTTATCGAGGCTTCCGGCAAGCTGCATACCCGGCAGTGCGCCGAAACCACCGATCATTGTCCGTGTATTTTCGAGTACGTCTATTTCGCCCGCCCCGATTCGATCATTGACAACATCTCGGTGTACAAAGCCCGGATGCGGATGGGTAAGAAACTGGCGGAAAAAATTCAGCGGGAATGGCCGGATCACGATATCGATGTCGTGATTCCGATTCCGGATACCAGCCGCACCGCCGCCTCGCAGATCGCCCACGACCTGGGCGTCAAATTTCGTGAAGGTTTCATGAAAAATCGCTATATCGGCCGGACCTTCATCATGCCCGGCCAGAAGATGCGGAAGAAGTCGGTCAAGCAAAAGTTGAATGCGATTTCGCTGGAATTCGACGGCAAGAACGTGTTGCTGGTCGACGATTCGATCGTGCGCGGCACCACCTCCGAGCAAATCATTCAAATGGCCCGCGATGCCGGCGCCAAGAAAGTCTACTTCGCATCGGCCGCGCCGCCGGTGCGCTATCCCAACGTTTACGGCATCGACATGCCGGCCGCGCGCGAGTTGATCGCCCACGACCGGAGCGAGGAGGACGTTTGCAAGGCCTTGGGCGCCGATAAATTGATATTCCAAGATCTGAGCGATTTGATCGAAGCGGTCGGCAGGGGTAATCCCAATATTAAGCATTTCGATACTTCGTGTTTTAGCAGCGAATACATCACCGGCGACATCGACATGGCGTATCTGGCGCGTATCGAGGCCCTGCGCAACGATCACGCGCAGTCGCAGCGCAATGGCAGCAACTTCATCATCGATATGCAGGTGGCGAAATAATGAGCGAATTCGATTGGCAAGACTTCGGGCCGGAGACCCAGGCGATTCGGGCAGGCCAGCGCCGAACCCACGAAGACGAACATAGCATGCCGATTTTCGCGACCTCCAGCTACGTGTTTCAGTCCGCCGAACAAGCGGCTTTGCGCTTTACCGGTCAGCAAGCGGGCAATATTTATTCACGCTTCACCAACCCGACGGTCGCCGCCTTCCAGGCGCGTTTGGCCCTGTTGGAACAGGGCGAACGCTGTTTGGCGTTTGCGTCAGGGATGGCGGCCATCATGGCGGTCGGGATGGCTTTGCTGAAGGCCGGTGACCACGTGGTTTGCTCGCGCAGCGTGTTCGGCAACACCGTGTTGGCGTTTCAAAATTACTTCGGCAAATTCGGGGTCGAAACCGACTTTGTGGCCTTGACCGATCCGGCGGCCTGGGAGGCGGCCATCAAGCCGAATACTCGGCTTTTGTTCCTGGAAACGCCATCGAATCCGCTGATCGAGATCGCCGACATTCGCGTGTTGGCCGACATCGCCCACCGCCACGGCGCCTTGTTGGTGGTGGACAACGTGTTTTGCACGCCGATCCTGCAGAAGCCGTTGTTGCTGGGTGCCGATCTGGTCGTGCATTCCGCGACCAAATACATCGACGGACAGGGCCGTTGCGTCGGCGGCGCGGTGGTCGGCGGCGAAGCCCTGATCGAAAAACAGGTCTATCCCTATCTGCGGACCGGCGGCGCGACGATGAGTCCGTTCAACGCCTGGGTGTTTTTGTCCGGTCTGGAAACCTTGGCCGTGCGAATGCAGGCGCATTGCGACCGAGCTTTCGAACTGGCTCAATGGCTGGAAAGCCAGCCGGCGGTCGCCAAGGTGCATTATCCGGGTCTTAGCTCACACGCCCAGCACGAACTGGCTAAACGCCAGCAAAGCCATTTCGGCGCGGTCGTCAGTTTCGAATTGCGCGGAGGCAAGGACGAGGCTTGGCGGCTGATCGATTCTACTCGGATGCTGTCGATTACCGCCAATCTGGGTGACGTCAAAACCACGATCACCCATCCCGCGACCACCACGCATGGCCGCCTGTCGCCGGAGGCTCGCGCCGAAGCCGGCATCAAGGACAGCTTGGTGCGGATTTCGGTCGGTTTGGAGAATCTCGACGATATCAAAGCCGACTTGCTGGCGGGTTTATCGGCCGCGAACGTCGAGAACGCTGGTCGCGCGACGGTCGCCGATTCGGCGTAGTGCGAAATATCGGCTATCTTTGTCCGAACTATCACCTGGATTTTCAGTATGTTTCAAGACCGCAAGGAATACCGGAAAAACTTTAGCGCCGAAGGTTTTTTATATGTCGGCGGCGAGGTATTGAAACTCGGTTGTTACGATGTCTCGTTGAAAGGCGCGATGATCGAGGTGGAACCCGGCGAACTGCTGAGCGGTATTGCCGAGTTCGAAAGCCTGCTGGCCGAGGACCGCCGCGCCGAGATCTTCGTCGAGGCCCTGTCGCTGGCCGGCGAAGTCGATATCGTCTGGGTCAAGCGCGAACGCCAACGGATCATGATGGGCTTGGAGTTTCGCGATGTGGTCCACAACGCCCAAAAACTTTGGCGGCGGAGGCGGGGCTATCGGAAAACGGAAAGCTTCGAGGTCGATCTGTTCATCGATAAGGATCGCTACAGCGCGGAAGGTATCAACCGTTCTACCGAAGGCATGTGCTTGCGCGTCCAGGCGCCGGCTTCGGTGAAGATCGGCGCCCCGGTCAAGCTACAAGTCAATCAATTGGGTTTTAGCGCGCTCGGCAAAGTGGTTTGGGTGGAAGCCAACGATTTGGCTTGCCGATTCGGCGTGCAATTGGTGATCGTTAAATAGTCGAGGCCTTCAAGCCTGCAACAAAGGGTCGAGTTCGCGGCCCACATCCAATGCATAGAGATCGTCGAAGCCGCCGATGTGGCGGTCGCCGATGTATATTTGCGGCACGGTGCGGCGGCGGGTCTTCTCCATGACTTCCTCGCGCAAACCCGGTTCGCTGTCTACGTCGATTTCGGTGTAACTCGCGCCTTTCTTGTCGAACAAACGCTTGGCCATCGTGCAATACGGGCAGAGTTTCGCGGTATAGATGATGATTTCCGGCATGATAAAATTAATAAATACTAATGAATGCTGCATTTTAGCGGGCTGGCGGGCATTGCTCAATAGCCATCGCTCGGCTCAATTGGCAAAGCAGCTGGCAAGCGGCTTCGGCCAAGCTGGTTCCGAAGGCGACGACACCGTCGAGATGGCCCAGCATTGTAAATAACGGTAGGGCCTGCAAGTCGCCGTTGGCGAACAGTTCGGCGACAGCCTCCGCCATTCGCGGCGTGCCGTACGGAATGTCGGCGCCGGTGTGGGGTAAGGCCAGCGCGGCGGTTTGCCGCCAAATTTCCGGGCTGTGCACATGGATGACGGCTTGCGCGTCCGGGCATTCGCGATACACGCCGGCATGGGTCAGCGCTTCCGACGACGGTTGGCAGGCGCCGCGCGAACACAGCCGATTTTGTTCGGGAACGGCCTCGACGACCCAGACGAATTGCCGGGCCTCGAGTTGCGGCAAGTCGCCGGTTTGGGTGCCGGAGATGATAAATTCGTCGCGGCCGGGAACCAGTCGCCGGCTGATGTTGCCGAAACCCAAGCCATCGTAACGGTCGGGGACCCGGCCGATCAGACCCAAACGATGCATGATCGATCGCCAGGCGTTCAGTTCGGCGAAGCCGAAGTCGACCGGTAAATCGGCGAGCTGATGCTCGAGCCGGTATTTGATCACGCCTTCGCGGTCGCTCATGATGTTTTTCCGTTTATTTTCACGTTTTCCCAAGCGCGCATGAAGCCACATTCGTTCAAAATCGGCCTGGTTTGGCCGCTGTTATTTTTGTTTTTCAGTGTAACGCTTGCTCATGCCGCAAATCAAAAGCCGGCGATCAAGCCGGCGTCGATCGCCGACATCAAACAGCGGATACAGTTCGTCAAGGATAAGCAGAATCTGGGCGAGGACTTGAAAAATCGCATCTTGTCCGCTTATTACGAAAGCGAGGATAACCTTAACGAAACCGAAGCTCAGGACGCTCAAGCCGAGTCGTTCAAACAGGCTTTGAACAGCTTGCCGCTGGAAACCAAGCGCATTGCCAAACAGATCGAAGAAGCCGAAGCCAACCTGAAGAATCGCCGGCCGGAACGTTGGTCGCTGTTTCCGACCGACGAGTTGGAGCAGCGTTTAATCATCGAGAAAACCAAACTTAGCGATTTGGATGCCGAAATCAGCCGCGTGGAAGCGCAGATCGGCGAGTTGATGAATCGGCCGCAATTGCTCAGGGAAAAGGTTTCGGAACTGAAGGGCAAGCAGGCCAGCAGCCAACAGGAACAGCAATTGCTCGCCAGCCGGGGCGGGGACAATCTTTACGAGAAAGAAGCCAGCCAAATTCAGTTGGAAACTCGCGTCAAGTTGCTGAACAGTACCTTGAAGACGCTGGAACTGGAAAACATCAGCAATCCGCTGCGCTTACAGGCGCAAAAGGACAGGATGCATTTGTTGAATTTGCAGCGAGAGCAACTGGCCATGCTGATCGCCGATCTGGACAATCACTTGCTCGACCGTCGTCAGCAATTGATCGACAAGGAGCGTGACGAGTTGTTGCAGGCGGAGAAGGACGCCGAGGGCAAGCATCCGTTGATCCGCGAAGCGACTAAGGAAAACATGCGCTACAACCGCAGTTTGCAGGCGGTCAATAAGAACATGGAGCAGTACCTGATTCAAAAAAACGAGATGGATGCTCGATACAAGCAGTTGGAAAAGGACTACCAGAGCGCCGAGCAAAAAATCTCGCTGGCCGGCTTGAGTCCGGCGCTGGGCAATCTGTTGCGCGAGCAGCGTCGTAACATTCCGCAACATAAGCAGTTCGGCGCGCTGAACGATGAGATTCAAGATCAGATCGCGCTGACCAGTCTGGAAAGCTTCAAGCTCGACGAAGCCAAGAAAAATCTGTCCGATATCAATCAGACCTTACTGAACCGGGTGGCTCAATTGCCGGCCGATACCGACGACGCCGAGAAACTCCGAATCCGTGCCGAGTTGCGCCTGTTATTGAACGACCAGAAGGATTTGGTGGTTCGCTTGGCCGGGGCTAACACCGAATACGCCCGCGTGTTGGGCGACGTCGATTTCAGTTTGCAGCAAATGCTGGGTATCGCCGATAAATTCGGCGCCTACCTCGATCAGCGTTTGCTATGGGTGCCGAGTGCGCCGGTCATCGATCAGCAGTATCTAAAGGATATTGTGCACTCGGTCTTTTGGTTTTTTGACCCCGGTAATTGGCGGCAAGTCGCTCAGGGATTTTGGGATGGCCTGGTTCATAATCCGGTATCGGTGCTGGTCGGCTTGGCGATCGTTTTGCTGCACTGGCGGTTTCGCAAGTCGGTCAAACTTCGGCTGGAAACCTTGCTGCGCGGCAATGCCGCCAACGCCAGTGTCGGTGAAACTTTGTCGGCACTGGTTTACCTGGGGCTGCTGTCCTTGTACGGTGCGTTGCTGATGGCGTGGATAGGCGGCGTGCTGGCATTGAACGCCCGTGCCGATTTTTTCAGCCGCTCGTTTGCCGAAGGATTGCTTTCCACTGCGTCGGCCTTGTGCGTGGTGCAATTTTCGTTTCGCTTGTTCAAGCCGTCCGGGGTCGCGGAAACCTTGTTTCAATGGCCCAACCAAGTCGCGCAGTTGCTGTACCGCCAGATCAAATGGTTGCGTTTTTTGCTGGTGCCCAGCGTTTTCGTGACCGCGATGACCGGTAGCGATTTGTTTTCGGAGCACAGCTATGCGTTGGGACGCACCGCGCTGATTGTGCTGATGCTGGCGTTTACCTATGTGTTTCATTGCCTGGCCCATCCGCAAACCGGTTTGGCCAAGAGTTTTTACCGGCTGTCGCACGGCTGGCTGAGCCGCTTGCGCTTCGTTTGGTACGCGATCGCGGTATTGACACCGTTGGTCATCGTCGGTTTCGCGGTGGCGGGTTATTACCAAAGCGCGCTGGAACTTTACGAAAAACTGGTTTACAGCCTGCGGTTGATGTTCGCGACCGCGTTGTTGTATGCGCTGATCTTGCGCTGGTTTCGGCACACCGAGCGCCAACTGGCCTTGCGCAACGCCAAGCAAAAGCGCAAGCAGGCCGAGCAAGTGCAAACCAGTAGCGCCGCCGACGAGGCCTTCGCGCCCGACAAGGACTTATTGGACATCACCAAAATCAATCAGCAGGGACGCAAACTGCTGACGACGCTGGTCATGGCGACGATGTTGGTCGGTTTCTGGGCGATCTGGAGCGATATTCTGCCGGCCTTTTCGGTGTTCGATAACGTCGTGCTCTGGCAATACGGGCAGATGATCGACGGCAAGGACGCGCAGCAACCGGTGACGTTGATTAATTTGTTGATCTGCCTGCTCTACGGCGGTTTGGCGTTTGTGTTTGCCAGCAATTTTCCCGCTTTGGTCGATCTGTTGACGGTCGGCAAATTCGCGATGACGGCCGGCAGCCGCTACGCCTTGATTCAACTGGTGCGTTACACGTTGACCGCGATTACCTTTCTGGCCGTGGCCAATGAACTTGGCGGCAGTTGGTCGCAAGTGCAATGGCTGGTGGCGGCGCTGTCGGTGGGGCTGGGTTTCGGCTTGCAGGAGATTTTCGCCAACATGGTATCGGGTATCATCTTGCTGTTCGAGCGGCCCATCCGGGTTGGCGATACCGTCACGGTCGGCGATGTGACCGGTCGGGTCAGCCGCATTCAAATGCGCGCGACCCATATCGTCGATTGGGATCGCAAGGAATTGGTGGTGCCGAATAAAACCTTCATCACCGACCGTTTGATCAACTGGACTCTGTCCGATACCGTGACGCGGGTGATGGTTCCGGTCAGCGTCGCCTACGGCAGCGACATCGAGATCGTCGAGCGGATCTTGCGCGAGGCCATCAAGGCAACCGAGCTGGTGTTGCAGGAGCCGGAGCCTGCAGTGATTTTCGTCGGTTTCGGCGAAAGTTCGCTGGATTTCAAAATCCAAGTGTTTGTCAGCGAACTCGCCGAGCGGGTAACGGTGACCCACCAATTGCACGTCGGCATTTACAATGCGTTGCAATCGCATCATATCGAGATTCCTTATCCGCAACGCGACGTACATATCCGCTCGATCGCCGACGTAATTTTGCCGGATCGCGGAGCGTCTTGAGCGAACGATTTCGAGATAACCCCGTTCTGTAATAGAATGGCCGACTTTTAGCCTAGATAGTTTGCCGATATGCGTTGTCCGTTTTGTGCCGCGCAGGATACCCGCGTCATCGATACCCGCCTGGCGGACGATGGCGATCAGGTCAAGCGCCGCCGCGAGTGCGTGGCTTGCAAGGAGCGCTTTACCACCTTCGAAGTGGTCGAATTGGCGCTGCCACGCATCGTCAAGCGCAGCGGAGCTAGGCAGAGTTTCGACGAAAATAAATTGCGGGCCGGCATGCTACGCGCTTTGGAAAAGCGGCCGGTTCAAGTCGATGCGGTCGAAGCGGCGATCAGCCGGATCAAGAAAGTACTGGTTACCCGCGGCGAGCGGGAAATACCGGCGCTGGCGCTGGGCGAACTGGTGATGCAGGAACTCAGTCAGCTCGATCACGTCGCCTTCGTGCGCTTCGCCTCGGTCTATCGCAGTTTTCAGGATGTCAGCGAATTCACCCGGATGATAGAGACACTGCAGCAACATGATCCAGGCTAGTTCGGACGCCTATTTCATGGCGCGCGCGGTCAAATTGGCCGAGCGCGGGCTGTATACCACCGATCCCAATCCCCATGTCGGTTGCGTATTGGTCAAAAACGGCGAGGTTCTGAGCGAGGGCTGGACTCAGCGGGCCGGATTTGCTCATGCCGAAGTCGACGCGCTGAATAAGACCCCCGATGCGCGCGGCGCGACCGCTTACGTGACCTTGGAGCCATGTAGCCATCACGGTAAGACCGGCCCGTGTACCGACGCCTTGTTGGCCGCCGGCATTGCCAGGGTCGTCGTGGCGATGGTGGATCCCAATCCGCTGGTGGCCGGACGCGGCCTGCAAAAATTGCGCGACGCCGGCGTCGAAGTCGTTTGCGGCGTACTGCAACAGGAAGCCGAAAAGCTCAACCCAGGCTTTTTCAAACGGATGCGGCTCGGTTTGCCGTGGATACGCAGTAAACTGGCGATGAGTTTGGATGGCCGCACCGCGATGGCCAGCGGCGAAAGTCAATGGATCACGTCTCCGCAAGCTCGCGCCGACGTCCAGCGCTGGCGGGCCGCCAGCAGCGCCATCGTTACCGGCATAGCGACGGTGCTGGCCGACGACCCGCGCATGAGCGCCCGTGTGGATTTCGATGCGGAACAGCCGGTCAAGGTGGTGTTGGATTCCGGCTTGCGTTTGCCGCCGACCGCCAAGCTGTTCGAGGCCGGGACCGAGGTCTGGGTATTGACTTGCAGCCAAGACACCGAGAAGGCCGATCGCTTGCGCGCGGTCGGCTGTCGGATTTTTCAGATCGGCGCCAGCGGCGGACATGTCGATTTGCGGCAAGCCTTTCGTTTGTTGGCCGAGCAGCAAATCAACAGCGTCTGGATCGAAGCCGGCGCGACCTTGAATGGCGCCTTGTTGGACAGCGGACTGGTCGACGAATGGTTGTTTTACCTGGCGCCCTGCATATTGGGCAGCGAAGGATTGGGCTTGTTTCATTTACCCGGCTTGCAAAGTCTGGCGGACAAAAAATCCTTACGTTTGCTGGAAACTCGCCAAGTGGGTCCCGATCTACGGCTGCGTTATCGCTGCGAAGCCTGATATAGTCATCTCTTAAGTTCACCGGAATTTAATCATGTTTACCGGAATCATCCTGGCGGTCGGCCGAATCTCGGCGATACAGGCTCGCGGCGGAGACTGCCGTCTGCAAATACACACCGGCAAATTGTCGCTGGCGGGTGCCGCGCTCGGCGACAGCATTGCCGTCAACGGCGTCTGCCTGACGGCGGTTGAGTTGGGCGAACACCATTTCGTCGCCGACGTGTCCAACGAAACCTTGTCGCGAACCACCTTGAGAAATGCCGTGGCCGGCACCCCGGTCAACCTGGAACTGGCGCTGATGCCGTCCAGCCGCCTTGGCGGTCACATCGTCAGCGGCCACGTGGACGGCATCGGCGGTGTCGTCGAAAAGCAGCCTGACGGCCGGTCGATCCGCTTCAAGTTTAAGGCGCCCGACGAGTTGGCTAAATATATCGCCGAGAAAGGTTCGATTTGCATCGACGGCATCAGTCTGACCGTCAACAGCGTCGACGGCGGGTTTTTTTCGGTCAACATCGTGCCGCATACCTTGGCCGAAACCACGCTCGGCCAGATTGAAGTCGGCGGCAACGTTAACCTGGAAGTCGATTTGCTGGCCCGTTACCTGGAGCGACTGATGAAGGGCGAAGCGGCGGCTCGTTGCGGCGGTGGCGTCACCGAAGCTTTGTTACATAACGCAGGATTCATGCAATGAACACAACCGAAGAGATTATCGAAGACCTGCGACGCGGCAAAATGGTCATCATCATGGACGACGAGGATAGGGAAAACGAGGGCGATTTATTGATGGCCGCCGCGTTTGCCCGCCCGGAGGACATCAATTTCATGGCCAAATACGGCCGGGGCTTGATCTGTCTGACCTTGACCCGCGAGCGCTGCCAACAATTGCGCTTGCCGCTGATGGTCAACGATAACAAAACCCCGTACACGACCAATTTTACGGTATCGATCGAGGCGGCCGAGGGCGTGACCACCGGCATTTCCGCCGCCGACCGGGCCTTGACCGTGCAACGCGCCGTCGCGCCGAACGCTCAGCCCGGCGACTTGGTGCAACCCGGCCATATTTTTCCGTTGATGGCCCAAGCCGGCGGCGTGTTGAATCGAGCCGGTCATACCGAGGCCGGTTGCGATCTGGCGCGCTTGGCCGGCGTCGAGCCGGCGGCGGTCATCGTCGAAATTCTGAACGACGACGGTTCGATGGCGCGTCGTCCCGATCTGGAGGCCTTCGCCGAGCAGCACAATCTGAAAATCGGCACGATCGCCGATTTGATCCATTATCGGATCAAGCACGAAAACACGTTGGAGCGGATTGCCGAATGCGCGTATCCGACCGAGTTCGGCGATTTTCGACTCTACGCCTATCAAGATCGTAACGACGACAACGTGCATCTGGCTCTGGTGCTGGGTGAGGTCGCCGGCGAGGAACCGGTCCTGGTCAGAGTGCATGCCCGCAACGTCGTCGACGATTTGTTTTGCTCCAAGCGTAGCGATTGCAGTCTGCCGATCCGCGAGGCCATGCGGCGGATCGCCGAAGCCGGGCGCGGCGTGCTGGTATTGATTCGCCAGAACGAGAACAACAAGGCACTGGTCGAATTGATCCATGCTTACCAGATGCAGGACAACGGCATCAAAAGCCAAGCCAGCGCCGAAGTCGGTTGGCGCACCACCGGTACCGGTTCGCGAATCTTGGCCGATTTGGGCGTGCGTCGCCTGAAGGTGATGGGTGCCAAGAAAAATTACATCGGTCTGGGCGGTTTCGATCTGGAGATCGTCGAGCAAGTCGAGTTCGGCGTTTGATCGCGATTTTTCGGGGCGCCGCACGCCGAAACCGCGTAAAATTAGCGGCCTTTTTATTTGCGCGGCGGCCGGTGTTTCGGTGCCGACCGCCGCGTCGTCATCGCTCAACTCTATTGGATAAGTTATGTCAGTCAGTATCGTAGAAGGTCATTTGTCGGCCCAGGGCGGCAAGTTTTGCATCGTTTCCTCGCGTTTCAACAGCTTCATCGTCGGCCAGTTGGAAGCCGGCGCCATCGACGCGTTGGTCCGCCACGGCGCCGCCGAAGCCGACATCAAGTTGATCAAAGTGCCGGGCGCTTTCGAATTGCCGGTGGCGGTGCAACGCATCGCGGCCGCGAAAAAATACGATGCGATTATCGTACTGGGCGCGGTGATTCGCGGCGGTACTCCGCATTTCGAATATGTGGCCGGCGAATGCGTCAAGGGCATCGCCCAAGTTGCGTTGCAGTACGACGTGCCGGTCAGCTTCGGCGTGTTGACGGTCGACAGCATCGAACAAGCCATCGAGCGCGCCGGCACCAAGGCCGGCAACAAGGGCGCCGAAGCGGCGATGTCCGCCATCGAAATGGTCAGCCTGTTCAACAACCTGAGCCTTTAATGAGTCAAGCCAAAACCAACGCCAGAAAATGCGCGGTTCAGGCGCTGTATCAATGGCAGATGTCGGGCGATAGCCTGAGCCGCATCGAAACCTATTTCCTGGAAGAAGAGCATCTGAAGGGTGCGCAAAAAAGCTATTTCAGCGAGATTTTTCACGGCGTGCCCAAGCAACTGGATATCGTCGATGCGGCGTTGGCGGGCTTTGTCGATCGGCCCATCGAAAAAATCGATCCGGTCGAGCGAGCGATACTGCGGATAGGCGCTTACGAGTTGATTTACCGGTTGGAAACGCCGTACAAAGTCATCATCAACGAAGCCGTTAACTTGGCCAAGTGTTTCGGCGCGGAAGGTAGCCACAAATACGTCAACGGTATTCTTGACAAAGTCTCCCAGACTCAGCGAGCGGTCGAAATCGCCGCTAAGCAGAAGCAAGGGTTGCCGAAAGTCTGACGACCGGCGCGATGGCGATTTCTTGGGTGGCTCATGCCTGAACGACTAGGCGAATTCGATCTGATTCGCCGTTATTTCGCGGCGGACGCGCCGCGCCATCCCCACAACAAGCTCGGAATCGGCGACGACTGCGCGCTGATGAGTCTGCCGCCCGGCCAGCACTTGGCGATCACCGCCGACACCATGGTCGAAAATGTGCATTTCTTCGCCGATGCCGCGCCCGAGGATTTGGGTCACAAGTTGCTGGCCGTGAACCTCAGCGATCTCGCGGCGATGGGGGCCGAGCCGTTTGCGGTGACCTTGGCCTTAACCCTGCCCAAAGTGGATCCGACTTGGTTGGAAGCGTTTTCGCGCGGTTTTTTGACGCTGGCTCGCCGCTTTAACGTCGATTTGATCGGCGGCGATACCACGTCGGGACCGTTGACGCTGACCGTGCAGGCGATGGGCACGGTGCCGAGCGGGGCGGCGTTGACCCGCTCGGCGGCCAACGTCGGCGATTTTGTGTATCTGAGCGGACCTGTCGGCGATGCCGGGTTGGGCTTGAAGATCAAGCGAGGTTATCGCTGCGCGTTCCCTGAAATGCCACTGCGCTGTTTTCATCGGCCCGAGCCTAGAGTCGAACTGGGGTTGGCGTTGCGGGGCATCGCTCACGCCTGTATCGATATTTCCGACGGATTGGCGGCCGATTTGGGACATATTTTGACGCAAAGCCGGGTCGGCGCCTGTCTGGACTGGTCGGCCTTGGTGTTTTCCGATGCGATGGACGCCTATTTGGCCGAAACCGGCGACTGGCGGCTACCGCTCACCGCCGGCGACGACTATCAACTCTGCTTTACGGTGCCTCCGGATCGGTCCGCCGCGCTACCGGCCGGTTGCCGGAAAATCGGCGTCATCGAAGTCGAACCTGGCCTCCGTCTGCGCCGCGCCGGGTCTATCGAATTGTTGGAGTTTACCGGTTATGAGCATTTTCTTTAGAGCGTCCTACGGTAAGGCTGGCTTATCGGCCGGCGACATCTTGCGCGATGTCAGGCTGTGGCTGGCGTTCGGTTTTGGCGCCGGCTTGATCAAGCGCGCGCCGGGTACCTTCGGCACGTTGGCGGCCTTGCCGGTTTACGCGGCCTTGTTGCAAACCGGTTTCTGGGGCTACTGGTTGGCGACGGCGGTAGTCATCGCGGTCGGCATTCATTTGTGCGATTACGCCGCCGCGCGCCTGCAAGTTCACGATTTCGGCGGCATCGTCTGGGACGAAATCGCCGGCTTGTTGTTGACGATGGCCTGGGTGCCGTTTTCGTGGAGGAACTTGGCGCTGGGTTTTGCGTTGTTCAGATTTTTCGACATCGTCAAGCCTTGGCCGATCGGCTGGCTGGACCGTCGCATCCACGGCGGTTTGGGCATCATGTTGGACGATGTCGTCGCCGGGCTGTTCGCGGCGCTAGTATTGGTGTTGTGCGCGCCGTGGATGTCGCAATATTAGCGCCAGCTAAACCGTTAGACAGGATGGCGGGCCTTTGCTATAAATAAATTCCCGCTCAACGCGCGGGGCCATTCCAGAATAATCAAATAACGAGAGAAGCAACTATGAAAACAAAAAAACTGTTGGCCTTAAGCCTGGGTAGCGCCGCGCTGGTATTGTCCGCGCAAACCGTTTCCGCGGCTTGCAGCGATGTTTCGCGCTCGGCGTTGACCGACGCGATCAGTGCCGCGGAAGCCGCAAGCACTGGAGGTTATGGACTGAATATGTGGGTGACCGTGGTCGACGAGACCGGCAAGGTGTGCCACGTCGCCACCAGCGGCACTACCGGCTCGGCGGCAGGTAACTCCGAATGGCTGGGCAGCCGGGTCATTTCGGCTCAAAAAGCCTTTACCGCCAACGCCTTCAGTCTGGACGGCTACGCCATCTCCACCGGTAACTTGTACTCGGCGGTGCAGCCTGGCGGCAGTCTATACGGTCTACAGCACAGCAATCCGGTTGATGCCAGCCGGGCTTACGCGGGCAGTCCGAATGCCTACGGTACTAACAGCGATCCTTTGAAAAACAAACGGGTCGGCGGCGTGAACGTATTCGGCGGCGGATTGGCTATCTATAGTGGTGGCCATAAAGTCGGCGCAATCGGCGTCTCCGGCGATACCTCCTGCCGCGATCATGCCTACGCTTGGCGGGTTCGCGAAGCATTGGGCATGCATCCGGCCGGTACCGGCATCACCACGTCCAACATGAATGCCGCCGGTACCGCGCAAACGGCGTTGACCGGCGCGGCCAAGGGCGACGAATTGATTCTGACTGGAACCGGCGGCTATTGGGACGCCTGGTCGCAGCCGGCTTGCCCGAATTCCACGCCGACGGCAACGACGGCCAACGGCACTTTGCAAGCGCCTTGATTGCTTGAGGCAGGTGTCGCGCGGCCTGCTGCCATCGGCGTGAGAGTGTCGCTAGTCCTGGTTGGGGCGTTGCTTATGGCGCCTTATCTCGCATTGGGCCTGTTGCCGATTTGGCAACAGGTCCGCGTCGTTCGGCCTTGCCCGGCGGCGGGAGGGGTTCCAATTCAGGCGTCCCGGTCCATGCCGGACTTGCACCAGCTTGCTTCGTCAGCCGAATCCGGCGGTGGAGCGTCTACCCCGGAGCAGATCGCCGAAGAAGAGAGTGTCGACCTCGAACAGGTGGAAACCGCCAGACAGTGGCTCGGCGATCACGATCCCGCGCAACGTATCGCAGGCGCTCAACAACTGGCGGCCTATCCGACTCCGGAGGCCGGTCGCTATCTATTGGAAGCCTTGCGGCAAGATCGAGTCGGGGAAGTTCGTGCGGCGGCGGCGGAAAGTCTGGGTTATTTCGATCAACCAGCGCTGCCGGTCTACGATGCCTTGATAGCGGCATTGAACGACCCTGACGAAGCGGTTCGATTCAATGCCTTCAGCGCCCTACAAACACTGATGGATAAGCTGGTGGACCAGCCCAGGTTGCTGGCGCGATTGCAGGCAAAATTAAAACAAATCTTGAAGTCCAAGAAACTGCCGGCCGATAGCCGTGTAGCGGTCGAGGGCTATTTGCAAGATCAGTCGCCTTGACAGCCGCGTTGTCCGGCTGTCTGGCCGGACGAGAGGTGCGAGTATTTCGGCCGAATTAGGTCAAGCAAAATACGTAGTAACTGTAGTAAAACACGATAAAAAACAACAGTACGTTCAACAGTCTCTCGACGGCCAAATGCCCGGCCGATACTTTGGATGTTTTAGTTTTCAAGACTCCCTCCCGAACTTTAGTGCCGCGAAAGCGGTTTTGATCTATCAAGGCTTAGCGGCCGATGCCGTTGCCTATCCACGCGCCGGCGGCAGCGCCCAAACCCGCGCCCAGCGGGTCACCCTTGCTGATTTCGTAGCCGACCGCGCTACCGAGCGCGCCGCCGACCAAGCCTTCGGTCGAACGTCGATCATTGCTTGGATTAGTGCCGGGCATTTGCGCGTAACGCGGTTGTAATGCGGGAGCCGGGCGGTAAACGTGCTCCACGACGACCGGCTCGCGATGATGGTGACCGTGTTTGCGGTGCCCGTGCCCGTGGTCGTCGGCCATCGCAAAATTAGGAAAAACGAATCCGACGCAGACTACCAGCGTGGTTTTCAACATGATGACTCCATTTCAAGATTGTTAAGGAAAAGTCTAGTCACGCAAGCTGAATCCCGAATGAATAAACCATTAGGAATCGATTAAAACTAAAGAGGCTTGGCCGATAGGTCGGGACTGTTTACCGAATTTCGCTTCAATGTACACGAAAGTCAAAAAACGTGTTAGCATTTTTGCTCAGTTGACAGGTGGCTGTTCAACGCCATCGTTTTCAGCGATGTCAAACGGCGCGACCGATTTTTTGGTGGGCTTGATGGTAGCGAATCGATTATACTGCAACTGTTCCGGTGCCTTGTTTTTTGCGGCGGCTAAGCTGCTGCGTAAACGTTTGGTTTTCAATGATTTCTAGGAGCTGTTCATGTTGATAAGTAGTCGAAATCGAGTAGTTGCGGGAATTAGCCGGGTAGTGCTAGTGGTGGCGGGTGTCTTATTGATATCACTAGGTTTGTCTCCCAGTATTCGGGCCGATAATCTATCGGAGCCGCCATTCGGCGGGGCGGGAGTCGGGTGTCCAACCAGTTTCCGGTAAGGCGATACGCTGAGCAAGGAGACTAGCGTAGTTCTCGGCTCGTAGAGGTAACTCTACTTGAACAGTTCGGCCATCGAAATCACGTTTTTCGCCATTTCGCCGATTGCCATGTTGCGGTCCATCGCTAATTTGCGCAAGGCATGGTAAGCCTCTTCTTCGCTAAAGCTCTGCGATTTCATTAGGATTGCCTTCGCGCGGTCCACCAGCTTGCGATCTTCCAGCTGGGTCTTGGTTTTTTTCAATTCGTCCTTGAGGGCTTGATGTTCCTTGAAACGGGCGATGGCGATATCGACGATGGATTTGATGCGTTTCGCTTCCAGGCCGTCGACAATATAAGCGCTGACGCCGGCCTTGATGACTTTGTTGATGGTTTCGGTTTGCTGGTCCTCCGCAAACATCACCACCGGCAACGAATAGCTCTGATTGATTTCGATGATGGTTTTCAGAATCGGCTCGGTAGGGGTGTAAAGATTGAGTACCACCACGTCCGGGTGCAAGGTTTGGACGATGCGCAGCATATCCAACTCCTGCAGCTTCAACGTGGCGACTTCGCAGCCGTGTTGGCGTAGCGTGCGTTCCAGCACGCGATCGCTGTCGAATTCGTCGACGACTAAGACATTCAACACTGTCATCGTCAATCCAGCTCGATTTGTACCAAGCTGCCGTCCGGCATGATTTCGGTGATAAAGTTTTTCGGTTCCCTCAGAAAATAAATCAATCCGAGAAGGATCGCGCACGCGCCGCCCAACATCAGAAAAAAGCTGAATGTGGAGACGAAAGTCAGCAAGATCAGAAACACGATGGCGCCGGCATTGCCGTAAGCGCCGACGATGCCGGCGACTTCGCCGGTGATCGATCGCTTGATCAACGGCACGAACGCAAAGATGGCGCCTTCGGCCGCTTGCATGAACACCGAACAAATCAACGTGACGGCCACGCTCAAGGCGATGGACCAGTCCGGCGAAATCCAGGCCATCGCCAGATAGCCAAGCGCAAGTCCGGCCACGAACAGCGTCAGCGACAGTTTGCGGCCGATCTTGTCGCTGAGCCAGCCGCCGGCCGGCCGGGCGACGACGTTGGTCACGACGAAACTGGAGGCCAGCAGGCCGGCATCCAGCATGTCTATGCCCTGGGTCTCGTGAAAGGTATGGAAAAAAAACATCGGTAACATCGATAGCACCGCCAATTTGGACCCGAACGTGACCAGATACGCGATCGCCAGGATGAACACTTGCTGGTAGCGGTAATGGTGAATGCTGGGGATGGGGGCGCTCAGTTTATCGGCGTTGTTGTTGACGAGTTGATGAGCATGAGCCAGAAACAGCAGCCACACCGTCAACTGGATTCCCAGATGCCAATCCTGGCTCAACACCGGCGTTGCCGGCATCGCCAGCTTCCAGGCAAGTAGCGAAATCGTCGCGTACAACGGTATCAAGCTGAACATGTACAAAAACAGATCGCGGATGCTGGAAACTTCCATCGCCAGAGGTCGGCGGGTTTTCAGGCCGGCCAGCTCCGGAGGCAAATTCTCCACGCTAAAGTAATAAACGATCGAGTAAAGCAGCGCGATCGCGCCTGTCAACGCCACCGCATAGCGCCAGCCGTGCTCTGCGCCGAAATAAAACGCCAGGCCCGGCAGAAAAATGGCCGCGAATGCCGAGCCGAAATTGCCCCAGCCGGCATAAATACCTTCGGCGGTGCCGACCTGGCTAGCCGGAAACCAGTCGCCGATGATACGCACGCCAACCACGAAACCGGCACCGATAAACCCTAGCAAGAATCGCGACCAAGCCAATTCTGCGAAATTGTCGGCGGCGGCGAACATAAAGCACGGAATGCTACAAACCGCCAACAACACGCTGTAGCTGATTTTTGCACCAAACCGGTCCACCAGCATGCCGGTCGCGACTCTGGCGGGAATTGTCAGCGCCACGTTCAGTAGCAACAAAATGTCGATTTCGGTTTGACTGATGCCCAGGTCTTGCTGAATCAAAACCAGCAGAGAAGCATGGTTAAACCAGACCACGAAGCTGATGAAAAAGGCCATCCAGCTCATGTGTAGCACTTTGGCCTTGCCTTGTAGCGACAGTAACTTGAACGGCGTAAAAGTCATGAAAGATCCGAACGATTGAATTTGGGTAAGCGGGAAGCAGATTGCATGCCAGCGATTTCAACGAGTCAAGACGGTTGCGGCGTTGATACGGCCGCGCGACCGTGTGCTCAAGCGATAGACGGAGAGGGAAGCGTTGGACATTGGGCATGGGTCTTGGTTAATCGTGGGCCAGTTTGGTGCGAATATTTTGTTGGTTTGCATTGTTTGGGTGCGCTGATCGTCCCGGTCGAGCGCCGTTAATTTTATAAAGTCGTTATAAATCAATTGAAAGAGAGTTGTGGCATGGAATTTGATTGATTCTGGTCAAGTCTCGTCGTTGGACTTGCCCCCGTATTAGACCTGGACAAAGGCGTCCTGCGCGAATGATGTTAATCATTCGCCAGGGCGCCTTTTTTTTGGCCTGAACAAAAGTTTCGCGACGACTAGACCCGAATTAGCTTGCAACGCGGGCGGTTCGGAGTAATTCAGCCCAATTAACAGGAGTCGCGGATGAGCACGCAACAAACCTTGGTCGTGATCGGTAACGGTATGGTCGGCCAGCACTTTTTAACCGGCTTGGTCGAAAGCGAAATCGCTGATCGCTATCGCGTGGTGACCTTTTGCGAGGAGCCGAGGCCGGCCTACGATCGGGTGCATTTATCGGCCTACTTCACCGGTAAGACCGCCGACGAATTGTCGTTGGTCGAGACAGGCTTTTTCGAACGGCACGGCATCGAGCTGCATCTGGGCGACAGGGCAATCGGTATCGATCGCCAGCGCAAGCAAGTGATTTCCGCCAACGGTGCGATCATCCAATACGACAAGCTGGTCTTGGCGACCGGTTCCTATCCGTTCGTACCGCTGATCGCCGGCCGGGATCGCCCGCGTTGTCTGGTGTATCGCACGATAGAAGATTTGGAGGCGATCAAGGCCGCCGCCGCCGAATCCCGGATCGGTGCCGTGATCGGCGGTGGGCTGTTAGGACTGGAAGCGGCCAAGGCTTTGAAGGATTTGGGCTTGGAAACCCATGTCGTCGAATTCGCCTCGCGGCTGATGGCGGTGCAACTCGACGACGGCGGTGCCGCGATGTTGAAGCGGAAAATCGAGGCCTTGGGCGTCGTTACCCATTTGAATAAAAACACCACCGCGATCATCGACGGCGAAACGGCCTTGCACCGGATGACCTTTGTCGATGGCAGTCATCTGGAAACCGATATCGTGTTGTTTTCCGCCGGGATTCGACCGCGCGATGAACTAGCCAGCGCCAGCGGTCTGGCGGCCGGGTCGCGCGGCGGGATTGCGATAGACAATCAGTGCCGGACTTCCGATCCGGATATTTACGCGATCGGCGAATGCGCGTGCTGGAACGGCCAGATCTTCGGTTTGGTCGCGCCGGGTTACGCGATGGCCAGAACCGTGCTGGCCGACTTAGCCGAGGCCGACGCGGCCTTTACCGGCGCCGACATGAGTACCAAATTGAAGCTGATGGGGGTCGATGTCGCGAGTATCGGCGACGCTCAGGCCAGGACCCCCGGTTCGCTGGTCTACAGCTATCAGGACGGTGCCGGCGAAATCTACAAACGGCTGGTCGTCAGCGCGGATAACCGGCGCTTGCTGGGGGCTGTGCTGGTCGGCGACGCGGCCGATTACGGTACCTTGCTGCAATATTGTTTGAACGGTATCGAACTGCCGGCGCAACCGGATACGCTGATTTTACCGGCGCGCGGCGATGCGCCGGCCGGACTCGGCGCGGATGCCTTGCCGGCCAGCGCCCAAATCTGTTCCTGTCACGACGTTAGCAAGGGCCAAATTTGCGATGCCGTCGCCGCCGGTTGCGTCAGCATCGGCGATTTAAAAGCCGCCACCAAGGCCGCCACCGGCTGCGGCGGTTGCAGTGCCTTGTTGAAATCGGTGCTGGATAGCGAACTGACCAAACTCGGCGTCGCGGTCAGTACCGATCTTTGCGAGCATTTTCCGCATACCCGCCAGGACTTGTACCATTTGGTGATGGTCGGCCAGATCAAGACCTTCGACGAGTTGTTGGACCGGCACGGACACGGCTTGGGTTGCGATGTCTGCAAGCAAGCGGTCGGCTCGATCTTGGCTTCGTACTGGAACGACTACATATTGGAAAAACCGCATGTAGGTTTGCAGGATACCAATGATACCTTTTTGGCCAACATCCAAAAAGACGGCACTTATTCGGTGGTTCCGCGCATTGCCGGCGGCGAAATTACCCCGGAAATGTTGATAGCGCTCGGCCAAGTCGCTAAAAAATACCGTTTGTATACCAAAATCACCGGCGGTCAGCGCGTCGATTTGTTCGGTGCTAGGGTCGAGCAATTACCGGTGATTTGGCGGGAATTGATCGCGGCCGGCTTCGAGTCCGGTCATGCTTACGGCAAATCCTTGCGCACCGTGAAATCCTGCGTCGGCAGCACTTGGTGCCGCTACGGCGTCGACGACAGCGTCGGTCTGGCGATCGAATTGGAAAATCGTTACAAAGGCTTGCGGGCACCGCATAAAATCAAAATGGCGGTGTCCGGTTGCACCCGCGAATGCGCTGAAGCGCAGGGTAAGGACATCGGCGTGATCGCCACCGAAAACGGTTGGAACTTGTATGTGTGCGGTAACGGCGGCATGAAGCCGCGCCACGCCGATCTGTTCGCGACCAATCTGGATAGGGAAACCTTGATTCGCTACATCGATCGGCTGCTGATCTTTTACGTGCGCACCGCCGCGCGCCTGCAACGGACCTCGGTGTGGCTGGAAAACCTGGACGGCGGCTTGGCTTATTTAAAAGAGGTGGTGATGGCCGACAAGCTCGGGATCGCCGCCGATCTGGAGCGGCAAATGCAGCACGTCATCGACACTTATCAATGCGAATGGAAAACCACGCTGGCCGACGAAACCCGTTTGAAACGTTTCCGGCAATTCGTCAACAGCGATTTGGGAGACGAAGGTGTCGTGTTTGTCGAGGAACGCGGTCAAATCCGGCCGGCCGATCCTGACGAACGCAAGCATTTCAAATTGGTCGAGGAGGCCGCGTGATGAGCCGCTGGATAGAAATCTGCTCGGTTGAGGATTTGCAACCCGATTCCGGCATTTGCGCCCGGCTAGCCGGCAAGCAAGTCGCGTTGTTTTTTCTGCCCCGTTTGAACGCGGTATTCGCGATTGGCAATTGCGACCCCTTCAGCCAAGCCAACGTATTGTCGCGCGGGATGGTGGGCGACATCGGCGGTGAGCCGATGGTGGCCTCGCCGATGTACAAGCAGCATTTCAGTCTGCGGAGCGGGATTTGTTTCGAGGACGCCGCGGTTCGGGTACCGGTATTTCAGGCCCGCATCGAACAAGGCCGGGTTGAAGTCAACAGTTCGGCGGACTGATTGGCACTTGCCGGCCAGTCCGCCGCCGGGCCTATTCCTGCGATTTAGCGCGTTTCGACGGCGAGCCGACCCGCTTTTTGCTTTTGGCCTTTTTGATCGAGGCGGGGTCGAAGTGTGAGATATTCAGCGGCTTGCCGACGACCCGCACCTTTTTCAGCGCCTGAAACAGGTCCTTGGGCATGCCAGCCGGCAATTCGACGGTGCTGTAGGTTTCCTCGATTTTAATCCGGGCGATATGTTCGCCGTCGATGCCCGTTTCGTTCGCGATCGCGCCGACAATATTGCCCGGCTTGACGCCGTCGTTACGGCCGATTTCGATGCGGAACAATTCCATTTCGACCTGGCTGGCGCCCCGGCCGCGCTCGTGCCGCGGGCCGCGCTCGCCCCGTTCGTGCGGTCTGTCGTCGGACGGCCGGGCCGGTTTTTTTCCGGAATCCTTGAGTAGCAACGGGGTGTCGCCCTGCAGCAATTGCGCCAGCGCGGCGGCAATGTCGATGGCCGGCACGTCGTGTTCGACTTGGTACTGATTGATCAGTTGGTGGAAAAAGCTCAGTTCCGCGGACGCCAGTGTGTCGGTGATTCGCTGCTTAAAGCGGATCACCCGGGCATTGTTGATGAACTCGGTGGAAGGCAATTGCATTTCCGCGACTTTCTGGCGGGTGGCTTGTTCGATGTTGGCCAGCAAACGTTTTTCGCGCGGCGAAACGAATAGTATCGCATCCCCGGTGCGGCCGGCGCGGCCGGTGCGGCCGATCCGGTGGACGTAGGATTCGGTGTCGTAAGGAATGTCGTAGTTGACGACGTGAGTGATCCGGTCCACGTCCAAACCGCGCGCGGCCACGTCCGTGGCAATCAATATGTCCAGCTTGCCGCTTTTCAAATGATCGATAGCCCGTTCACGCAAGGCCTGCGACATATCGCCATTGATCGCGGCGGCGGAAAAACCGCGGGCTTCCAGTTTTTCGGCAACCTCGACGGTGGCGGTCTTGGTGCGGACGAAAATGATCATGCCGTCGAAATTCTCGGCTTCCAGAATTCGGGTCAGCGCGTCCATTTTGTGCTGGCCGTTGACGAAGCAATAGCGCTGGCGGATGTTCTCGGCGGTCGTGGTTTTGACCTTGATGGTGACCTGTTCCGGTTCGTTCAGATAGCGCTGAGCGATCTTGCGGATTTCGGCTGGCATTGTCGCGGAGAACAGTGCGGTTTGTCGGGTCGGCGGGGTTTGCTCCAGGATCCATTCGACGTCATCGATGAAGCCCATGCGCAGCATTTCGTCGGCTTCGTCGAGCACTAGCGTCGTCAATTGGTCCAGTTTCAAGGTTCCGCGGCGCATGTGATCCATGACCCGGCCCGGCGTGCCGACGATCACATGCGCGCCGCGATTCAGTTGCCGCAATTGGCTGGTGTAATCCTGGCCGCCGTATATCGGCAACACGTGAAAACCCTTGATATGCGCCGCGTAGCTTTGAAAAGCCTCGGCGACTTGGATGGCCAGTTCCCGGGTCGGCGCTAGCACCAAGGCTTGCGGGTCTTTTTGTTTCAGATCGATTCGGGTCAGAATCGGTAAAGCGAAGGCGGCGGTCTTGCCGGTACCGGTTTGGGCCTGGCCCAACACGTCGCGGCCGGACATCACGAAGGGGATAATTTGGGCCTGAATCGGCGAGGGGGTTTCGTAACCGATGCCCTCTAGAGCTTTAAGAATGGGGTCGGATAGCGCTAGATCTTTGAAGGAAGGCGTGGCGGCGGGGGTTTCGGACATTAAATTTACCTGTGGAAAAAAAGAGATCGCCCCGGTTGATACCGGGTCACTCGACCATTGTACCTCAGTTTGCCGGGTTTATTTTTAACTTATTGATAATTTGGATAAAACGTCCACGGATTAGGCCGGGCGCCCAGATGCGTATTTCAGACAAATCCAAATGAAAAATTGAGCGCCGAAAATCAGATTCGCCATCAGCAAATGTAGCGGTTGGGCGGCGGCCGGAAAACCCAGGCGATCTAGGCTCACGCCGGCCAGAATCGCGGTAACGATCAGACCGCTTAGGGCATAGGCCATGCGCCGCAATAGATTGCCGGGCGCGGTGTGCTCGACGATTTGCCAGGCCAACCACAGATTGGTGAACAGGATGATCGACGAGAATGAGCGGTGTACGTAAAAAATGATGGGAAAGCTATCCCGCCAAAATTGGCGATCGATATAGCTGTGCTGGTGAGCGATGAAATCCACTGATTCCCTGACTTGAGTGCCCATCGCGACCTGCAGCAAGGTCATGCCGATCGCGATTTTCAACACGAGCGCGAATCGCGGGGTTTGCCACCCGCCGTCCAATTGCGCCAACAGCGGTTGTTGCGAGCGGGCGATGGCGTAGATCAACAATGCGACAATGCCCAGCGCCAACAACATGTGCAGGGTGATCATCAACGGCTTTAAATTGCTGGCGACGACGGCCGATCCCAACCAACCCTGGAAGCCCACCAGCAGAAACACCGTCACAGCCAGATAGAAGATCCCCTTGTCGCCTTTCAGGTAAATGCGCGAAGCCCAGGCGGTCAGCAATATCAGCAGGCCGGTGCTGGCGCCGATCAAGCGATTAGTGTATTCGGTCCAGGTTTTTACCGGGTTGAAAGTGGTGTTCTCGTAGCCGCGTTGGGCGTAGATGTCGTGATAATTGGCGGGTAACTGCGCTTCGTCGGTTGGCGGTACCCATTGGCCGAAGCAGGTCGGCCAGTCCGGGCAGCCCATGCCGGCTCCCGAGGCGCGGACGATGCCGCCGACCAGAATCACGAAGTAGACGGCAAAAATGGTTAATGTGCCCAAGCGGCGAAAGCGGGCGGCGGCAAGCGGGTCTATCATCGTGATTTAAAAAAATAGGGATTGAGCTAATTCGATTTCTTCGGACACGCCTTCGATTTCGAGAATTTCGGCATCGCCGGCCAGTCCGAGCTTGGCGAAGGCCGGTACGGAATGCCAATCGACCCGGCAGGCCGGGTGGTCGGTGCCGGCCACGCTTTGCAGAAACGCGACTTGCACCAAATCGACGTAATCGGCTTTCGGACCCGCGTCGCGCTGAAAGTCGACGTATTCCGACGGCACCGGCTTGAGTTCCTCGGGAAAATGCCAGGTGTCCATGATGATTTTGCCGACGTGCGGGTGGGCTTTTTCCAATAACTTGTCTAGGCGGGACGGACTGTCGCGAAATTCGGGGATATTCTCGACCAGGCTGAGTATCGGCAATTTGCCGATTTGGTGTATCAAGCCGGCCAGCATGGCTTCGTCGGCGTTCAGATGCGGAGCAAAACCGGCCAGTGCCCGGCAGATTGCCGACACGTTGACGCCTTGCTCCCAGATCGTTCGGAAGTAACTTTCCAGCAAGGCCGATTTGGGGGCGAACATTTGTTGCATGATCAGGCTGGTGACTAAAGTTCGGATGGTGTTGTTACCCAGGCGAGTCACCGCCATCTGGATATTTTTGATTTCCATCGCCCCGCGATAGAGCGGGCTGTTGGCGACTTGTATCAAACGCGCGGAAATCGCCGCGTCGGTGGCAATGATCTCGGCCAGACTTTGCGCGGTCACGTCGCCCTTGCTGACGGCATCGCGCACTTTGATCGCCACGTCCGGGAGGGTCGGGAGCACCAAACGGTTGGCGTCCAATTCCGCTTGGACATGGGCTAAAAAGTCGTTAACGGATTTGAATTGCATGATGCTGTGCCCTATTCGGCGAGGATTAAACTAAGCGGCGTCTGATGTTCGTCGCCAAGTATAAAGCGTTTTGACTCGCCTTCAAGCGCGTGTAATACCAGTAGCAAGCGGGTGTCGCCGTTGTGAGCGGAGCTCAGCACGCTGCCGACGGTTTGACCTGTGTCGCCATCCAACACCGGTGTACCCGGTGCGATCGTCAATTCGCCGGCACAGCCGCCAACAAGCAATTGCCGTTTCACCTTACCAAGATAATGGCTTCTGGCGACGATTTCCTGGCCGGTGTAACAGCCTTTGGTGAAGCTGATGCCGCCGAGGCCGTCGATGTTGAGCATTTGCGGCAAGTGTTGTTCGGATTGAGACGCATCGAACCAAGGCAAACCGTCAAGCATATCCTGGTAGCGCCAATCGGTTTCAGGTCGGCTAATTAAGTCTGTTAGTATGGCGCTATCGTGCTTTGCCAAGATCAAAAACCGACGGTGGCCGGGCAGTTTGACTATCGTTAGCGGTGCGTGGCCGACCGACCAATCCTTCTCCGGCAACGGAAGCGAGTGGAATTCGTGGCCGGCCGCAATCGTCAGCCCGGCGACGCTTAGACGGTCGCTGGCGTCGCCGAGAGTCACGGCGGCGCGCAACACGTATTTGCGCAGTTTTTCGATAACCGGGGTGGCTAGCGAGGTTGGCATTACCAACCAATAGCCGTTGGTTTTTTTTATCACCAGCAAGGTACTGATGACCCGACCCTTGGCATTGCAAAAGGCCGCGATACTGGCTTGGGTTTCGCTGATCTGCTGAATGTCGCACGTCAGCTGACCTTGCAAAAACCGGGCGCTGTCGGCGCCGATGACCTCGATCGCGGCTAGCCCGGTGGCCGGGTAAAGAGTGGCATGCTCGTCACGCGGATCAAGATTGTCGGGCAGTTTGTCGATCGTATCGGTGTTCATGTTTAAGTTTAAAGGTGGCTTCCGCTATTAGTTTACCGTAGCCTGATCGCGAGATCGTTTTAATGAAGCGAAATTTCGAACCTCCGTTGCAGTTTGCCGTCCGTGAGTCGCGATCGGCGCTCAAAATGTTGTGTGGCCTGCACGCCGCGGCACTGTACGCTTGCTTTGAGAACGGCATGCCGTTGGTCTATCGGTTGGCGGCGGCCGGCTTATTGATTTTGACGGCGGTTAACAGCGGGGTGTTTCGAAAAACACGGCCATTTTTTCTGCGCTATACTCCGGGCGGCGGCTGGGAAATATCGGCGGACCTTGAAGCATTTCAGCCGATACGAATCGAATCAACTACGGTGACAACTCGGATGCTGACAATTTTGCATTATCGGACGGATGGCGGAAGTGTCGAGAGGTTGCCGATTTTTCGGGATGCACTGCCCGAGAACGACTATCGCAGATTGGTCGTCAGTCTAAAAATTTCCGGCTTTTCGCGAGATAGACGCTAGTGAATGCGATGGAAACCTTGCAGTTGCAAGTCGGGGCGCTAAAAAATTTGCCGGTATTGCCCCAAGCCAGTTTGCAAATTTTGCAGGCGATTAACACGCCGGATATTTCCATTGACCGTCTGGTCGCGGCGCTTTCGACGTCGCCGAGTTTAGTGGCTCGCCTGTTGGGATTGGCTAATTCCGCGTATTTTTCGCGAGGCAAGACGACTACCGACATTCGGAGCGCGGTGTTTCAGGTTTTGGGGCTGGATTTAGTCAAGGGCTTGGCGTTAGGGGTGATTTTTAACGTCCAGTTCGATACCGGTAAATGTCAAACTTTCGAAAGCGACTATTTTTGGATGCGTTCCCTGGTCACGGCGGTCGCCGCGCAAAAGCTGGCCTCGGAAATAGGCGCGCTGCAACATTTGGCGCCGTCTACCGTATATACCAGCGGCTTGTTATTGGACATCGGTATATTGGCCTTGGGATTTCTGGCGCCGGATCAACTTAACCAGATCTTTATCGCCGCCGAGCGTGGCCCGGAACGAGTGACCGATTTGGTCAGCGATCAGTTTGGTCTCAGTCATTTTCAAATCGGCGGGGCTCTATTAAAAAAATGGCATTTGCCGGAGTTGTATCAGTTGGTCTTGTCTGAGTATCAGCGCCACGAATATGTCGGGCAGGAGCAGTCGTTGTTGGATTTGTTACGTCTTTGTCGACGGCTCAGCGCGGAGTTCGCCTCTGGCGTCGAATTCGAGCCGGCCGCTTATTTGCAGAATTGTCAGGCGTTGCGGTTGCCGATCGAGACGTTGAACGCGATAGCCGAGCAGTTGCTGGAAAGCCGGGTGGCAATGCAGCAATTGGCCTACGTGATGGGGAACTGATGGCCGACAATAGTTATGGTTCCGGGACGAACGGCGGTGCTTACGGATTCGGCATGCACGATCTGGTGGTGGACTTGTTCAACGCGCTTTCGACCGTTAAAGAACTGTCGGAAGTCAGCTATCAGGCCGACGATGAAAAACAATTGATTCGCCGGGCCTTGGCCAGTTTGATCCAAAATCAGGACATGGAACGTTGTTCTTTTTTTGCGGTGGACGGCGATGGCTGGTTAACCAATGTGGTCGGCCTGAGTTTTGTCGAACTGAACTTGCCGGAGGTGCCGGCCGGCGACACGACCCGATTCAAGGTCGGGGACGGCGTGATCGGTTTGGCCGCATCTACGGGGCAATTGCAGTATTGTCAGAACTGCCTCGAGGACGAACGCTTCAGCTCGGAAAGCGACAGCGCCGCGATGCCGGGTTCGTTGATCAGTGTGCCGGTGTTTACTTGCGACGAGCAATTGATCGGGGTCTTGAACGTTTCGCATCCGCTGCCGTATTTCTTCACCGATTGGCATATGCGCTTGCTGGAAATCTACAAGAACATGTTGGGTCAATTGATAACGACTCGGCGATTGCTGCGACAAATGGATCAGCAGATTGCGCTAAGAACCTCGCAATTGGAGTCATTGGTTGCCGAGACCAAGCAACTCAAAGACCATTTCGCCAGTATGTCGATGCTCGACCAACTGACGGGATTGCACAATCGCCGCTACTTTTACGACCAAGTGGAAATCGCAATTTCGCATCACAAGCGCTACCGGAACAGCTTCTGCCTGCTGGTAATGGATATCGATTTCTTCAAGCGCATCAACGATCTCTACGGGCACTTGTTTGGGGATGAAGTTCTGGTAGGGGTGTCCGAAGCACTCAAAAAACTGGTCAGGGCTAGCGATATCCTGGTTCGGTTTGGCGGGGAAGAATTCGTGCTGGTATTCACCAATACTTGCTGCGAGGGCGGCTACGCGTTGGCGGAACGTATCCGGCAGGAAATCAAGACCTTGCGCTGGCATGTCGGGCTGGAAACGGTCAACGTGACGTTGAGCGTGGGTTTGCATTGCGTCGATAGCGGTTACCACGATACCCACGAAGCCATCGATATCGACGACATCATTCATTGCGCCGACTTGGCGCTTTATCAAGCCAAAACCAGCGGCCGGGACCGTATCGTGGTGTACTCCAACGGTTTGACCAAAGACGGTTGAATTCGCCGCGGCAATAAAAAAGGCGCCGGTTAAGCGCCTTTAACGAGTGCCGGCCTGGCGCTATTTTACTTTCAACGAACCGCCGGTACCCAAACCGTCTTGTACGTCTTGCGCTTTATAGTTGCGTACGGCGATGACCATATTGTTGTAAGCGTCGAAGAATGCCGCCGCGATGGCTTGGCCTTCCGGCGTGCGCGAGAAGGAACTGACACCGCCGCCGACCCCGCCTCCGAGCAGATAACCCCAGCCGCCGATACCGGCGGCCGCGGAAAAGTTGGTATTGTTGGCGGTGGCGCTGCCAGAGGAAATCGCGACTTGTACCGTCGAACGGATGTCCGTCAAGGTCAATGCCACATCCGAGGTTCTGGTCTCGACCGAGTTCGACAAGGCGCCAGCGGCCGCGCCCAGTGCGCCCAGGCCGGCCGCGCTCAGACCAATGCCGACCAGACCGGCGCCGATGTTGTTGCTGTTGCCGCTCGTGGCTTCGTTGGCGACGATGACTTGCGGATCGAGCAGATAATCGGCGGCGACGCGTTGGCCTTTGTGTTGCTTGGAGCCTGAGCGGTATTCGCCGGAGTCGCGCTGCTCGCCGGTGATTTCATTGATCAGCGCCCGAGTGGCCCTGTTGCCGATAGAGGTTAAAACAAAGCAATTCGATTGTTGCACCGCCAGCCGAATCAAGGGTTCGACTGTGGTTACGTTGCTGGAGCCGCTGAAGCGGCCGTCGGCCACGGCCAAGGTTCCCAGCGGGGTAGCGCAACGCTCCAAGGATTTATTCGCATTCACACTGGTTGCTCCCCCCGCGGAACCGGTTACCATTTGGCTGCTGCCGCCCGTTTGCAATCCCGCTTGTTGCGTGGCGCAGCCGCTTAGGGTCGCCATGACAGCCGATAGCCAGATTTTGTTAGTGGGCCGTTTGCTCATAAAAACTCCTCAGTTGTGTGGGTCAATTCTCTTTGAAAATACACGGGGGTGAACGTGAAAACCAGTTGTCTAACGCGCCGATTAGCAAATAAGATAGGCCGGCATGATAGCTCAAGTTAGAAACTAACGCGATAACGAGACCGACAAATATGAAAGCATCGTTCTGGATAGCAATTCTATGGGAAATCGCGACTTTGCCGGGGTGTACGCAGACGCCGCCGCCGGTCGCAAACGTCAACACCGTTACCATTTGCGACGAAAGCGGTTGCGCCGACCGGCCCAGGAATTACGCAAGCTTCGACCCGGCCAAACGCAGTCCGGAGGAGGAAGCCGCCAATCAGCGGATGGCCGATCTGGAAGCCCTCGCGGAAAAAGACCCTTCCGCCGCCTACGATTTAGCATTACGGCTATTTCGCGGTGACGGCATCAAACAAAATACGCATAAATCCGTGGAATGGATGCGCAGCGCCGGCGAGCGCGGGCATTTCGAAGCCCAGAAAGCGCTGGGACGTTTGTACTTGACCGGCTTGGGCGAAATGGGGTCGGACCCCGGCGAGGCCGAAAAATGGCTGAGCATGACCGCGAGCAAGGGCGACAAAGAGGCGCGTACGCTGCTAAAGGAAGCTACCCAAGCTCGGCAAACCTTGCAAAGCAACTACCGCTATTGGGATCGCTGGCGTTCGACCTTCTATAACTATTGGTCTAGCGGATATAACTACCACTGGCGCTGGGACACCGGGCGTTGGTATTACAACTACTAAGCGTTAGGCGGCTATTGCCGTCATTGTTTTCGTGGCGACCGCTTAAATCCAGTGGCTTTCATCCGGAGATTTGGCATCGAGATACCGCGTTTGTCCTGATGTTTGCTGGCCCATTCCTTGCTATAATTCCGGGCTTTTCGTACTCCGGCCCCGCCGGGTTTCATCGACTCTCATCACTGCTGAATTATTGCCATGGCACTTCATTGCGGAATCGTTGGCTTGCCCAACGTCGGTAAATCGACTTTATTCAATGCGTTGACCAAAGCCACGATCGCCGCCGAAAACTATCCCTTTTGCACCATCGATCCCAACGTCGGCGTGGTCCCGGTCCCCGATCCGCGCATGGATAAACTGGCGGAAATCGTCAAACCCGAGCGCATACTGCCGACGACGATAGAATTCGTCGATATTGCCGGACTGGTGGCCGGTGCGTCCAAGGGCGAAGGCTTGGGTAACCAATTTCTGGGAAATATCCGCGAAACCGATGCCATTGTTCATGTCGTCAGATGCTTTGAAGACGACAACGTTATTCACGTGGCGGGCAAGGTCGATCCGATTGGCGATATTGAGGTGATCAATACCGAATTGGCATTGGCCGATATGGCATCGGTCGAAAAAGCATTGCAGAAAGCGGCGAAAATCGCCAAGTCCGGAAACAAAGACGAATTGGCCCGAAAAGAAGTGTTGGAGCGGGTGTTGGAACAATTGAATCGGGGTGAGCCGGTCCGCACGCTCGGCTTGAGTGACGATGAAGTCAAGTTGATCAAGGAGTTATGCTTGATCACCATCAAGCCGACTCTATACATCGCCAACGTACAGGACGACGGTTTCGACGATAACCCGATGCTGGATCAAGTCAGGGCATTCGCGGAAAAGGAAGGCTCCTCGGTTGTCGCGGTCTGCGCAGCAATCGAAGCCGAGATCGCTCAGCTCGAAGACGAAGAGAAAAAGGAGTTTTTGCAGGATCTGGGTTTGGATGAACCAGGGCTGGATCGCGTCGTTCGCGCCGCCTATCAGTTGTTGAATTTGTCCACTTATTTTACAGCCGGCGTCAAGGAAGTCCGCGCTTGGACCATTCCCGTGAACGCGACCGCGCCGCAAGCCGCGGGCGTTATCCACTCCGATTTCGAAAAAGGCTTCATCCGGGCCGAAGTGATCTCTTATCAAGATTTTGTCAGCTACAATGGCGAACAGGGCGCTAAGGATGCTGGAAAATGGCGTTTGGAAGGTAAAGAGTACAAGGTGCAAGACGGCGATGTCATGCATTTCCGTTTCAACGTTTGACACAAAAACCAGCTTGTCATACACTATGCGGCTCTTGAGTTGATGTCAGTGGCGACATAGCTCAACCGGTTAGAGCGCGGGATTCATAACCCCGAGGTTCCAGGTTCGATTCCCGGTGTCGCCACCATTTCTCGATTCAGAGAAACTCAAGGAAGATCAGAAACCCGCAAGCTATAAGGCTTGGCGGGTTTTTTATTGCGTTATCGGAAAATTACCGGCCAGTCCCAGAACTGCACCAATGGCGCGGACGGTGTATGCGCTGTTGCTAATGGGCAGATATATAAGCTCCTGTAATCTCTACCCTTGGCGCTTAAACGGTGACGATGCCGCGCACCAAGATCATTCACTGTAAGTTTGAGCGTTAACCTGAAGGAAGCGATCAAAACCGACGTCAGTTCGAAAGGGCCTTACGCCATGTCGCGGACACCAATTACGCAGATGGCAATGAATAAGCTCTTAGCAAAAAGTTAGCGTGTATTGTGAGCCAAACCCTCGGCCAATTTCGTCAATAGCCTGCTCAAGCTCATCCGGCATAAATGTTTTGAATGGCAGCCATTCATATTTCATTTTATGCCACAGCAATTCAATCCGATTCAACTCAGGGCTATAGGGCGGCAGGAAATAAAATCGAATACCTTTCTCTTCCAGCAAATCCCAATACGGCTTCAGTTTTTTGGCCGTATGAATGGACGCATTATCTAAAATCACCACCAATGGCTTGCTGACGCGTTGGACCAATGCCATCAGAAAGCCAAAAAACCACAGACCATTGACGCTTTGCCACAGCTTAGTCAGCATTAATCGACCCGATGAAAGCAAAGCGCCAATGACGTTCATCCGCTGCGCGCGTTTAGCGGTAAGCTCGTCAAATAAAGTTGAACCCACTCCACTCCTTTTCTTGCAGCTAAAACCCGTAGTTCCTCGCTTTTACGCTCATCCACAGGTGTTTGTTGCCAGTATTTTGCCGGGGGATTAAGAATCGCACTCATCAAGAAAATGCAATACGGCTGCCCGGCATTCGCCGCCTGCACGACATAACGTTCGTAATTCCGCATGTCCAAATCCCAGCGGGCGATCACCAACGCCGCCAAACATTGCGCCGATGGGTCGCCGGCGTCGGCCAGCCTGCGCAAATGGTGGTAAGCCGAGCGCTCCCACGGCATCAGCCAATGCCGACCGGAATTAACGGTGGGGCCGATATTCAACAGTTGATACGCCAGATCGGCTACTTCGAAGCCTTGTTTGGCCATGTCCAGGATCAATTGCCGGCGCCTTTCGACCGTATAAAGCGGCGGCCTTGAACCGTTGACCGCCAGCTCGTTGAACAACTGCAAATCCATGCGTTGCCGATCGGCTTCCGCTAGCGGCGGATACTCGCGCGGTGAATGGTAAGGCGGCGTGTAGATGTACCAACCCAGTACCGACAGGGCCATAACGCTAAGAACGAGCAGTATTTTTTCGAGGGGCATGTTGGCGCGAATAAGCGAACCGAATGAAGATGTGCAAAAGAGCGTATTTTATAAAAATGACAAATCAATGACATCGGCTGAAGTCAGCTGATTCAAGCATTGTTCTATTCGCTAGGCGTTGATTTATAAGTCTTTTACGTCAGTGCTCGTCCCGGGGCGAATAGGATTAAATCCTTCCTGCTTACCCACGGCCGTGGCGTGAACCGAATGGTCGTGGGTATCGACGAAATGGGCGCTTTGATTGCCGATTAAATCGGGATGGTTCAAATCAGCGGCTTGCCGGCCGACGGCGAATTGGCCGCTGGGCTCCAGTACCAAGACATTGACGCCTTGTCCGCGATTGCCGTTTATTCCAATACGCAACTGCCCGTCGGCGTCAGGATCGCGTCGTTGGGGTCCAGGTCCAGGAAGGTGGGCAGCGGGTGGTGGGAGCCGCTCGCGCCGACCGCGCCGATTCTCGCCAGCGGTTGGTAGGGGCGGCCGTCGATCGGCAGACGCAGTTCCGGATGGTCGAACGGCGCTTTTTGGTAGCGCACGCGTTGGTCGGTCAACGACACCAGAAAGGAGACCAGTTCTTCCTCTTGCAGGTCGGTCAAGCCCAGCGGTTTGATGTTGGGGGCGAGATCCGGCGCGTTGAAGTGGCAAAAGTTGCCGCCGCGATTGTAAAACTGCACCACCTGCCGTAACGTCGCGACGCCGCCGTTGTGAAAGTAGGGGCCGGTCAATTGGCTGTTGCGCAGGCCGGGGGTTTTGAAAGCGCCATCGACCGCCGCCCGTTTAAAGTCCCGGTTGAGGATTTCGTCGGGATCGCAGATCTGATTATGGTTGGCATCCGTGCAGACCGCGCTGTTGCCGTCTTCGCTCAGCGCTGGAATCGCATCGTTGCCCAGAATTGGGAACGGAATCGGGTCGGGTTTTCGCGGCTCGCCGGCCGGTAAGGCTTGATTGGCTTCGAAATTCCGGCGCTGCATCAGCGCCTGACGAGCAAACGCCAGCGGTAGATTGGCATTGTCGGAGCCGCCTCGGCCCAAGTCGTCGGTGGTTGGCGTCACCGCGATATTGTAGAAGCCGCTATCGTAAAGGGCGCTGCCGTCGGCCATAGTCATCGGCCGAATCAGGTTTTTACCCTGGTTGGCGGCGCGGATCGAGGCTTTGGTCAGTTCCGGACCGGCGTGGCATTGCACGCACTGGCCCTGGTTGACGAACAGATTCAAGCCGGCCAGTTCCTTGTCGCCGAAGCCTGCGTTAAAGCGGCCGGTTTCCATCCAGACGTCGAAATAACTGCGGTCGGCGACCAACGTCGATTCGTACAGCGACACCGCCAGCCCGAAAAACAGGCTGAAGTTGTATTCCATTTGGTTGAAGACGATGCCGGGCGCTTCGATGGCTTCGTCGGATTCCCAATATTGGTCGTTAAACGCGGCCTTGATCAAATCGGCGTAAGTCGTATCCAGGCCGCGATAGGGCGCCTTGGCGAGGCCGCCCAGCACCGAGTCCTCGGGATGCACGACTTGCTGTCCCAGCGGCGTTAAGGGTTTGCCGGTCGCGGCGGATGCCGCCAACAGTTTTTTGCCGATTTCCGGAAAGCTGCGGCCGTTAGGCAGGCTGGGGTCGGTGGTTGATTTTTGACGCGGGTCGCCGAACGACATTTCCGCGAAGCTGACGGTCGGGTCCATCGCCTGCGACGCCAAACTGGCCTGGGCTAGGGAGATTTGTTCCAGGGCCAATCCGTCCGGCGTGTTGACGACGATCGCGGCGTTGGGATTTTGGTCGCCGAAACCGTCCTGGCCGTTGAAATGCGGATTGGCGCGGCCGTCCCAGAAGTTGCTGAAGTTGAACACCGCGTTGATCACCGACGGCGCGTTGCGCGGGACCGAGCGGCGCACGTTCTTCTTGCCGAACAGGTTCCAGACCGGGTCCTGGACCGGCGTGCCGCTATCGACGGCGAGGCCGGGGTTTACGTGGTCGAAAAAGGTGTACAACATGCCCATCGAGCCGGCGATGTCGTTGCTGTTACCGGTGCTGGGATCGATGGCGCTATTGGCGCCTTGGACCACGCTGTCGATGGTCTTGACGAACGGGAAGTCCTGGCGGGTTAACCTGGCGTTCGGGCCCTTGATTTCGAAATCGGCGGCATTGATTTTGTTTGCGTTGGCAAAACCGTCGATCGGATTGGTTTTGGCATTGGCTACCGCGAGAAAGCCGGGGTTGAGTTGATTTTTAGCGCGACTGTCGGCACCGGCGTGAAAATGGCAACTGGCGCAGGCCTGCACGCCGTCGCTGCCGATTTGGCTGTCCCAGAACAGCGCCTTGCCCAGTTGCAGGGCCGCTTCGCGGTTCTTGACGAAGCGGTCCAGTCCTTCCGGCAGCGGCGCGCCGCCGTCTTGTCGCACGGCCAGACGCAAGGATTCCAAGCCAAAGGAGCGAGCGTCGGCCGGCGCTTGCACGATGGTGGTATTGGCGGAGACGCCGGCACCGGCCAGCAGGCCGGTTATCAAGGCGGTGTTCAGAAAAATCCTGGCGGCTCGGGAATGGGCGGCCGGTTCGATGGTGCGTGCGCTAAACAGGTGGCGGTACATGACAGTCCTCTTGATGTTTATTCGATCATGTCCCGGAATGCTTGGATCGCAACCCCTGCGAGACCGGGTTGCCGTGACGAAGGATGGCTTGCAATCTCGCCGTTGATTCCGCGGTTTGGGTTTGGAGAAACCGGTCCGGGCGTTATTAGTGTTTCAAAATAAGGTTGGCTCGGCCGGCTGGTGGCCGGCCGAGCCAAGAAGCGAGGGACGTCCTTTTCCCTCTAGGGTTTTGGCTTAGGCCAGTACGATGCCGCCGCTGCAACGGCCGCCGACTGAACTGCCCAATTTGACAGCCAAACCAGCACGAATGTTGGATTTTACTTTCATGACACTCTCCTCTTTATACCCGTGCCCATCGCACGTCGATTCGCCGGCCCCATGCCGACTGATCCGGTTCGAGTTTGACCGCCCGCGATCCGCTGCGCCGGCGCGGTCCGACCATCCTCTATATTCAAAATCGCTGGCGCCACGCCGGAATAGGGTTGACGCCCCGTTAAACCATCCGGCCGATCCGCCCGCGCGTCCGGCCCCAACTCGATAGGCCGACCCGAAAGGCTATGTTCGCGTTAATCGTCGCCGCCGCCCCGGTATCGATCGCTCAGGCCCGGTAGCCGCGGATGGCGATGGCTAAGCGTCCTGCCGGCCGAGTTCAGGCGAACGATGCCCGAGGCGACGGTCGCGCATCCTTGTCATGATTAACGCGAACATAATCGTTAGAGGCGCTCGGCCATCCCTAGCCGAGGCCGCGTGCCGGGCTAGCCGTGCTCGCGAATGTCGATGTTGCTCTTGGTCACCCGTATCTCAACGTGGAACAACTGTTCGAAGACTTCGCCGATGTGCGGAATACGCTGGACTTCGCCGAGCAGCAGGTTGTAGATATTCAAATCCGCCGCCGAGAATTCGCGCTCGGGTTGCGGGCGGCCGAGCAGTCGATTGATCGCTTGCTGGGTTTGTTCGGCGGCGGCCAAAATGCCTTGCTCGCGGCGGAAATACTTCATCAAGCAGCGAATCAAGCGCTCGAACGCCGCCGCTTCGTAGGCCGGCCGGCCGAATTGCGTACTCAAGATGCCGCGCAATTGCGCCTCGGCGATCCGGTGATAGGCGCTAAGCGCCGGCGGCGCGATGCGTTCGGCCAAGCTGTCGGCATTCGCCGTCAGTCCCAGACCTTCGCAGGTTTTTTGATACATGTCGGCGTAGACCTTTTCCCGATCGGCCCGCCATGCTTCGCTGGCGATCAGTGATTTGGATTGCAACTGCTTGATCTGAGTTTGCACTAGCGCCTTGAACGCGTTAAATCGCTCGGAATCGACGTTCGGCCAGGTATCCAAAATCGTCCACAGCTCTTCGTAGTGGCGGCTCATCAGCGGCCATACCGAGAAAGCGATGGCGTGGGCCTGCAAGCCGTACAGGCCGTAATCCAACGCCGCCGGCAATGCGTCCAGCGCGGCCGCGACCTCCGGGGCTTGCGGAACGTCGTCCATGCCGGCCAGCGTCGTGCCGTCGACCAGCACGCCCAAAAATTCTTCGATCATCTTGCGCGGTCCGGCGCAAACGCCGTGCGCGGACTGAAACACGTAGTTGCGTTCGGCGTAGTCGTAAATGCCTTGGGCTGTCATCGGCGCGTCCGGGGCGAGCGTGGTTTCGACGACCGGCAGGAACAGCATTTGATGGGTGGTCATCCGCACACCGTCGGTGACGCGGTACATCGATGACAACACCGGATGCAACTCGCCGTTCGCGACGCGGGGCGCGGTTTTCATTAGTTGGTAGGCCGGAACCGCCAGCACCAGCGCCGATAATCGCTCCAAATGACCGACGGTCCAGCCGGCGCGGGCTTCCGGAAAACGCCGCAGATAGGCTTCGCGGATTTGCAGCAAGGCGGCCATCGCCGGCAACCAATGCTGGCCCATGCTTTTCAGCGCGGTCAAATTCATCGGCCGCTCGTTTTGGTAGCGGCTGCCGGGGTAGGGGCAGGTCGTCCATTCGGTCGGCACTTCGACGCGCAACGGTTTCGGGAAGACGTTGGATTCGCCGACTTGGCGGCCTTCGTTATCCATCGCGATATGAGCCACCCGAAATACCGGGATCATCAATTCCAGATAGCCCAATTCCACCGGTCGGCCGGTCAGTTCGGCCATGATGGCCTCGCATTCGAACCAAGTGCGCGGCGATTGACCGGGAGCCGTTGGTAGTAGGTGGTTGGCGCCGGTTTGCGCCATTTTAGGGGCGGGTGCCGGGTTGGTGGTTTGCAGGATGCCTTGTAGAATCAACTCTTCAAGCAGATCCTTAACCACCGGCCAATCGTAGCCCTGGCCCCAACCGGTGGCGCTTTTGGCTGGAAAGCTGGCTTGCTTGGCCAGGTTTTCGCCGAATGCGAACAACTCGGGTTCGTCGAAGCTGATTTCCTTGTCTTCGTAATAAAGGCGTAGTTCGGTGGCGCCGCTCTCGTTGGTGACGTATTGGGCAATCGTGCGTTTGTGCATCGGCAGAAACAGCAGATCGTCCTGGCGCAGTTCGGCCGGTTCCGGCGTCTCGGTCACGCCGGCGTGAAACGGGCAGCCGCCGCCGTGCTGGGTGTCATCGGTCCGCGATCTTTCCAAAATCGGCTGGCTCATCGCGCATACCTCCGGAGTGGGTTGAAATCGAATGGCGCGTTTGTCAACGATGCGCCGGCTCTAAGGACTGGAATCCCGTGCCGGCGGTCGTTTCTGTTGTCTTCCGCGACCGTTTCGGCGTAATGAAACAATAAATCCAGCGCCGGTTGGCGTCTGTGAATAACGGCATCGGCGCTTTGCGAGATAACTCACTTGACACCGGAAAGTGGGCGTACAGTGTTCGTCAGACCGTGTGGCGTAAGTCGTTCCGATGCTTTGCTTAGGCAGGGGGGAGACTGCTTCAGTGTGGTGAAACTGGTTCGGATCAACCAATTGCGCCGGTTGAAATCAACCAAAAGTTTCGCTGGAGAGTCGATCAAGCGCACGGTGATGGTTCGATCGCTTGTTTTGTAAGGGCGTTAACGCGATTGGCTCGGGTATTGCCTGAGCGCAACTGTCGTAATCCAAGATCGGCGAGGTGTGGTGATGAACAGTTCGGAAGCGAATTCGGCTAAAACCGGCGAGACAGCCCCATGGCGTTGATACTGGCCTATGCCGCGGTCCTGTTGAGTTTCGCGTCCGGGCTGTTGGCGCTGCTGGTCAACCGACGCGCCGATCTGCTTCGGCTCGGCCACGCCGCGTTCGGGCGTTTGCCGGGCGGGCGGCCATGGCGGCCTAGCGCCGATGCCTGGTTGGAAGAGAGCCGGTACGCGGTGTTAATGAAAGCCACGGTATTTAGGCTGCTGGGAGCGGCGGGGGTTGCCGCGATTCTGGCCGGTTTGTGGGTGCTGTTGGGTCAAACCTCGGTGGTCACCGACCGAATTGGCTTGGGCTTGCCGTGGTTGCCTTGGCATGTACGTTTCGACGGTCTGTCCGGTTTCTTCTACTTGATAATCGGCATCGCCGTTGGCGCGGTCAGCCTGTACGGGCCGGGTTATGTCACAGCCTATCAGGAAGAAAAACATCCGTTCGCGGTGTTGGGCTTGTTCACCGGTCTGTTCGTTGCCGGTATGTTGTTGGTTCTATTGGCGGACGACGCCTTCTTTTTCATGATCGCCTGGGAGCTGATGTCGGTCGCCAGTTATTTCCTGGTGGCGTTTCAGCACGAACACCCGGCCAACCGCCGCGCCGCTTTTCTGTATTTGCTGATGGCCGAGGTCGGCGCGCTCGCCATCATTCTGGGATTTGGGGTGTTGGCGGCCTTTACCGACGGCTTTACCTTCGACGCCTTGCGTCAAGCGCAACTGTCCTCGAATTGGGCGACCTTGGCTTTCGTGCTGGCCCTGTTGGGTTTCGGCATGAAGGCCGGCATCGTGCCGATTCATGTTTGGTTGCCGGAAGCGCATCCGGTCGCGCCGTCGCATATTTCCGCGCTGATGAGCGGCGTCATGCTGAAGGTGGCCGTCTACGGACTGATCCGGTTTTGCTTCGATTTGCTGGGCGACGTGCATTGGCAATGGGGCGTCGTGCTGTTGGTGCTGGGCACGATCTCGGCCTTGGGCGGCATTCTCTATGCGATGATGCAACCCAACCTGAAACGCTTGCTGGCCTACAGTTCGGTGGAAAACATCGGCATTATCTTCATGGTGCTGGGCTTGGCGGTGATCTACATGGCCAACGGCTTTCCGCAACTGGCGGCCTTGGGTTTGTTGGCGGCCTTATTTCATGCCTTCAACCACGCCTTGTTCAAAAACCTGTTGTTTTTAGGGGCCGGCATACTGCAGCATCAGGTTCACGATTTGAATATCGATACGATGGGCGGGCTGATCCAACGCTTGCCCAAAACCAGTTTCCTGTTCTTGATCGGTTGCATGAGTATCTCGTCGCTGCCGCTGTTCAACGGTTTTGTGTCGGAGTGGCTGGCCTTCCAGACCGCACTGCAGGTAGACGTGCTGGAAAACGGCGTATTGCGCAGTCTGATACCGGTATCGGCGGCGGCCCTGGCGTTGACCGCGGCCTTGGCGGCGGCTTGCTTCGTCAAAGTGTTCGGCATGATTTTCCTGGGGTTGCCGCGTTCGCGCAACGCCGAAAAAGCCCAGGAAGTGGACGATCGCGGCATGCTGTTGGCCTTGAAATTGTTGGCTGGCTTATGTTTTTTCATCGGGATTTTTCCGGCTTTCATCATCGACTTACTCAATCAGGTGGCCAGGCAATTGTTGGGTCAAGCCTTGCCCAACGACACCGCGCTGAGCTGGTTGCGGCTGGCGCCGGTGTCGCATCAACAGGCATCCTACGCGCCGCTGTTGGTGTTGATCAGCGTTTTGTTGGCGTCCGGCGCGGCGTTCTGGTATCTGCGCCGCAATCCGGAAACTAAAACCATGCGCCGCGCGCCGGCTTGGGATTGCGGCTTCGGCGGATTGAACGCGCGCATGCAATACAGTTGCAGTGCGTTTACGATGCCGTTCCGGCGCATCTTCGCCAAGGTCTGGTTGATCGACGAGCAGATTGACAAAGACATGCACGGTGCGGGTGACATCGAGGTCGCGGCCATCCATTATCGCCTGCAAGTGCAGGATCACAGCTGGCCCAGGCTCTATCTACCCATTGCCCATGGCATCAATCAACTGGCCAGGCTGGTTGGCCGCATCCAGACCGGTAATATCCGGGTTTATCTCGGTTACTCGTTTGCTACGTTAATTTTGATGTTGTGGGTGGTCAGCCTATGAACTGGTTCGTTGCCGTGCTCCAAACCTCGCTGTTCGTGGCCTTGGCGCCGCTACTGAGCGGTTGGTTGAAATGGTGCAAATGCCATTTGCAAAATCGCCGGGCGCCGTCCTTGCTGCAACCCTATCGCGATTTGCTTAAGTTAACCCGTAAACAGCCGGTTGTGGCCGAACATGCTTCGTGGCTATTCATCTACACACCGTATATCGTGTTTTCGGCGATGGTGCTGGCCGCATCGGTGGTGCCGTTGATTGCAGTGGACTTGCCGACCTCGGCCAGCGCCGACGTGATTGTGTTGGTCGGATTTTTTGCGTTTGCCCGGTTTTTTCTGGCGCTGGCCGCGCTCGACATCGGGACCGCGTTCGGCGGCATGGGCGCGTCGCGGGAAATGACGATTTCGTCGCTGGCCGAACCGGCAATGCTGATGGCGGTGTTTACGCTGACGATGACCGCATCGACCACCAATCTGTCGCTGGCGATCGAACATGTACTCTACGAAGGCTTGGTGTTAAGGCCGTCCTTCGTGTTCGCGATGTTCGCGCTGATGCTGGTGGCGATTGCCGAGACCGGCCGGATTCCGGTCGACAACCCGACCACTCACCTGGAGCTGACGATGATCCACGAAGCGATGATCCTGGAATACAGCGGCCGCCATTTGGCGTTGATCGAGTGGGCCAGTCAGTTGAAGTTGGCGTTGTACGGGGTGTTGCTCGCCAATATCTTCGCGCCTTGGGGTATTGCGCGGGAATTGACGTTGCCGGCGCTTGGCTACGGCTTGCTGGCGATTGCGGGCAAGTTGGCGGTGTTGGCGGTGTGCTTGGCGATTTCGGAAACCCTGGTGGCGAAGATGCGCTTGTTTCGGGTGCAGGAATATCTCAGCTTCGCCTACTTGCTGGGTTTGCTGGGCATGTTGAGTCACATCATCTTGGAGGCGGCGCGCTGATGAATCTCGAACAACAGGATTTTTACACCCAGGCGATTTTGTCGATGGCCGCGCTGGTCGGTTTGACCTCGTTTCTGATGCTGGGGCAGGGGCGTTTGTTGCGGCTGATCTTCGTGTTCGCGCTGCAAGGTTTGCTGTTGACGCTGACCACGGCTTTGGCGGCCTACAGCCTGGATAGCCATCATCTTTACATTTCCGCGCTGTTGACCTTGGTGCTGAAGGTGTTGTTCATTCCGTGGATGCTGCGGCGGCAGGTACTGATGCTGAATCTGCACCGCGACGTGGAGGCCTTGAAAAACAACACCTTCGTGATGCTGGGCGGCGCGGCGCTGATGGTGTTCAGCTATTACGTGCTGCATCCCATCGTGCAGACCTCGTCGGCGGTGATGTTGAATGCATTGGCGGTCAGCCTGTCGGTGGTGCTGCTGGGGATGTTGTTGATGATTTCGCATCGCCAGGCGATTGCCCACGTGGTCGGCTTCATGTCCATCGAAAACGGATTGTTTTTCGCCGCCATCGTGGCCACGCGCGGCATGCCGATGGTCGTCGAATTGGGGATAGCCTTCGACGTGCTGGTCGCGGCGGTGTTGTTCGGGATCTTTTTCTTTCATATCAGCACCAGCATCGACTCGCTGGATGTCGATCGCATGAACCGTTTGCACGAGGTGGACCGATGATCGCCGCTTATCTGGTCATGTTGATTCCGCTGATTGGCATCCTGTTTTTCGCGTTTGTCGGTCACCAGCGCGAAACCGGCCAACTCAACGTGCGCTTCAACGCCGTTACGTTGCTGGCGACGATTTGGCTGGCGGTCAATGTGCTGAACAACGGCACCATTCTGTCGGCCGGCAAGGCCTTCATCGTCGATTCGTTCAACGTGTATCTGATCGTGTTGACCGCCTTTGTCGGCTTGACCACCTCGATTTTTTCCGCGCCTTACATGGAGCACGAAAAGCACCGGGGTAAATTGACCGAGAAGCGGCTGAAGCTGTATTACTCGATGTATCAAGGCTTTATGCTGGCAATGTATCTGGTATTGACCACCAACAACATGGGGGTGATGTGGGTGGCGATGGAGGGGGCGACGCTGGCGACCGTATTATTGGTCAGCCTTTACCGCACACCGGAATCGATAGAAGCCGCCTGGAAATATTTCATTCTGTGCGGGGTCGGTATCGCTCAGGCCTTGTTCGGCACGATTTTGCTGTATTACGCGGCGGTGCAGATCGGCGACGGCGATAACGCCTTGCTGTGGTCGGTGCTGTTCGACAACGCCGCGCGCTTGAATCCGGAAATTTTGGAGCTGGCCTTCGTGTTCATGCTGATCGGTTACGGCACCAAGATTGGTTTGGTGCCCTTGCACAACTGGTTGCCGGATGCGCATTCCGAAGGCCCGACGCCGATGTCGGCGGTGTTGTCCGGATTGTTGCTCAACGACGCCTTGTACGCGGTGGTGCGCAATAAGATGCTGGTGGACGGCGCCACCCACACCAACATGGCCGGTTTGTTGATGATGGGATTCGGCTTGCTGTCGTTTTTGGTGGCCGCCTTGTTTTTGCACCGGCAAAAAGACATCAAGCGCTTGTTCAGTTACTCGTCGATAGAGCACATGGGCGTGATGACCTTTGCCTTCGGCATGGGCGGCGCATCGGCGACCTTCGCGGCGCTGCTGCACATGACGGTGCATTCGTTGACCAAATCGGCGATCTTCGTGACAGTGGGCCATGCCGCGCAACTGGCGGGCACCCAGCAGATGGAGAAAATTCGCGGTTTGATCAAAACTCAACCCGAGATCGGTTGGGGGCTGTTGATCGGTACCGTGGCGATTGCCGGCTTTCCGCCGTTCGGCGTGTTCACCAGTGAGTTTTTGGTATTGGTGGCGACGATGCATAGTTATCCGTGGCTGGCGCCGGTATTGTTGCTGGGAATAGGCGTTGCCTTCGCCGGGCTGTTTCGCCACATTCAACCCATCGTCTACGGCGAGCGCCCCGAGGGCCAGCAGCCGATTAAAGCCAATCTGTGGCCGGTGATGATTCATCTGGCGCTGGTATTGTGGTTGGGTCTGGCAATTCCCGATTTTCTGGCGAATTGGTTTTCGCAAGCCACGCAGTTGATTTCCGGGAGCGTGCCGCTATGAGCAATCCGAATTGGACCCAAGCCTTGCGCTCATCCCTCTCGGCGGCCGGCGTCGCCGTCGAATCGGACGCCGCCGGCGACGCCATTTCCCGTTGGCGGGTGGCTTCCGAACATTGGCGCACGTTGGCCGAGCTGGCGCTAGCCGATAGCGTGCGCTGGTCGGCCGGCTGGGCCCAACAACGCGCGGCCGGTTTTGTCGTGCATGTATTGCTGGAAAAACACGGCGTTTATCTTTGGGCGCAAACCGAGCTGGGTCCGGCAAAGCCGGAAGTGCCCAGTCAGGCCGGCGTGTATCCGGCCGCCAATCGCAGCGAGCGCCACACCCAGGATATGTTCGGCATCCAGTTCGTCGGCCATCCGGATAACCGGCCCTGGACGCGCCACAAGGCATGGGACAAGCACCAACATCCGCTATGCAAGGATTTTCCGGTCGAGGGCCGGCCGGAAACCGTGACGCCGCCGGACATGGATTATGCCTTCGTTAAATCACACGGGGCCGGCACCTACGAAATCCCGGTCGGCCCGGTCCATGCCGGTATCATCGAGCCCGGCCATTTCCGCTTTCAGGCGGTCGGCGAATTGATTTTGAACTTGGAAGAACGCCTGGGTTACGTCCATAAAGGCATCGAAAAAATCGCCGAGGGCCGCGATCCGCCAGGCTTGGCCAGGTTGGCCGGCCGGGTGTCCGGCGATACGACCGTCGGCCACGCCTGGGCCGCCTGCATGGCGATGGAGCGGGCGGCCGGTGTCGACATTCCGCCGCGCGCGGCGCTGATACGCGGCATTCTGGCCGAACGCGAGCGGGTCGCCAATCATCTTGGCGACATCGGCGCGATCTGCAACGACGTGGCGTTTACGTTCGCGCAAATCCAATTTACCCGATTGCGCGAAGACTGGTTGCGCACCCAGGCCGCGATGTTCGGGCATCGGCTGATGATGGATTGCGTCGTTCCTGGCGGCGTGACATCGGACTTGTCGGCTGAGCAATGCCAAGCCATGCGCGTCGGTATCGTCAAGCTCAGAGACGAATTGGCCGATCTAATGACCACGCTGGATTTGAATTCGTCGCTGGAAGACCGTCTATATACCGCCGGATTTTTGTCCGAGGATATCGCTGCCGCCTACGGCACCGTCGGCTATGTCGGTAGGGCCAGCGGTCAGGATTTCGATGTGCGCCGCGATGCGGCCTATCCGCCCTACGACGCGGTCGGTTTCAAGGTGGCGCTGGAAAATCAGGGCGATATCGCCTCGCGTTTTTGGGTGCGTTATAAGGAAATCATCGCCTCGATGAAGCTGATCGAACAGTTTATCGACCGGCTGGCGCCGGGCGCGCTGGTCGGCGAGTGGCACATCCCGGCGGCCGGCAGCCGGGGCCTGGGCATCGTCGACGGCTGGCGCGGCGAGATCGTCAGCTTCGTGGCTTTCGAAGCCGGCAACCGCATCGCCCGGTTCTATCCGCGCGATCCCAGTCAGTTGAACTGGCCGGCACTGGAAAAATTGGTGTTGAACAACATCGTGCCGGATTTTCCGGTGTGCAACAAATCCGTGAACGGCTCCTATTCCGGCAACGACTTATAGGTAGCGGCCATGCTGAAACAGTTTAAGAAAATCCTGACCACCGGCATCGTCACCGAGCGGGTGAGCGTGCCCAAGGACGCGGAGTTGGAGGCTCTGGGCATTGAAATCAAGCGCCACGTCGACCGCAAGTTTTCCGGCAGCATCGCGATTCGTCAGGTGGATGCCGGTTCCTGCAACGGCTGCGAGTTGGAAATTCACGCGCTGAACAACCCGTATTACGACATCGAGCGCTTCGGGATTCACTTCGTCGCTTCGCCGCGCCACGCCGATGTATTGTTGGTGACCGGGCCGGTATCGCGGCACATGCAGACCGCGTTGATCCGGACCTACCAGGCCACGCCGGATCCTAAGTGGGTAGTGGCGGTCGGCGATTGCGCGACTTGCGGCGGCGAGTTCGGCGTGTCCTACGCCAGTTGCGGCGCGGTGGCGAATGTAATTCCGGTCGATGCGACGATTCCCGGCTGTCCGCCGACGCCGTTGGCGTTGATGCAAGGCTTGTTGGTGTTGATGACGCGCTAGTCCCGGCCTTGCAATGCCTGTGCCCGACCTGGGCTGTTCGCGCGGCACGGCGAAGCCGGCTCTTCGTGGCTTAACCGTCGCCCGACTTCTCGTAGCCGATCAAAATCGGCGCCGTTCAATGCCAAACTCGGGAAAATCGCCGCCTGAATAATTGACCCGGCCCGCGCCGGATGGGTTAAGCTTAACCGGTTGCCGTCCGAGTCGTCGCGGCCGTTTGGCCGCTGCTACGTCGCCGGGCAACGTTGAAGTTTGGTTAGCCATATTCCTCCCTATAACAACGACAGGAGACAACATGAGAATCGGCGTACCCAAAGAAATTCACGACGGCGAAAAACGCGTCGCTACCACGCCGGAAGCGGCGGAAAAAATCATCAAGCTGGGCTTTACAGTCTGCGTGGAATCGGGCGCCGGCGCGGCGGCCAATATCAGCGACGAAGCCTACCAGGAAGTCGGCGTCAAGATTTTGCCCGACGCCAAGGCGGTCTGGCAGGAGTCCGACATTGTCATGAAGGTCCGGGCGCCGGAACGTCACCCGGAACTGGCGATAGACGAGGCGGAATTGCTGAAAGACGGCCAGACCCTGATCAGCTTTATTTGGCCGGCCCAAAACGACGCGCTGATGCAGCAATTGGCGGCCAAAAACGCCACTGTGTTGGCGATGGATAGCGTGCCGCGCATGTCGCGAGCTCAAAAAATGGACGCGCTGAGCTCGATGGCCAATATCGCCGGCTATCGGGCGGTGATCGAAGCCGCCCAGCATTTCGGTCGTTTTTTCACCGGTCAGATCACCGCCGCTGGTAAGATACCGCCGGCCAAGGTCTTGGTCATCGGTGCCGGCGTGGCCGGTTTGGCGGCGATTGGCGCCGCCAAGGGCATGGGGGCGATCGTCCGCGCCTTCGACACTCGCCCCGAGGTCAAGGAACAGATCGAAAGCATGGACGCCGAATTTCTGATGCTGGATTTTCATGAAGACGGTTCCGGCAGCGGCGGTTACGCCAAAACCATGTCCAAGGAGTTCATCGAAGCCGAGATGGCGCTGTTCGCCCGCCAGGCGATGGAAGTGGACATCATCATCACCACCGCGCTGATTCCCGGCAAACCCGCGCCGGAACTGATTACCGCCGGCATGGTGAAATCGATGAAGCCCGGTAGCGTCATCGTCGATTTGGCCGCCGAGCAAGGCGGCAACTGCGCGCTGACCGAAAAAGACCGGGTGGTGGTCAAGCACGACGTCACCATCATCGGCTATACCAATCTGCCCAGCCGGCTGGCCAACCAGTCCAGCCAGCTTTACGCGACCAACTTGCGCCACTTGCTGACCGACTTGTGTCCGACCAAGGACGGCACGCTCAACGTCAATTTCGACGACGAAGTGATCCGCGGCGCCACCGTGATCAAGGAAGGCAAGATCACTTGGCCGCCGCCGCCGCCGAAACTCTCGGCCAGCCCGAAGCCGCTGACCGAAGCGCCAGCGGTCGAGCCCAAAGTGGAGAAACCCCAATCGGCGCTGGCGCAACTGCTGCCGATGCTGCTGGCGGGCGCCGCCTTGTTCGGCATGGGCGCCGTCGCGCCGGCGTCGTTCCTGTCGCATTTCACGGTGTTCGTGCTGGCCTGCTTTGTCGGTTATCAAGTGATCTGGAACGTCACCGCTTCGCTGCATACGCCGTTGATGAGCGTGACCAACGCGATCAGCGGCATCATCGTCATCGGTGCCTTGCTGCAAGTGTCGACGCCGAATAATTTGGTGATTACGGTATTGTCCGGCGTGGCCATCCTGATCGCGTCCATCAACATCGCCGGCGGCTTTCTGGTCACCCGGCGCATGCTCGAAATGTTCAGAAAATAAGGAGTAGGCAACATGGCACAAGGTTTAGTTACGATGTCTTACATCTCGGCATCGATTCTGTTCATTTTAAGCTTGAGCGGTCTCAGCCGGCAGGACACTTCCCGGCGCGGCAACTATTTCGGCATGTTGGGCATGGCGATCGCAATTGTCGCGACGGTGTTCGGCGGCCACGTTACAGCGTTTGGCATCCTGGCCGGCGCGCTGTTGATCGGCGGCTCGATCGGCGCCTTCGCGGCGGCGCGGGTGGAAATGACGCAAATGCCGGAACTGGTCGCGCTGATGCACAGCCTGGTCGGTATGGCGGCGGTGTTGGTCGGTTACGCCAGTTTCCTCGATCATAATTCCACGTTGGTCGGCGTCGAAAAAACCATACACGAGCTGGAAATCTACATCGGCGTGTTCATCGGCGCGGTGACCTTCTCCGGTTCGGTAATCGCCTTCGGCAAACTGTGCGGCAAGGTCACCGGCAAGCCGGTATTGCTGCCGGCCCGGCATTGGCTCAATCTGGCCCTGTTCGTCGCCACCTTCATTCTGGGCCGTCAGTTTTTGGCTAACGCCGAAGCCGGCGATGCACTGATGCCGCTGTTGATTATGACCGGCATCGCGTTGGTGTTCGGCGTGCACATGGTAATGGCGATCGGCGGCGCCGACATGCCGGTGGTGGTGTCGATGCTGAACAGCTATTCGGGCTGGGCGGCGGCGGCGACCGGCTTCATGCTCAGCAACGACTTGCTGATCGTCACCGGCGCGCTGGTCGGTTCCAGCGGCGCGATCTTGAGCTACATCATGTGCCGGGCGATGAACCGCCATTTCCTCAGCGTGATTGCCGGCGGCTTCGGCACCGCCGGCGGCGGCGAGGCGGCGGAAATCGAGGGCGAAGTCCAGCCGATCGAAGCCGAGGAAACCGCGCAACTGTTACGCGAATCCAAAAACATCGTCATCATTCCCGGCTACGGCATGGCAGTCGCCCAAGCCCAGCACACGGTCAACGAAATCACCAAGTTGCTGGTCGGGCAGGGCAAGAAGGTGCGCTTCGCGATTCACCCGGTCGCCGGCCGGATGCCCGGCCACATGAACGTGTTGCTGGCCGAAGCCAAGGTGCCTTACGACATCGTGCTGGAAATGGACGAAATCAACGACGACTTCCCGGATGTCGATGTGTCGATCGTCATCGGCGCCAACGACATCGTCAATCCATCGGCCTTGAACGATCCGAACAGTCCTATCGCCGGCATGCCGGTGCTGGAATGCTGGAAGGGCGGCACCACCATCGTCATGAAGCGCAGCATGGCCTCCGGCTATGCCGGCGTCGGCAATCCGCTGTTCGTGCTGGAAAACACCCGCATGTTGTTCGGCGATGCCAACGACAGGTTACAAGCCTTGTTGAAAGCCTTGCAGGCTTAATCTGAACGGCCGCTGTCCGGACCGCGCTGATTGGCGGGCGGGCGCGACATTCGGTAGTAGCCCCCGACCGGCACCGTTACCGGCGCCGGTCGGGGCTATCGTCATTCCTTCTCTTCAATACGAGCCGCAATCCGTGCCAAATACGGTCTGCGGCTTACTCCCGCCTTAGTCTGCAGGCGCTGCCCCAGTCGAATGGGTTGATTTAGGGCGCGGCGGCGAGCTGTTGGTGCGGCGCGCAGGCCGGACAACTGACTTCCGCCAATTGGCCGCTATGGCGATGGCGCAAGGGTCGGGCAAGACCATCTTCTTGGTTCATGGAGCGGTACAGCCGGTTTTCCTCGGCTATGACTTCCCGCTCGTGTTCGAAAGGGTAAAGATTTTGCGCCATGCCGCCGCCGGCGATGAAATGGCCGCTATCCAACAGCATCAGTTTGGCGTGCAGCAGTTCGTGCAGCAGCGCGTCGGCCGGCGATACGCCGCAGGCCGGGTTGGCGTCGCAGCCCGGTTCGGCCAGTAGTTGCGCGCCTAGTCGGGTATCGAAATAAATCGTCACGCTATCGACCCGGTATTGGTTGCCCCAGGCTTGCGCCTGCCAGGTGTTCTTGCGGTATTTCAGTAGCACTTTTTGTTGGTCCAGATCCCTGATTAGCGCCGCGACCGCCGGATAACGGGCGTAGTATGCCGCGATGCTCTCGAAATCGGCGGCGATGCTGGCCGGTTCGCCAAGCTCGGGTCGATAGGCGTTTTTCAGAAAATCCAGTATCGCGGCTGCCGCGTCGGCCGGCGCCGGTTGCGGATTCGCGACCTGTTGATAGGCGTTGGCAATGTCGGCCGCAGTCGGCGGTTGGGTTCTTCGCAACTTGATCAAGGTATGGTTGGCTTCGTCGCGACTGGCGATCGCCTGCATCGCGCCGGCCGGCGGCGCCACCAACTGCGCGGCGGGACTTGGCGGAGGCGCGAGCAAGTCGTCGGCGCTGACCGCCCGCGACCAACCCAGTAAGCCGATGCAAAACGTCAATACCAAGCCGACGTCGCGGCGGCGGTTGCCGTGAGCCGGTGGAAAGTCCAACGAACGCCGGTCTTGTCTCAGGAGTACGCCGTGCGCCTCGGCGATTGCCAGCAGTTCGCGATAAGCGTCCGCCGCCGAGACGCTCAAGTCGGCTCGACAAACCAGCGCGGCCTTGCCGTCGATGACGCAGGGATGCAGAAAATTGTGCGTCGGCCAGCGCTGGTACCAGTCGTTGAGTGCTTGGGCCAGGCGCTCGGGGTCGCGCGGCGGCCGGACGGCGGTTTGGTAGGCTTGTTGCAGCGTGCGGGTTTCGCTCATCGTGACCGTGGCATTGCTCGAATATTCAAGGGACAGCGCATTATAAAAATTTCCATAGACTCGCCACAAAATAAATGACCGTGAACGACGGCGCGGATTTGCCGTCGTTTGGCGGAGTCGTGCTTGAGTATTGCAAGTATCCGATTCGAGCCACTGCCCAGTACTGCTCAGTGCCGACTTGCCAAACCCGAAAAAATATTTAGACTATACAATAATTATTGAATAGTTAAATCGATGGATAAGGAATCAGCCGCTAAATTGTTCGAATCTCTGGCTTCCGGTGTGCGTTTGGACGTGTTCAGGTTGTTGGTTAAACACGCGCCGCAAGGTTTGGTTGCCGGCGAAATCGCTGCGGAACTGGGTTTGCCGCCGACCAATCTATCGTTTCATTTAAAAGCCCTGACCCATGCCGGGCTGGTTGACGCCACCCAGGAAGGCCGCTTTCAACGCTATCGGGCTGATTTGAACCTGATCCGCGAGTTGATCGGGTATCTGACCGAGGAGTGTTGCGCCGGCAGCCCGACGGCCTGCTTCGGACCGGAGCAAATGGCTTGCGGCGACGGCGAGTCTTGAATCAAACCCATAACATGGTCATCCGTATGAACGTTTTATTTCTGTGTACCGGCAACTCCTGCCGCTCGCTGATGGGCGAAGCGATCTTCAATCACTTGGCGCCGGCGGGCTGGCACGCGATCAGCGCCGGCAGCCGGCCGATCGGCCGGCTGAACGACGGCGCGGTGGCGATACTCGAAGAAAAAGGGATATCCACGGCCGGTTATTTCAGCAAATCCTGGAACGATTTGCCGCTGACCCCGGATATCGTGATCAGCGTTTGTGCCAATGCCGCCAACGAAACTTGTCCGGCTTATCTCGGCCCGGCCTTGCGTAGCCATTGGGGCGTGGACGATCCGGCGCATGCCGAGGGCAGCCCGGAACAAATCAAAGCGGCTTTCGAAACCGCTTACGGCATCGTGCGTTACCGAATCGAGCGCTTTCTGGACTTGCCGTTGGATGAGTTGAAAAACGATCCCGAGCGCTTCAAGGCCGAGCTGGATCGCATCGGCGCCTTGTTACCTTAATCCCTCTCGCGGAGAAAACAGCCTTATGAAACGTTTCCATATTCACCTTGCCGTCGACGATCTGCAACGGAACATTGCGTTCTACAGCGCGCTGTTCCAAGCCGAACCCAGCGCCGTCCACGACGACTACGCCAAATGGATGCTGGACGATCCGCGCATCAACTTCGCGATCTCCAACCGGGGCCGAGCAGCGGGCGTGGATCATCTCGGCATTCAAGTCGAATCGGAGCAGGCCTTGACCGAAATTCAGCAGGTGCTGCAACAGGCGGCGTTGCCGATCATGGAGCAAAAACAGGCGGCCTGTTGCTACGCCGAGTCGGACAAATACTGGACGGTCGATCCGCAAGGCATCCCCTGGGAAGCCTTTCATTCGTTGAAAAGCATTCCGATATTCGGTAAAGACGCCGATTTGCCGACCGATAGCGTTGCGAGTTGCTGCGGTCCTTCGTCGAATTGCAGTCCTATCTGATCGAACAGTTCGAGGTTTTCCACGATGAACTTGCCAATCTGCCCGCAGCCGCGCTTGTCGTTTTTGGACCGCTTCCTAACCTTGTGGATATTTCTCGCGATGTTGCTGGGTGTGGGCATCGGCTTTGCGTTTCCGGAACAGGTGAATCGCCTGAACGCCCAGGCTTCGGTCGGTACCACCAACGTCCCGATCGCGATCGGTCTGATTCTGATGATGTATCCGCCGCTGGCGAAAGTGCGTTACGAGGAACTCGGCGACGTGTTTCGTAACGGCCGGGTGTTGGCGCTGTCGCTGGTGCAAAACTGGCTGATCGGTCCGCTGTTGATGTTCGGCTTGGCGGTCGGATTTTTAGCCGACTATCCGGAATACATGACCGGCTTGATCCTGATTGGCCTGGCCCGGTGCATTGCGATGGTGATCGTCTGGAATGAACTGGCGCGCGGCGATAACGACTACTGCGCCGGGCTGGTGGCCTTTAACAGTGTGTTTCAAGTGCTGTTTTTCGGGGTTTATGCCTGGTTGTTCGTCACCGTGTTGCCGCCGCTGTTCGGTTTGCCGGGCAGTTTGGTGGCGGTGACGATCGCCGATATTGCCCAAAGCGTGTTTATTTATTTGGGGATTCCGTTCATCGCCGGTTTCGCGACGCGTTGGCTGTTGGTCAGAGCCAAGGGCAAGGATTGGTACCAGCAGAGTTTCGTACCCAAAATCAGCCCGCTGACGCTGATCGCGTTACTGTTTACGATCGTGACGATGTTCTCGTTGAAGGGCGAATTGATCGTGCAATTGCCGCTGGACGTGTTGCGTATCGCGCTACCGCTGTTGATTTATTTCGTCGCGATGTTTCTGGTCAGTTTCGCGATGGGCAAACTGATCGGCGCCGACTACGGCCAAACCACGACGTTGGCCTTTACCGCCGCCAGCAACAACTTCGAATTGGCGATCGCGGTGGCGGTGGCAGTGTTCGGCATCGACAGCGGCGCGGCTTTCGCGGCGGTGATTGGGCCGCTGATCGAAGTGCCGGTCATGGTCGGCTTGGTGAACGTCGCGTTCGCGATTCAACAGCGCTGGTTTGTCGGGCGCTAGTCCCGGCAGGTTTCGGCGTTCTCGCCAGCACCGGCTTTTTCGAACGATCGATCCCCCTGTAACCTCGGTTTCGGTCAATTTCTCGCAATTCGGCGTCAGCCGCCGCATGCCCTCTACATCCGGCCCTATTTCTCACTGGTGTTTCTCGGGCTGAGCCGGTCTAAGCCCGGACCGGCGTGCCCTTCGACAGGGCGAACGGTATTTAAGAGCCGGGTTAATAGGTCCCGCTCCGGCGGGGAAGCACAAACACGCCATTCCCAATGCCACGGGCATCCTGACTTTGCAAGCTATAGTTTTCCCGTTTGGGAAACTCCGGTAGGCGGCGTTTTAGCGGCGACCGAGTGTTTAGCCGCGAATCGCCGATAACCACGGTTAGCGCGTTTGCAACGCCGGGCAAAGTCAGTCCATCAGTGCTTGGTCCCCGCGACAGCGTCTAACGATTAGTACAGTTGCCCTCTCGCCGATATTCGTTTCCGGCCAATGTTAAGTCCTCCAATCGTTGGGCGGGCGGCCGATGCCGCACGCCAAATTCGACAGTCCATGTCGGATGCGCCCAATTTAGCCTGTTAGGTACGCGGTCCGTGGCGGCAACGATTCGCCCTTGAAAAACAACGTGCTGCGGCATTCGGCGATGTTTCGGCGTATCACGCATGTAATACATTTCACGATTCTTTAACAGAGCTGTAACGGAAACTTATTGATTTGTTTGGAATAATTCGCCGCAACTGAGATGGCAGGGAGCCGCGGGATCTTGGTTGATGCGGAATTACAGGGAACAGGGAAGACCAGCGAAGGGAGCGGCAAGAGGAAGAAGGTAGGGAGTAGGTTGCAATACGGACACATGGTAGCGGGGATAGCGACACCACTCGAGGTGTTAGAAGTTTAGTGAGCAGGTAAGCGTGTAAAAGCCAAACTCGCCGCGAGGCGGGGACGGAAAGTTTCAGGTCTTGGCTTGGGTCGGTCGCCGGGGATGGCGGCGGGCGGTAGGAAGCCGACAAGCCAAGACGGCTGGGCTGTCACCTTATGTATTTTTTAAATCTTAAACATAAGGAAACCATTATGAAATCTTTAAACAAAGCCTTGTTGGCGGCGGCGATGTTCGCTGCCACCGGCGCGGCGAATGCGGCGATCAACAATACTAGCGCGGCTACGGTCGAGGCCTATTTGTCGGTATACGACAAAAGCCAAACCTTGACGTTCACGCTGGATTTGGGCGTGCTGATGAGCGATTTGATCGCCAACGTCGCCAACGACAGCTATACGCTGAGCTACGATTTGAGCCTCAATGACAACTGGAACACCTTCGCCAGCGGTATGGATGCTTCGCAAACCAAGTTCGCGGTTGCCGTCGGTTTCGGTTCCAAGCAGTTGATCACCGGCATGACCGAGATTGCTAAATACAACAGTTTGCAACAATCCACAGTCCCTGGTACTGCGATCAAAAACCATGCGAATCAGATCAATGGCGGACAAGTCGCCGATAACCCCGGCGCTACTGGAAACGATTATGCCGCGAATCTGAGTTCGTTGGTGTACGACGCCGATACCCCGAATACCGGGCAACACAATGACTTCAACAGTATCTTCGGCACGGTCAGCTTGGCCCAAGCCAATATCGCCTACGGTACCTCCGGCGATTTCTGGTACTACAACGGCATTCAGCCTCACACGCTGGCCGCCGGTAAATGGACCCTGGCCGGCAATCTGCTGAGCTTCGGTCCGGCCCCGGCCAATGTGCCGCTGCCGGCCGCGGTTTGGATGTTCGGCGCCGGCCTGATGGGCTTGTTGCGCGCGACTCGCCGCAAATACGCCGCCGCATAAGCGGTATTCGGAGCGGCGTTGGCGCCGCTCCGGTTTGACGATTTTTTACTCGAGGAACTACCCATGAAAAACTTAGTATTAGGCACCGCGATCAGCGCCTTGTTGGCCGCATCAGGTGTGCAAGCCGCGACCGTCAACGATCCGATTCCGGTCGACGGCAACAACTTGCCCATCATCGACGCCAGCCAAACCAACGTGTTGTATTTGTCCGGCGCCTCCGCGGCGGTCAACTTTATCGAAAAACTGATCACCGATTCATCGGTACCGGCCGCCGATAAAGTCTGCGACACTACTAAAAAAATCTGGAAATACAAAGACAGCCTGACCGGTTCCGACCAAAACGCTTATTTGTGCACCCGCGCCACCACCAACAGCAATGTACCGACCAACAAGCCTTACATCTTGGTCTACAAACGCAGCGCCGGCGGTTCCGCGTTCGGCGTTAGCCCTATCATCGCCGAAGCCAATGGTAACACCGCTAGTGCCACGATCGAGTATTTGAAAATCAGCTCGGCTTGCACCTCCAACACCTTGCCGGTCGCCGGTTCGACACTGGGTTTGATTACCTGCCCTTACGACTTGGCCGATGCCAGCAAATACAGCACCCACATCTCCGACTTCGGCATTTCCGACGTCGACCCGGCGCAATTTACCGGTAACAACGCCCCAGCCGGCTATCTGGACGTGAATGCTGACGACGTTGCTAAATTGACCGTGAAAAGCGCTTCGGCGGTGACCTTCGGCGTGCCCGTCACCAAAAAACTGTATTTTGCATTGCAAGCCGCCCAAATCGCCAACGGTTCCTTGGCGGGCTGCGCGGTTGGTGCCGAAACCGAGGCCTGCATGCCTAGCCTGAGCTCGGCTCAAATCGCATCGATTCATGCGGGCAGCTGGGCGGACTGGAACCAATTGAAAGTGACCGGTTCCACCGGTTTGTACGATTGGGTCCAAGCCAATGCCGCCGCTTACTTGCCGGGTTCCTCGTTGTTGCATACCTGCCGCCGCGAAAACGGTTCCGGTACCCAAGCTCAATCCAATATCAAGTTCCTGCATGATCCTTGTACTTCGGCTGCTTCCGCGACGGCTCCGGCTTCCGACGCACTGGCCTTGGGTTTCGGCGAAGGCGACGGCTATCCGATGATCCACGAGAACAACACCTCGGGTTCGGTCGGCAACTGCTTGGACGAGCTGAACGACGGCAGCAACGCCGCCAACGGTTTCGATAACACCTACGGTGTGCGCTGGGCGGTCGGTATCCAGTCTCTGGAGAAAAAGACCGCCGTATCCAGCAACTTCCGTTTTGTTAAAGTCGATGGCGTAGCGCCGACCCTGGCTAACGTAGTCAACGGCAAATACAAGGACTGGGCGGAAAACACTTTCCAATATTGGACCGACCACTTTTCCGACGCTAACCTGAAAAAACTGACCAACGCGATCATTACTTCAGCCGGCGCGCCGGAAGTGATGGCGGCGCTGAACGCTGGTTTCACCCACACCTTTACCGCTACTCCAGGTGCATTCTTGGCCGTTCCGACCAGCTTTGCTCCCGAAGCCAACGGTGCGTTTAACGCCAGCCGTCCGGTCAATCCATACAGTCATGCGACAGCAGCCGCATCGACTAATGCCTGCCGCGCACCAACCATTTACAACAACGGCGATGCCAAACTGTAATGGTTGATTAGGGGCAATCCCGAACCAGGTCAGGGACGACCGCCTTAAAAAGTGACCGGGGCAGTCGCGGCAACGCGGCTGACCCGGCCGCTTTTTCGGTTTTAACGCGATTGCCGTTTTCGGGGCGACGCGGTCGATTCGTAGCAGGCCGGTTGCCGGTGCGAATGCCCGCCGCGCGTCACCGGTTTGTCATAAAAGCTTAACCTGGGCTACCTAAAATGGCGGCTCGCAGGCCTTCATAACGAAGGCCGTTTAGGTTTCATCGGAATTCAATGAGTTTGAACACTGTCCGCTTCCGCCGGGTCTGGCGCGAAGTATTGATGGCTGCATTGCTGGCTAGCGGCTCGCTGTCCGCGCTCGCGGCCGACCAGGCCTCTACGCCTTCAAACGGCAGCCAGACCGACCAAGCCGGCGCGCCGGCCAAGTTCGATTTGCTGGAATTGCGGGTCAAGGGCAATACGCTGTTGGACAAAAAGCAGCTCGAGCGCACGGTGTATCGGTTTTTGGGGCCGGACAAAAGCATCGATAACGTCGAATTGGCCAGGGCCGCGCTGGAAAGTCTGTATCAAGCCAACGGTTTTCAAACCGTCTCGGTGGATATTCCCGAACAGGACGTTAAAAACGGCGTGGTTTATCTGCAGGTCGTCGAAGGTAAGGTGTCCAAGCTGCGGGTCAAGGACTCGCGCTATTTCGCATTGGGCAAAATCAAGGCCGCCGTGCCGGAGTTGGCCGAAGGCAACGTTCCCAACATGCCGAAAATGCAGCAGCAACTGGCCGAGTTGGCCGGCCAATCGCCGGACCGCCAGATTCAGCCGATTCTACGCGCCGGCGAAACGCCCGGCACCTTGGAAGTGGATTTAAAGGTCAAGGACGAAATGCCTTTGCACGGCCGCGTCGAACTCAACGGCCGCAACACCTCGACCACCTCGCGGTTGCGGCTGATTTCGTCTTTGCGTTACGACAACCTATGGCAGGCCTTTCACAGTGCGTCGTTGATGTATCAAGTGTCGCCGGAAAACAACGCCGAAGTGGACGTTTGGGCCGGCACCTATGCGATGCCGCTGTTCGACTCGCCGACTCGGTTGGCTGTTTATGCGGTCAGTTCGTCGTCGAACGCCCAGATTGCCAGTGCCGGCGCTTTGTCGGTGATCGGTATCGGTAACATTTACGGCGCCCGGTTGGTGCATCCGTTTAAATCCCTACCCGACTACTACCACAGCGGTACCTTGGGCGTGGACTACAAGGACTTTAAGGAAGATTTGAATTTGATCGGCGCCGACTCGATCAAGACTCCGATCAGTTACACGCCGTTCCTGGCTCAGTACAGCGGTACGCTGAACGGTGACGGCCGTCAGACCAGCTTCGATTTGGGCGCGCACTGGTCGTTTCGCGGCTTGGGCAACAGCCAACGCGAGTTCGAGAACAAGCGCTATTTGGCCAAGGCCAGCTATCTGTATTTGACCGGCGATTTAAAACATCGGCACGATTTGCCATGGGGCATGAGCTTGGTCGGTCATTTCGCCGGTCAGGCGGCCGATAGTCCCCTGATCAGTAACGAGCAATTCTCGCTGGGCGGCGCGCAAAGCGTGCGCGGCTATTTCGAAACCCAGGCCTTGGCCGACGACGCGGTGTTCGGTTCGTTGGAATTGCATAGCCCGCATTTAGGTTTGGCCGATTGGGAAGCGGTCGATGAGTTGAAGCTGTTGGCGTTTCTGGACGCCGGTAAGGGTTGGGTCAAGAACCCTTTGAAAGGCAACGCCAAGGGCAATTTCTTGAGCAGCGCCGGCGTCGGCTTACGCTTTCAGGTGTGGAAGCATTTGAGCGGGGCTTTCGACGTAGGCATACCGTTCAGCGGGTTGGCGCCGGTCAGTAGCGGCGATCCGCGCGTGCATTTCAATATCGCCACCGATTTTTAAAGGCTGTTCCGCTATGCGGAACGCGAGGGTCTATTCGGCAAGTCGCGGAGAAACTCGCGGATTTTTCGATTGTTGAAGGGAGTACAAAGCTAGGTTTGTACTCCGGCTGGTTTCTGGAGTCGATAAATAGATGCGTTTAAACGGTATTTAAAACATCGGCTTGAACGTATGGAAATTCGGCGTATTTATAGATTTTGTTTGAACGGCGGCGCGCGAACGGCGAAATCGGCAATGTTGGTTGTTACGATAATATGACCTAATTTTTATACTATTAATTTTCAAGATTATCCCGGCGATTTATTTTCTGTAACTAATTAATTAATAAGGAATTTAATTGGATGTTTTTTGTTCGGTGACGGGTTTGGGTTTTGGGTGTAATAGATTCGTCATATTTCGAATGTCTAAATAATTTGATTGCTACTTTAGTACAGTTTTTAGCGACGGTTGGTCGGATAGATTAATAAATAGTCACTATTCGCCGGGCATTTGGAAAAGGGTGGTTTATTCCTTCTCCGCGGGAAAGAAATTCGTGCCGCGCGCTGAATGGTTGCAATCAATAGAACATTAATTCGGCGAAGTCGCTGTTTGCGCTTATTTGGTTAATTCCCCGCCGGCGCGTTATTTTATTTGAAGGGCTAATTCCATGACCAACAAACCATCGGCTAAATCCCAGGACGTTCAATTTCGATTGAAACCGCTCGCGGCTTGCGTGCGCTACGCATTGGCCGGCGGCCTGTTGGTCGGCAACGGCGCCGTGTTCGCCGACTTACCGATACCGGCGGCGGCGTGGATCACTAGCGGTAGTGTGCAAACACCGGTCGTGGACGGGAATACGATGGTGATCAAGCAGCTTTCGGACAAAGCGGTCTTGAATTGGCAAAAATTCAACGTCGGCAAGGAAAATACCGTCAAGTTCGAGCAGCCCGGCACCTCGTCGATCGCATTGAATAAGATTAACGATCAAGACCCCAGCAAGATCATGGGTCAGATCGTCGCCAACGGCCAAATCTATCTGTACAACAAAAACGGCTTTATTTTCGACAAAGACTCGGTGGTGAACGTCAACAGCTTCATCGCCACCACTTTAAAGGTTACCGACGAAGCCTGGGCGCGCGGCATCACCCGCGTCTACGACGAAAGCAAGGGCGCGGCCTTGGTCATCGAACCCAAATCGCCTGACGATAAGCTCGATCCGAAAACCGCCGAAATACTGATTAACGCCGGCGCCAAGATCACCACCGACAAGGCCGGCCGCATCATCATCGCCGCGCCGAAAATTACTAACGAGGGGACCGTGAGCGCCGGCGCTCAAGGCCAAATCATCATGGCGGCCAGTGAAGACAAGGTGTATCTGCAGGCCGCCGACGATAAAAGTCCGTTCGCCGGCTTGCTGGTCGAAGTCGGTACCGGCGGCAAGGTGACCAATCGCGGCGACATTTCGGTGCGGCAGGGCAATGTGACCTTGGCCGGTTTCGCGGTCAACCAGGAAGGCCGAGTCAGCGCGACGACGTCTGTCAACGTTAACGGTTCCATTCGTTTGATCGCCAGGGAGAAAATCAAGGAGAACAATCCGGTATTGCGCGCTACGCAGACCGTCCGCGACAATGCCGGCGACGGGGCCGAAACCAAGGCCAAGGTTCGCTTGGGTGACGGCAGCGTCACCGAAGTGGTGGCCGATAGCGACGGCGGTAGCGCGATCGACGAACAGACGCAACCGGCGTCTTATATCGAGATTGGTGCCCACACGGTGGCCTTGGAGTCGGGTTCGACGATACACGCGCCCGGCGCGACCGTTGCCGTTAACGCGACCGATAATCCGGAAAACGCTGCCATCGGTAAGTCCGGCCGAATATTGATTGATAAAAACGCCAAAATCGACGTGGCCGGCTATAAAAACGTCAAGGTAGCGATGGAGCGCAATGTCGGCGAGATTTCGGTGCAGAGTTACGACTTGCGCGATTCGCCGCTGCAGCGCGGCGGGATTCTAAAAGGCAAAACAGTGTATGTCGATTTGCGCAAGGGTACCGAGCTGGTCGATGACGACGGCGCCTTGGCCAGGATCAGCCGAACGGTGGAAGAGCGATTGGGCACGGGCGGTAAAATCACGTTGACGTCCGGTGGCGACGTGATCGCCAACGACGGCTCGCAATTCGATATTTCCGGCGGCTCGCTGCAATATCAGGATGGTTACATCAAGACCACCAAGCTGCTGACCAGCTACGGTGAGGTTGTCGATATTAGCGATGCCGATCCTACGGCACAGTATGCCGGCGTTTTCGGTAGCGTCGAGGAAAATCATGCCAAATGGGGGGTCAGTAAAACGTGGAACTTGCTGGGGACGTTCGGCAAAGGCGTTTTTGAAAAAGGCTATACCGAGGGTCTGGCCGCCGGCAGCTTGAATATCTCGGCACCTCGGCTGGCGTGGGGCGGCACTCTGACCGCTGGTTCCGAGGTCGGTGTTTACCAGCGGGCTTCGGCGAGTGCCGCCGCGAACGGCAGCTTTGAGATCGATTTGGCGACGTTTCAGGACGCTCAAAAAACTCTGCAGAACGTTCAATTCGTCGATCGCGCCGGCGCGTTGGCCTTGGCGTTGAACGACGAATTCCCCAAGAACGGCGAGACCGATATCGATTTGAAAATCGCGGCCGCCACGCTAACCCGCTCCGGCGTCGGCAACGTGTCGGTGAAGACCCGCGGCGACGCTTCCCTAGACACCGACTTGGCGATGGGGCCGGGCGGCAAATTGAGCGTCGAGGCGACCAACATCGCCGTCAACGGCGATTTCAAAGCGGCCGGCGGCGCTCTAAATTTGCAAACCGATATTTCAGCGGTGGCGGATGGCGTCGATCTAGCGCGACAGGGGCGGATAGTCGTGGCGTCCGGAGTCAAAGTGGATGTATCCGGCGCATGGGTCAACGATTTGCGTAGTGGTCTGCATGGAACCCCGACCGATCCGTTGCTGATCGACGGCGGTAAAGTGGTGTTTCGCGCCAACGGCGACGTGCTTGTAAACAAGGGTGCCAAAATTTTGGCCGACGGTGGCGCATGGTTACCGGTCAACGGCAACCTGCGGTCCGGTCGCGGCGGCGAGATTACGTTGGCGGCCGAAGGCAGCACCGGCGACTTGATTTCGACGCTGACCTTGGCTGGCGAAATCTCCGCCTACGGTTTGGAACAAAACGGCGTGCTCAATCTGACGAGCGGCAAAATCCTGGTGGGATTGCCCGACGCCGCCGCCGACGTGACCGATACGCTAGTGCTGGGTACTTCAGCCGGATCGTTCGACCTATCCAAGCAGTTGGCCTTTCGCGAAATCAATCTGAGCGCCGACTTCGGCGGATTGACGGTAAAACGCAACGTGGACTTGAACTTGAGCCAGCGCAATCTGGTATTGACTGCCGGTTACCAGAACGCGGCGACCGGCAGTTCGATACGCCGGTTTAGCCGGACCGTCGAATTGGCCGACCATTTGCGCCAGTCGGTCACGCTAACTTTAAAAGGCTATGCCGGCGTCGTGATGGAAACCGGCAGCCGCATCGTCGCCGATACCGGTTCTACGATCGGACTGACCGCGACGGCCGGCAGCGTCTTTATCGATGGTGCGTTGAAGGCGGCGGCCGGAAAAATCAATTTGATCATCGACCCGGCCGCTGGCTTGCAATACGATCCCACTCAAACCATTTGGCTGGGCAACCATGCCAGCTTGGACGCGCGCGGCGTCGCGGTGAAGGAACTGGCGGACGCTTACGGGAACCGGGGCGGTCAAGTGCTGGACGGGGGCACGATCGCTTTCGATGCCAAACGCGGCGCCGTGGTGATCGCCGAAGGGGCGGTCCTGGATGTTTCCGGTACCGTGGCGACCGTCGACGTCGAGCGTTCCGATACGGTTTCGGCGGCGGCCTTCGTCAAGCGAACCTTCGCCTCCAATGCCGGCAACATATCGATCAAAGCGGCCGACGGTATCGTTATCGATGGTGAAATGCGAGCCTATGCCGGTTCGGCCAGCATGCACGGCGGGCGATTGTCGCTGCGCCTCGATCGTTCCGAATTAAACCGTCCGGAAATTCCGGTCGTGCCGTTTCCCGACGGACCGTTGGTCATTAACGTCAGTCAGAGCGGCAAGCGCCAATCCGAAGAGGATCTGAAGTTCGGCGACGCCTACCCGGAAGACGGCATCGGCTTCGCAAGTATCGGCGCGGATCAGATTAGCGCCGGCGGTTTCACCGACCTGAGTCTGGCCGTGAACGGGACGCTAGGCGACGCGGCGGTGGCCTTCGTCGGCGACGTCAATCTGACTGCGGGGGAACGCATCCACATCGATGCCGCCGAGCTGCGCGCGGTCGGATCGAACGGCGCCGACGCCGGCTCGGTTGTGTTGAATACCACTTTTCTAGAGCTCGGTTCCGATAAGCTACGCACTATTGCCGACAGCGCCGAAACCGGTAGCGGACAGTTCGCCGGCAATGCGCAATGGATACAACTGACCGGCGCTAGTCTCTGGAACGGCTTCCAGAAGGTCACGCTAAACAGCGCCCACGATATACGCACGATAGGCGTCCGCGAGGAAAGCGACGAGCAACGCGATTATGTCGGTGCCCTGGTGACGGCCGGCGATTTGTATTTGCACGCCAGCCAAGTATATCCCAGCACACTGACCGACTTCACGTTCGCGGTGCGCGGCAATCCGGACGGAAAAATCGTTATCTCCGGCACTAACACCGATGCGACGCCGTTGTCGGCGGCCGGTTCGTTGACTTTCGAGGCGCCCTTAATTAGCCAGCAAGGCGTGGTCAAGGCGCCGCTCGGGAAGATTACGTTCCAGGCCGGCGATACGCTAACGCTGGCCTCCGGTAGCGTGACTTCAGTCTCGGGTATCGATCGGCTGACCGCTACGGAGCTATTGATTCCATTCGGTGTTGTTCAGGGCGGAACCGACTGGTTATATACCTTGGATAATGTTCGAAACCTGGTTTGGGGCGCCGCGCCGGAAAAACGCATCGTCATGGACGCGCCGGAGATCGATGTCGCCAGCGGCAGTCTTGTGGATTTGGCTGGCGGAGGCGATTTGCTGGCCTACGAATTCATACCGGGTGCCGGCGGCTCCTACGATTATTTAACGTCCGGTAGCGGCAGCTATCAGGGCGGCTTCGCGATTTTGCCGACCTTGGGGTCGTTGCTGAGTCCGTACGACCACTATCAAAGTAGTAGCTTCGATTATTCGCTCGGCGCCACGATTCATTTGGAAGCGAGCGGCGATCTGCCGGCCGGCGATTACGCGATTTTGCCGGCGCATTATGCATTGCTGCCGGGCGCCTATCTGATCACACCGGTCGCCGACACTCAGGACCAAGTCGTCACCCAATACACGCCTGACGGTAGAACCATCGTGTCCGGTTATTTCGCCCAGGCCGGCGGCAGTATTCGCGATGCGCGTTCCAGCGGTTTTCTAATCGAAACCGGCGCTGACGTTCGTAAGTACTCGGAATATCAAACCTACACTGCCAACAGCTTTTACCAGGAGCGAGCTAAAACCAACGAAACCGCAACGCCCAATTTACCGATGGACGGCGGCCAGGTTTCGTTGATCGCGCAAACCCGGTTGGTGATGGAAGGGGAGTTCATGCTGCAAGCCTTGCAAGGCGGCCGCGGCGCTCGAATGGATATTGCCGCCAATAACATCCGCATCGTCGCCGACCGCTCCGGCGAGGCTGCCGGCACCGGCGTCTTGGAAATTCTGGCCGACGACTTGAGCGCGCTGAATGTGGAAAGCCTGTTGCTCGGCGGCGCGCGAGACCGCGATGTCGAGACTGGCGAGACCGCGGTTGATGTCAGTGCCGATAGCGTGGTGTTCGCCGAGGGCGTCAATCTGCGCGGCGGCGAGATTATCGCGGCGGCCAAAAACCTGGTCGAAGTGCGTACCAATGTGAGCTTGGATGCCGATCGCCGTGTGGTCGGCGGGGACAGTGTGTTCAATCTGGTCGGTAACGGGGCCTTGCTACGCTTGTCCGGCGGCGATCAAATCGAACTGAACCGTACCGAAACCGACGGTTCGGCGGGCGATTTGTTGGTCGCCAAGGATGCGTTGTTGCACGCCGCCGCTTCGATGTTATTGGATGCTTCGCACTCGACCGAGTTGCAGGGTGATATTCGGATGGAGGGAGGTTCGTTGAATCTGGCGGCCAATAGCGTCAATCTCGGTGCCGTGGACGGCTTGGCCGGCGGCGCATTGAATCTGACCAACGCCAAATTGGCCCAGTTAAACGTGGACGAATTGGTGCTGACCGCGCGTGATAGCCTCGGCTTTTACGGCAATGTGGATTGGCGGGGCGAGCGTTTGGCGATTAACGCCGCGGGTATGACCGGTCACGGCGCGGCCGGCGACGTGGCGTCGATCAGCGCCGGAACGCTGGTCTTGGCGAACAGCGGAGCGGCGGAAAATCTACAGACTGTTGACGGCGGCGGTCGATTGGCTATCGTTGCCGATAGACTGGAAACCGGTGCCGGCCGGTTTTCGATACTGGGTTTCGACGCGGTCGATGTCAACGCGAGCGAGCAAGTCCGCGCCACCGGTGACGGCGAATTGCGCGTCGCGGCCGATTTGCGGCTGGCGACCGGCGGTTTCGGCGCCGACGGCGGCGCCAGCTTGAACATTGACGCGAGCGGGCATGCGGCGGAATTCGCCGGTCTAACCGGTAACGCGGCTATCGTCAGCGGGTACGGCGCCGAATTGGCCGTTACCGCCGACAATATCGACTTCGATAGTCGGGTGGTGTTGCCGTCCGGCGCGTTGAGCCTGCACGCGTTGAGCGGTGACGTGAGCTTGGGCGAACATGCCCAGCTCGATTTGGCGGGGCGGGCCGTCAAGTTCGGTGATGTCGACCAATACAGTCCGGGCGGCCACTTCACGGCGGTGGCGGATCACGGCGGCATCGTCGCCAAGGCCGGGTCATTGATCGACGTGGATAGCGGCGGTGGCGATGCCGAGGGCGGAAATGTCGAAATCCGGGCTCTGGAAAAATCGGCTTCGTTGCAAGGCGAACTGCAAGCCAAGTCCGGCAGCGCGACGGTCGAGGTCGGCGAGTTCGCCGCCGGCCAGGGTTTCGACGCGTTAACGCAAAAATTGAACGGCGCCGGTATCGATCGTTCGATATATATCCGAGTCGGACAAGCCGATATCGTGCAAAGCCAGTCCGGCTCGGTCCGCGCCGAACAAGTGACGCTGGTCGCCGATACCGGTTCGATCGAACTGGCCGGCACCGTGAACGCCGACGCCGCCGACGCCGGCGGTAGCATCAAATTGTATGCCGGCGACGATGTGGTTCTGAACGCCGGCGCTACGCTGTCGGCGCGCGGTACCGGTGACGGCGCCAAGGGCGGTTCGGTGTTGTTGTCCAGCGTCGATAGCGACGGCGACGGGATCTCCGGCGTCGCGGTGGGCGAAGGTAGTCAAATTGACGTGCATGGCACCGGCGCGGAAGGCGGCGACGTGACGCTACGGGCCTTGCGGGACGGCATCGGGGTGCGGATACAGCCGGTCGCCGGCTCGGTTCGCGGTTACAAGACGTTTTACGCGGAGGGCGTCGCCAAATATGCCAACGCCGATTTGGGCGACGACGGCCGGATCGACGCCGCCGACATCGCCAAAATCAAGGCCGATACCGCCGCCTACATGACCGAAGCCAACATGGCGGCGGTCGCCGACCAGTTGGGCCAAGGCATCCGGTTGCTGGCCGGCGTCGAGATCGATTACAGCGGCGACCTGACCTTAAAGGACAAGTGGGATCTGGCCGACTGGCGCTACGACGAAAACAGCGACGACAATGTTTGGGACGACGTGCCGGGGCGCTTGGTGATTAGGGCCAGCGGCGATTTCACACTGGATCAGTCGTTGAGCGACGGGTTTAAAAACGTCACGTTTCAATACGACAATTTCGACGGCACTACCAAGTCGGTCTCGATTATCGACAAATTGCAGAGCGGCGCGTCCTGGTCCTACCAACTGACCGCCGGCGGCGATTTGACCAGCGCCGATTCGGACAAAACCTTGGGTGCCGGCGATCTGACGCTAACCAGCAACGTCAAGGTTAGAACCGGCACCGGCGACATTCAGTTGAATGCCGGCGGCGATATAGTGATTTCAGGCGGCGAGAGCGCCACCAACCGGTTGGCTTCGACCGCCGCGAAAAGCAGCACGGTTTTGGCGGTCAGCGATGCGTCGGCCTGGAAAGCCGGCGGTTATCTATCGGGTTCGGGGATTGTCGCCGGGACCTATATTACCGATGTAGCCGCGGGCGGAATCGCGCATGCGACGTCCGCTTCGGCAATCAATCGCAGCCTATCGTTACGGCTGGACGACAGCGACGCGTCCGGGTGGCGGGTTGGCGATTATTTGACTGGTAACGGCATCGCGTCGGGTACCACTATCACCGGTATTAATCCGGCCGGCGTCGCGGCGCAAACCACGGCCTTGGCCGCCAAGAACACCAAGAGTCTGAAAGTCGCCGATGTCGGCGGTTGGGTGGTTGGCGACTACCTGTCCGGCAACGGTGTCGCGGCCGGGACTCAGATTACCGCGATCAACGTCAACACCAAGACAGTCACGATCAACAACGCACTGACTGCGGCGGTTTCGGCCAATTCGACCTTGACGACCCTGCCTTCGGTACATTTAAGCACCGCGACGACCAAAATAATGACCGCCGACACGGCCATTTCGACGTTGCCGACCGTGACGCTTAGCCAAGCCACGTCGTTGCAGATAGCCAATAATACTCAACTAACCGCCACTTACACGCCGGCATCCATCTACAGCGCGGGCACAACGACGCAAATCGCTCCTTACGGCACGCTCAGCGACCGGGCGGTTGCCTTGTTTGCCTATAGCGAATACCCGGTGGACGGCGGCAATGTCGGTCTGGCGGCGGCCGGTAATATCCAAGGGACGGTCAGTAATAACGACTATAACGATTGGTTGCTACGCATCGGCAAGTGGTCGGATCAGGCTCAGGAAAAGCCAACCGCCTGGGGCGTGGCCTTGGGCTATATTCCCGGCGCCGCCAGTAACACCCAACCGGGTAAGGCACCAATGCCGTTGTTCCAGCAAAACGTCGGCGCTTTCGGCGGCGGCGCGGTTAAGGTCACGGCGGGCGGCGATATCAACGATCTGGAAGTGGTCATGCCGACCACCGGCAAGCAGGTCGGCGACGCCAATGGTAGCTCGAATTTGAGCGGATTTAACAGCAATCAAGTCGAGGTCGGCGGCGGCGGAACCCTGGCGATACAGGCCGGCGGCAACGTCAACGGCGGTGTGTTCTACGTGGGCCAAGGCGAAGGCTCGCTGAACGCTGGCGGAAGCATAGGCGGCGGCAGTCAGTTTGCCGACGGACCGGTACTGTTGATGGGGGATACCCGTTTCGACATATCGGCTGGAAACGACTTGTCGCTGGCCGGCGTCACCGATCCGATGATAGCGGACGACGGCGAAGTGAATTTTTTCAGCTACGGCGCCGACAGTGGTTTGACCTTGGCGAGTTTGGCCGGCGACATTGGCTTACACAGTAGTGCGTCAAAACTGATTTCCGTGTTGATTCCCACTGGAACGAATGAGCAACAGTCGTTGGCCGCCTTATATCCCGGCTCCTTGAATGCCACCGCGTTTGGCGGAGACATCGTATTGAACGACGAAATCATCCTGTTTCCGGCGGCGACCGGTAGCTTGAATTTGTTGGCGGAAGGCGACATCAGCGCGGCCGATCTTACCGATCGCCTGGGTGTATCCGATGCCGACCCGGCGTTGGCGCCCGGCGCTACCGCACCGTTGGCGCGGACGTCGATGGCGGATTTGGCCGGCGCCTTCAATCCGCTCGGGAATTCGCCGCTGGCGCATGCCGCCACGCCAATCCACGCCGGCGACAAGCAACCGGCGCGCTTGGTGACTCGCAGCGGCGACATCAAGAATATCGAATTGGTGTTAGCGACCAAAGTCTTGGTGGATTCGGGGCATGACATCCTGAATCTAGCGGTGTCGGCGCAACACGCCAACGTCGACGATGCCAGCCTAATCAAGGCCGCCCGCGATATTCGCTTTAGCAGCGCTCGCAATGCGAATGGTTCGCTGTTGGATAACAGCGCTAGTATCGAGATCGGCGGCAGCGGTGAGGTGCTGGTAAAAGCCGGCCGCGACATCGATTTGGGGGCTTCCAACGGGATATCGACGGTCGGCGACGTGACGAATGCCAATCTGCCGGACCAGGGTGCCAATCTGACAGTGATGGCCGGCGTCGGCGGCGAGATCGACTATGCCAATTTCATTGAGGTTTATCTGCAAGGTCCGACGCGTTACATCCAAACCTTGTTGGCGTTCGCCGATTATTACGAGCGATTGAATAATTTAAAAAATGCCGACTTGTTTAGTGACGTATCCGGCGCGGCTGGTCTGGACGCCGCCAAGTACCAGAAGTTGGAAACCTTGATTTCGGCGGTTTACCAAGCCCATGAAAAGGAGCATGCCGACGCCAGGCAGGCGATCGGCGCCTTGGTAACCGACTTTATGCGGACGCGCACCGGCGAGGCGAATTTAAGCGAAGCCGACGCGCTAACGGCGTTCGCTAGCCTGTCCAACGACGATTTGGTTGCGATAGAACCGCAACTTAGCAAAATTCTGATGCCGCTGTATTTCCAACAAATTCAATCCACCAGCGGAGAAGCGGTCATCAAGGTTTTGGGTGAATCCAAAGTGCAGGCATTGTTCCCCGGCGCCACTTGGAAGACCGATCTCGGTAAGGCGCTGAATGTGTTGGGCTACGCGTCCGAAGCCTTTCTGTTCCCCGGTGCCGCGACTCAATCCAAGCTTATCGATGCGACGCGGTCGCTGACGGGCGACACTACGCTAACTTCGGCATCGGCACTGGAAGCTTTTCGCGAGTTGCCGACGCAGCAAGTAGCGGCGGCACGGAAAACCTTCGATGTGATTCAAGCGCAGTTTTTCAGCGGCTTGAAGTCGGGCGACGGCGCCTTGGCCGAAAGTGCTTTGCAAGCGCTGTTCCCGGAAGGCGATTGGCTTGGTGCCGACGGTCTTGCGCAGGTCTCGTTTCCGTGGCAGGGTAACTTGCGGATGGTGTTCAGCAAAATGCATACGCTGGATGGCGGAAACATCAATCTGTTGGTGCCGGGCGGCGAAGTCAACGCCGGTCTGGCGGTATCCTTTCAGGGCGCTAAGCCGGCGTCGGACCTGGGTATTGTCGTGCAGCGCGCCGGCAGTGTGAACGCTTTCGTGCGCGATAATTTTCAGGTCAACACGTCCAGGGTGTTCGCGTTGGACGGCGGCGACATTATGCTGTGGTCGTCCAAGGGTAATATCGATGCCGGCCGCGGTGCCAAATCGGCTATTTCCGCGCCGGCGCCGAAAATCAGCTTCGACGAAAAAGGCAACATGGTCATCGAGTTTCCGCCGGTGGTATCCGGCAGCGGTATCCGGACCGCGGGCAGCTCGGAAGGCGTGGTCGGCGGCGACGTGTATTTGTTCGCGCCGCAAGGGGTGGTCGATGCCGGCGAGGCCGGGATCGGCGGTACCAACGTCACCATTTCGGCGACGGCGGTATTGGGCGCGCAAAACATCCAGGTCAGCGGAATTTCCACCGGCGTGCCGGTGGCCTCGGTCGGCAGCGTTGCCGCCGGCTTGACCGGCACCAGCAATTTGACCGCCGGTGTCAGCCAAATGGCCGAAAGCACGGTCGGCGGCGACGTGGCCGGCAAGAACACCGCCGCCGCGATTGCCAAGGCTATCCTCGGCATACTCAGCGTCGAAATCCTCGGTTTCGGCGATTGATAGCGGTACCGGCGGCAAGCTGCCGCTGATTGGCTCGGCGGAGCGCGCCGTCCGAGGCTTTGGCGTCATTCCCAAGGTGTCATAAAAATGTAAGATTTGGCGGGGATAATTCGCGATATGTTTTGATTTGAGAGTAAACATGAAGCGGATAGTCCTTGCAGTATTGACCTTGTTGAGTTTGTCGCAGCCGGCCCTGGCGTGGTGGAACGACGATTGGGGTTACCGGAAGAAAATCACCCTGGATGCCAAGCAGTTGCAACAGGAGGGCGTGAAACCGGCCGGCGAGGCTTTGATACCGGTGCGGCTGCATACCGGCAACTTCGGCTTCTTTACCGATCTGGGCGAAAACGGCAAGGATGTGCGCTTTATCGCCGGCGACGACAAAACTCCGCTGAAGTTTTTCATCGAGAAAATCGATGCCGTCAACGAGATGGCGCTGATCTGGGTGAAATTGCCCAAGGACATCGCCAATGCCGACGAGCCGGCGATCTGGATGTATTACGGCAATCCCAAGGCCGTGGACGGCCAGGACGGCGTCGGCTTGTTCGATGTCGCCCAAGGTCTGGCCTTCCACTTCGAGGCCGATGCGGTCAAGGATGCCACCGCCTACGCCAGCCAACCGAGTAGCGCCGGCTCCAGCCGGATCGAGGGCGGCGCGATCGGCGACGCGGCGGGGTTTAACGGCGGAGCGGTCATCAAGGTGCCGGCCACGCCGGCGATCCAAACCGCGACCGATCCGGGCTGGACGCTGTCGATGTGGGTCAAGATCGATCAGGCCCAGTCCGACGCGGTGTTGTTTCAACGCGATAAGTTGACTTTGTCCGTTAGAGGTCAGGCGCCGGTCCTGCAAGTGGCTGGCAAGGAATTCGTCAGTCCGGTCGGTTTGAATCTGGCCGCGTGGCAGTTGTTGGCGGTGACCGGCAACGCCGGCGGTTACACCTTATATGTCGACGGCAAGGCGGTCGGCAACGTGCCGGCGACGGTGACCGCGCTCGACGGCGAGCTGGCGATCGGCGCCGCGTTGGACGGTAGCCGCGGCTTCGTAGGCGCGCTCGACGAATTCGGCATCGCCAAAACCGTGCGCGACGGCAACGCCTTGCGCTTTGCCGCCTTGTTGCAGGGCCAGAATTCCACGTTGTTGAGTTACGGCGAGGACAGCACGCCTGACAGCGAGGAGGGCGGCGAGTCGTATTTTACCGCGACGCTGAACAACGTGACCGTGGACGGCTGGGTGGTGATCGGCATTCTGATGGTGATGTTCGTGATCAGTTGGCTGGTGATGATCGCTAAGGCCATCGTGCTGGGCCGGACTCAGTCCGAAAACAAAAAGTTCGAAGCGGCCTTTAGCCGTTTAGGCCAGCGCGATATTGCCACCTTGGACCACGCGGACGAAGACGGTCAAAGCGATTTCGACGAGTCGCCGCTGCTGCTGTCGTTGACCGGCCATCACGCTGCCTTCGCCGGGTCGTCGATCTACCGGGTCTATCACGTCGGCGTACAGGAAATGAACAAGCGTCTGGCCAAGGCGGTTGGCGCCGACGTCGCGGACCGTAGCTTGTCGGCGCAGGCGCTGAATGCGGTTAAGGCATCGATGGACGGCGCGTTGGTCCGCGAACTGCAAAAACTCAATTCGCAAATGGTGTTGTTGACCATCGCCATCTCCGGCGGACCGTTTCTGGGGCTGCTCGGAACCGTGGTCGGGGTGATGATTACCTTCGCGGCGATCGCGGTCAGCGGCGAAGTTAACGTCAACGCCATCGCGCCTGGTATCGCGGCGGCGCTGACCGCGACGGTCGCCGGGCTGGGCGTCGCGATTCCGGCCTTGTTCGGATACAACTATTTAGGTAGCCAGATTAAGGTGATTACCGCCGATATGCAGGTGTTCGTCGACGAGTTCGTCGCCAAATTGGCCGAACAGCACAGCTGACCACCCATTCGTAGGGTACGCATTGCGTACCTTGCAATTTAGCCGGTACGCGGTGCGTACCCTACGAAAACGCGAGAAGTTTCCATGAAAGTTCAAGAAGAAAATGCCGCTTACGACGAGATCAACATCACGCCGATGCTCGATCTGGCTTATGTGCTGTTGGTGGTGTTTATTTTAATGACCACCGCGGCGGTGCAAGGCGTGCAAGTTAACCTGCCCAAGGCCAGTAATACGCCCAGCCTGTCCAAGCCGCAAACCAAGGCGATCACGGTCACCGCCGACGGCACGATATTTCTGGATACCTTTCCGGTGACGATGGAACAACTGGAATCAACCTTGTTGCAATACAAGGCGGCCAACCCGGAACTGCCGGTCGTGGTCAAGGGCGACGCGACGGTGCAATACCAAAGCGTCGTGGATATCTTAGCCTTGTTGGGCCGCTTGGAAATCACCCAGGTCGGCTTGGTGACGCAGAGCTTGGTCAAGTAACGCCTTATGTCCGGCCACAAACGCTGGCGGGTGTATATCCCGCGCCTGATTGGTTTTGCACTGGCGGCCCTGGCGATTTATTACATCGTTAAGGTCATCGGCGAATTCATCAACGAAAAACCGGCGCGCGGCGAAAAGAAAATTCAGCCGATTACCTTGCTGAAGCCGCCGCCCCCCCCCCCGCCACCGCCCAAGGTCGAAAAGCCGCCCGAGCCGGAGATCAAGGAAAAAATCGAAGAGCCGGAGCCCGAGCCGGAAGCCAAACCCGAGGAAGCGCCGCCCGACGAAGCGCCGGCCCGCGATTTGGGTTTGGATGCCGAGGGTTCGGCGGGTTCCGACGGGTTTGGGCTGGCGGCGCGCAAGGGCGGCACCGGGCTGTTCGGCGGAGGCAGTCCCTACGCCTGGTACGGTGGCTTGATCAAGAACGACATCACCAACTTGCTGAGTAGCCACGACGATTTACGGCGCAAGGGTTACACCGCCATTGTCAAAATCTGGCTGAAGTCGGATGGATCGGTCGAACGCTTGGAATTGGCGAAGGGCAGTAACGACGCGGAGATCGACGAATTGCTGACGCGCTCGCTGGAGAAATTCAAGCGCGTCGCCGAGCCGCCGCCGCCGGGCATGCAGCAACCGATCAAGTTAAAAATTTCATCACGACTATAAATCTAAACAGGTAGATCCATGGCGAACAAAAAACGGCTGATGGCCCTGGCATTGTCCGGGCTGATCGGCACGGCGCAGGCCGGCGAAAAGGAGGAGTTGCTGAAGCTGCGAAACACCACCACCAATTTGATCAAGCAATTGGTCAAGCAGGGCGTGATTACCGACAAGATGGCCAATGAGATGATCAAGCAGGCCGAGGTCGACGCGGAGCAACAGGTGGCGCAAGCCAAGGCGGCCGGCGCCAAGGAAGCCGTCCCGGCCGACGAGGTCAGGGTGGCCTACGTACCCGATTTCGTCAAGGACGAGATTCGCCAGCAGGTGCGTAGCGAGCTGCGTGAAGAAGTCGTCGGCGACGTGATGCAAAAAGCCAAGAACGAACAATGGGGCTTGCCGAACGCGTTGCCGGAATGGACTAAGCGTTTCAAGCTGTCCGGCGACATTCGCTTGCGTTCGCAGCATGAGTATATGGCCCAGGACAATATCGCCGACTCGTATTTTAACTACCAAGCCTTGAATGACGCTGGTGGCTTCACCAATGCGCAAGATAACTTAACGTTGTTTCAAAACTCGACCAATGATCGCCAGCGTTTCCGCGAGCGCTTGCGCTTGGGTATAGACGCTAGTATTACCGATAGCGTCAAGGCTGGTGTGCGTTTGGCGACCGGTAACCAGCGCGATCCGGTTTCAACCAACCAGACCTTGGCCAATTTTGGTAATCGTTACGAATTCACGGTCGATAGAGCTTATCTGCAGTACGACGGGGTTGACGACAACAAATTCAAGTGGCTGACCTTGAGCGGTGGCCGGATCAAGAACCCTTGGTATACCGGCGGCGGCGAATTCAGCGGTGGTAGCGAGTTGGTATGGGATACCGATTTGTCGTTCGAGGGTTTTGCCGCCACGGTCAGGCAGCGCCTGGGTGGCTCGGACAGCTTGCTGGAGAATACCGATCACTCGGATTCGGTGTTTATAACGGCAGGCGCGTTTCCGTTGCAAGAAACCGCGTTCAGCAACGATAAATGGCTGTTCGGCGGTCAGGCCGGTCTCGAATTGGGGTTCGACAACCAAGATAGTTTGAAGTTGTCCGGCGCATATTTCGATTATGTGAACGTCGAGGCGAACCAAAACACCTCGACCACATTTACTTGCGATAACAATACTGCGGCTAATAACGCTTCGAGGCCGAGTTTCTTGCAAGGAGGCAATACGTACGCGACGATCTGCGCGGAGGGCAACCGTAACGACCTGGCGTCGCGAACGGGTTTTCCGGCCATGGTCGGCTTAGCCTCTGACTTCAACATCGTCAATATCAACGCATCCTACGATATGGCGGTGTTTGCGCCCTACCACCTAAGGTTTAGCGGCGATTACGCGAAAAACATCGGCTTCAACAAGGCTTTAGTTAGCGCTAGATACGGTTTGTCGGTCGATGAAAAAACCAACGCCTGGCAATTTCGCGCCGACTTCGGCTGGCCGAAAGTGGAAGTGGCCGGCAATTGGAACGTGTTCGCGGCCTACAAATACGTTGGGCGCGACGCGGTGTTGGATGCCTTCACCGATTCGGACTTCCATTTGGGCGGTACCAACGTCAAGGGCTGGTTCGTTGGCGGCAATTACGGCCTGATGAAAAACGTCTGGCTGACCGGCCGCTGGCTCAGCGCCGATATGATCAGCGGTCCGCCCTGGGGTATTGACGTGTTGCAGATGGACATCAATACCCAATTTTAGGAGGCTGGCATGGGATCGGCAATGAAAACGGGTTTGATGGCGGCCATTCTAGCCACGACGGTCGTTGGCGCGGTGCAGGCAGCACCGCGCGAAGTCAAGGGGGATAGCGCGGCGGTGTTGAAGTTGCAGGCGCTGGTTAAAAGCTTGACAGGCGAGCGCGACGCCGCGCAAGCCGAAGCGGCCAAACTGTCCCAAGAAATCGATCGCTTGAAAAAGGAGAAATCAGCGGCGCAAGCCGCCAAGGACGAATTGAGCGGTGCGTTGGCGGCCCAACGCAATGCCGCCGGCGATGCCAAGCAACGTTTGGATAGGTCCCAAGCCGCTTTACAGGACTGGCAAGACAAACATCGTCAGCTCAGCCAGACTCAGGCAGACTTGACCAAACAGTTGAACGTTTCGCGCGGCAAGCAGCAAGATGTCGAGCAGCATTTGCAAGAATGCGCCAGGCGTAACGTTAAACTTTACCAAGCCGCCAGCGAGTTGCTGGAGCGCTATCAAAATCGCGGTACCTTGACCGCGCTGGTCGGCGACGAACCTCTCTTGCAATTCGACAAAGTCGAAATGGAAAGTCTGGTACAAGATTACCAAGACAAGTTCGACGCGGAAAAGCTGAATTCTGACGAGTCGCAGTCCGGGCGTTAGTCCCGACGGCAATACTTTCGGGCCGGTTTTATCCTGTAGCGATAGCGGCTCGCGAGGAATTGCATTTATTCTCAGGTCAGCCGCTTATGCTGGCTAGGCGCCGGCACGGGTGGTGATGAGCGACGGTATGGCTTGGCGTTTGATACCGTCGGTTTGCCGACTTTGGCGCCAAAATCACTCATGCAAATCCCCTGCCGCTTTACGCCGTTGCTGGGTGCGTCATCATGTCGCACCCAGCAACGCACGGTTTTTGCCGATTCCGGCACTGCTTGACCTTGCAAATACGTTAAAATTTGAACAGGCACCTTCACTTGCCGGCAGTTATTCATCAAACGCAGGAACTAGCGAGATACGCAATGACGACAAAAACAACCTTTTTAAAGACTCTGGGCATTGCGGTGCTGACCACGGGCTTGGTAGCCTGTAACGGCGCCGAAGAGCGTAAAGCCAAATACATGGACGAAGGTAAGCAGTTGCTGCAGGCCGGCGATTTCGAGAAAGCCCAGCTTGCTTTCAAAAATGTGTTGCAAATCGATCCCAAGGATTGGGAAAGCCGTTATCAAATGGCCGAGGCTCTGAGCAAGCAAGGGAAAATTGAAAACGCTTTCAAGGAATATAGTACCGTTGTCGCCAACAGTGAAAATCATGTAATGGCGCGCGTTAGGGTCGGCCAGCTGTTATTGCTGAATCGGGCGGTGGACGAAGCTGAAAAAATGGCCGGCGAAGCCCTGGCGAAGCAACCGGACAATGTCGAGGCCTTGGTGTTGTTGGCGGGCGTTCAGGCGGCGAAAAACAATGACGACACCGCGATTGCCACGATCGAGCGCGCGTTGAAACAGAGCCCGGACGACGTGTCTGCCACACTGATGATGGCCTCGATTCAAACCAAATTGAATCAAGTCGATAAGGCTATTGGTTTGCTCAAGCAAGCCAGTGAAAAGAAGGCCGACAGCGTGCCGTTGCGCAGCATGTTGGCCGGCCTTTACGCCAAATCCGGCCAACTCGGCGAAGCCGAGACTTTGCTGGCTTCATTGATCAAACTTGAGCCGCAACAACTGCAGCATTACCGAACCTTGGCTTTGTTCCAAGTCAGTACTCAGCAACTGGATAAAGCCGAGGCGACATTGCGCGACGCGGTTCAACAGCTCCCGGACAACGATACCGCCAAATCCTATTTGGTGGATTTCTTGCTTGAAAAGCGCAGTCCGGAAGTGGCAACCGCCGAGTTGTTGCCGATGATCGAAAAGAAACCGGACGCTTACGATTTGCGCTTCAAACTGGCCAACATCCAGCTAGGGCAGAAGCAAGTCGATAAGGCCGAAGCCACGTTAAAAGAGGTGGTCGAGCTGGATAAACTGGGAGCCAGCGGTATCAGTGCCCGCAACAAGTTGGCCGCGTTGTATTCGATGACCAAGCGCGTCGATGAAGCGAAGGTCTTGAACAAGGAGGTGTTGGACAACAATCCGCGTGATGCCGAGGCGTTGACCTTGCGGGGCCAATTCGCGCTGAACGACAACAAAATGCCGGAAGCGATTTCCGATTTCCGTTCGGTACTGGTCGATCAGCCCAACAATATTGCGGTCTTGAAATTGCTGGCGGCGGCACATCTGCGTAACAATGAAGATGAACTGGCTAGGGAAAATATGGAAAAAGTCGTCGCGGCGGCTCCCGCCGACGAGGTCGCGCGCATGGATTTGGCGGGCTTGTTCATGAAGGCGGGTCGGCAGGATCAAGCCAAGCAGCAGTTGGAAGCGTTGATCAAGGCCAACCCTAAAAGTTTGAAAGGTTTGGAAGCATTGTTTAAGTTCGAACTCAGTCAAAAGCACTGGGATAAAGCGCAGGAGGTTGCCACCCAGGTACAGCAACTATCCGACAGGGATGCCACCGGTTTTTATATGTCGGGATTGGGTTATCAGGCTGAAAACAAGCTGGATGCCAGTGTCGAGGCCTTTCAAAAAGCCTTGGACCGCAAACCCGATGCGATCGAGCCGCTAACCGAGATGGTCAAAAGTTTGTTGGTGTTGAAGCAGCCCGAGAAGGCGGTCGCCAAACTGCAACAAGTCATCAAACAGCAGCCCGACCATTTCGTCGCCTACAATTTGCTTGGTGGCGTTTATTTGAACCAACAAAAATTTGCCGACGCCAAAGCCATCTATCAAAAGGCGTTGACAATCAAACCCGAATGGTACAGCCCGTATCGGAACTTGGCGTTGATCGAACTCGCGCAGAAGAATCAGCCCGAAGCTGAAGCAATCTACCGCAAAGGCATCGAAAAAACCAATGGCGCACTGGAGCTGGTCGACGACTTGGCGCGGCTGATACACCGTAGCGGTAATCACGAGAAAGTTCTGGCTCTTTACGAAGAGTCCTATAAAGCTCATCCGGATTCGGCGGTGGCGGTCAACAATTTGGCTAGCTACATTTCCGATTTCGCGGCAACGCCCGAGAATTTGCAGCGCGCCGAGAAAATGGCCGAACCCTTGGCTAAGGCGAACAACGCGAACTTGCTGGATACCGTCGGTTGGATTGCTTACAAACAGGGCAAGTTCGATAGAGCCAAGGAGTTGTTGCTACAGGTTGTCGAGAAAGCACCGAATGCCGCGATCAGTCGCTACCACCTAGGAATGGTGTATTTCAAACTGAACGACACGGTCAACGCCAAGGAGCAATTGCAAAAGGCGGTGGACGGTAAGGTTGAATTCGACGGCTTAGCGGAAGCCAAGGAAACGTTGGCGAAGCTTTAAACCGGCAAGTCGCCAAACTAAAAAGGCTAGTTCCGTTGGGAACTAGCCTTTTTTATTGTTTGATGGTCTGCTAGCGAAAGTTTCTTTAGCCGATCGGGTTTAAAGTGTCGGAGCGGTAAGTTGCGCCTAAAACCGTAATCGACTCGAAAGTCATTTCAACGAGCTTTAAAGCGCGGCATTCAGACTTGTTCGAAAGAGAGTTTGTCGTCGGTGGCTTTATTGAATACGCTGCCGAGCAAGTCTATGCCTTTCAGCAAATTTGCGGCGTGTTTTAGCTCCTCGGTTTTGGTATGTCCTTCGTCAACGACCAGCAACACGCAATCGACGTAGGGCGAGAAACCCAAGGTGTCGTCGTGCGACAGTATCGGTGGCATGTCGAATATGATAATCCGCGACGGATAGCGGCTTTTCAGTTCGTTAACCAGACGAACCATTTTCGGAGAACGCAACATCTCGGTCGAATTGAACAGCGGTTTGCCGGCCGGCAAAACCACTAGGCGTTCGATACCGGGGTTGACTAGCATCGTGCTCAATTCGCTGTCGTTGAGGAGATAGTCGCTGAGGCCGGCGCCTTGTGGAAAGCCGAACAACTGATGCTGACTGGGATTTTGCAAATTGGCGTCCACCAATAATGCGGTGCGGTCCAACTCCATCGCCATGCTGATGGCTAGATTGGCGGCGGTGAGGCTATTGCCGGTTCCGGAGCCTGTGCTGGTGATGGCTACGGTTTTCCATTCCATCGCATCCATTTGCTGCAAGCAACGGGTGCGCAGCATGCGATAGGACTCCAGCCATTTGCCCTGAGGGAAGGCGGATATGATCCGATTTTGCTTGAGCAGGCGCTCGTCGGCTTTTTGTACCTTGGTTTGGGTGTAGGCGATGTTGACTTTATCGCTAGGCAGCCCGGCGGCCGGGTTTGCGGTATTTTTATCCGCTAAATTTTCGATGGAGTTCATGGCGGGTTCCCTGGTGTTTTAAGCGTTGCCCGCGACGCGCAGCAGTTTGTACCAAAATACGTCGAGCGGCATGACGATGAAATGAAATGCGATTAACGCGGCAAGACCGGCGCCGATCGCCGCGATAATCAGAATTAACCGATGCTTGCTTTGCTGTTGTTTCTCCTGCTGGCTTTCCAAATACGGTATCGTAGCCAGCGGCTCCGCGCCTAGAATCGCGGCAACGGCCTTTGGGCTATTGATTGTGGAATCCACCATTTCAGTTAACGCAACGGCGCCGAAACCGCAAGCACCGGCGAAGACTATGCCCAGCACCAAGATTGCAATGCGGTTGGGGCTAAAGGGCTCCAGCGGCTCTTGCGGCGGGTCGATCAGGGTAAAGCGCTCGCCCTTGCGTTCTAATTCCAATTGTTGCGAGATTTGCGCTTCCATCTCGCGGGCGCTCACTTCGCGGTAGCGCAGATTGGTGTTGTCCAGTTCTTGGATCAAATCGCTGTATTCCTTTTCGACCAAAGGCGCTTGGCGCAGGCTACTACGAAGATCCTCCATTTTGGTTTGGATTTTTCCGCGAGTGTAATTAAGCGATTCGATTTCGGTATTGACCGAATCAAGCTGCGATTTCAATGTGATATAGGCCGGATTGTCCGGTTTTAACGAAACATTGCTGTAGCCCGACGATTTCGCTTCCACCAGGCTTTGTTGCAACGCGGTGATCTGCTTCTGCAATTTTTGTACATCCGGGTGTTTCTCGGAGTATTGCTTCAATAGCAAGGCTTGCTCGGCTTTTTTGTCGGTCAGCTCGGCGTTCAATTTGTTCAGGTCGTCGTTGGAGCCGATTTCTTTCTGTAAGGAATCGATTTCGCGCTTGATTTTAATGACGTCCGGATGGCTTGCGGAATGGGTCGATAAAACCGAGGGATATTGCGATTGCAGTTCCTTCAAACGGTCTTTCATATCGAAAACCCGGTTGCCGGTGGCATTGACCGCCAGCGCATTGGGATCGAGTTGAGCCAGTTCGCCCTCCAGATAAAAACGCCGGTCATGTAGCGAGCGCTCCTGACTGTCCAGAGACAATAGTTGGTTACTTAGGGACGTCAGTTCTTGTTGGTTCAGGGCGCTAATTTGCGGCAATTGATTCAGGTTTTTTTCCTTGAAGTTAGCCAAGGCATTTTGAATTTCCTGGATCTTGACCTTCAGGCGCTTGGATTCCTCGCTGAGGAACATCGCGGCATTTTCAGCGGATTCGGTACGCGCTTTGATGTTTTCTTTCAAGAACAACGACGTCAGTTCGTTGGCGACTTTTTGCGCCAAAACCGGCGAACGATCGTCGAATGTCAGCGTAAAGGCGATCGTCGCTTGAGTGGGTTTACCATTACGTTGGTCGGCCACGTCGGCGCTGATGGTTTCCACTTTAATCCGGCTACGCATTTTCTCCAGGATTTTTTCTTCTGGTTCGCTCTTGCGGTTGTCGGCATAGAGATCGTACTTTCTAATGATTTCCGACAGGTTGGGCCGGGTCATGATCCGTTGGCTGATAATTTGAATCCGCTGGTCGGCGAAGGTTGTCACGGTCGAGCGTACCAAGTCGACCGGAATTTCCTGCGCTTCGATCAAAATTGTGGAAGTCGAGCGATAGGTGGCCGGCAAGGCTACGGCGAGAACGGCGGCGATACATGCAATGATCAGGAAGGGAATATGTAAAAACCGCCTGCGCCGCTTGATGATTTTTAGGTAATCCTTGATGTCGAGGGTTTGATTGTCCACGCTATTTCACCTGACGATTGATTTGCGGTTGATAAGAAAATTGTAACTGTATGCTGTTGCCTATTGAGGTTTGGTTGAGCGATTCGTAAGTCCTGTCTCGATAGGTGTAGGACAGATCCAGATCGATATCCTCGGTCCAGCGCCAGCGCAAATTAGGGGAGATGGTTAAAAAGGTTCGGCTGGTATTGGTGTTTGCCGAGCTCAGAGTCGACTGGGACTCGGAGATTAAATAGTTCGCGTTAAATCCGGTGCTGAGGCGCTCAGTTAAGTTGTATTTGCTTCGCAACCCGAATGTAGTCGATTGTTGTTGGGTGCCGCTGCTGGCAGGATTTAACTGTTGCCCGGCAGATAAGTTTAGGTTGCCCCATTCCTCGGCGTGAAGCAGGTTCGCTGAAAACACGTGGCCGATAGTACTTGATGATTGTACGGTGCTATTAGTAGGAAAATCGGGAAATCTGGTCACGCTCGACGATTGCGTGTCGGTATTCCGGAGGCCGGCAGACAGCGCGATTTGAGTAGTCTCGTTTACGGAGTACTGCATGCCGGCTTGATAGGTTAGGGTTTGGGATGTCTGTGCATATGCCTGCTTGCCCGAAATCGTGACCGGAATTAGGGTCGAGCCATTCGAAACGAGGATTTGCGTCTCTATCGGGATGTTTCCGTTACCGGAACTAAATTCCGCGTAGCTGGCGGTCAAATTTGCTGAAAATTGCTCGGTAAATACATGCGCCACCGTTGCCGAATATTGAGTGTTATCGTAATCCGAGTAGCGAATTGGATTGGTCAGATTCGGCTTGCGGTTGAAGGCGACATCGACGTAAGCGAAACCTAATTGCAATGTATCCTTTTCGGTCAGGTTAAAACTGAAATTGGGCGCGATTGATCGGGTTGTTTTCGGTACTTGAGTCTGTACGTCGCCGGAACCCGTTAGGTCTAGCTGGGTATTGATCGAAGACTCTTCGGAGTAGTTGGCCGATACGTCGGATTTAAAGCGTTCGCCCTTGAATAAGTGATTGATGTCCGCAATCTTTTCGGAGAAGTCCAATTCAGATTCACCGTGGTAAATCAATTCGTTCCATCTGAAGCTGGATTTTAGCTCGTTGTTGTCGGCTAGGTAACCGAAGGTTAGGCTAGGCGAAACCGTGCTGATCCAATTGTCGCGGCGAGGCTTGGATTGCATGCGCAAGTTGTCTTCGTAGCGTTCCTTGAGCCTGAAGTCGGGCTGTAGCAGTAATTCGAGCGCATGACCGCTGGCAGGACAAAGTGCCATCGCAGTCACCAGTAAGTCCTTTTTGATACTCATAGATAGTCGTTTCTATCTAAGTCCTTAAGGTACGGTAACAGTGTCTCCGGGTTCCAGCAGTATGTTCTGTTCCAGATCTTCGCCATCGATGACATCGCCGTAGTCAAAAGGAAACACTTGGATTTCATTGCCGTTTCTGCGCAAGATACTGATAGAGCCTTCCTTCGCAAAAATCGACAAACCGCCCGCCAAACTGAGTGCTTGCAGAACGTCCAGGCGCCGGCCGGAAAACACTTGACCGGGTTTGTTGACCTTGCCGATAACGAACACTGAATTACCTTGATTGTTCAGCAGCTTGACGCTGACCGATGGGTCGGAGATGTAATCGGCCAGACGAGCCGTCAGATTGTCCTTCAATTCGGAGATGGTCTTGCCGGACGCCGCGACGGTGCCGATCAGCGGGAATACGATGGTCCCGTCGGGAGCGATCAGGATCTGCAATTGTTGCAAGCCTTCTTCCTTCCACACCGTGACTTCCAGGGCATCGCCCGGAGACAATTGGTAAGCCGCGTAATTGGTGGTCTCGACGATGACATTGGGTGCTGGCGGCGGGGTTGGGCTAACGGCCGGTTCGCTCGGAATCGCGGTCGCTTGGAGTTCGGGCTCGGCGCGGGTTACCGCCGGAAAAAGCAGACAAAACGACAAAAGAGTAATTACCTGTTTCAAAATGTTTCCCTTATGATGTTATTGAGGTTGCGATCCGTACGGTCCCGACAATTCTACGCCGCCGTCGCGGATTGTATGGACAAAATGTAACAGCAATGCGTCTTGGATAAATTTAGCCGGTTGCAGCGCGAATGGCTAGATATTTCATTCAATTATAATCTTTTATGCCTGCGTTTTGGGCGATATGGTCTCTAATTGTCTCAACTATAAAGGAGTTTCATGAGTAAGCCAATGATGCTTAACGAATTTTTACTGAAGATTCGAGATGACCAACCGGTGACATTTCAAGATTCGATCACCGTGATTTCGGAAAATTATCACTACCAGCCGACCGAATTCAGTAACGGGTCAATAGAGCCCTTGCTCAATCGCGCCGGGCAAAACGAAGGGTCGTGTAAGCTGTTTGCGTTCGGCGCGTTGCAGGGTTTGACGGTAGAGCAGACCTTGAGTTTGTTCGGCGATTATTATCGCAAGGACGTACTCGAACACCCGGATGGCGACGATCATCAAAATATTCGCCGTTTCATGCGCGACGGTTGGGACGGCATCCGCTTTAGCGGTGAGGTCTTGACGGCCAAATAAGTGAAAATCGACGTTTTGATCGTCGGTCAGGGTTTGGCCGGCAGCCTGCTAGCCTGGACTTTACTACGGCGCCGGCTGCGCGTCGTGTTGGTTGACGACGGCCGGGAGAGCGCGTCGAAAGTCGCGGCGGGTTTGATTAACCCGATCACCGGTCGGCGTTGGGTAAAGGCGGCATATCTGTCGCAGATGTTGCCGGCGGCGATGTCTTGCTACCAGGCGTTGGCGAATCACTTTGGGCAAGCGTTTTTCGTCGAAATGCCGATGCTGCGGCTGTTGCGGGATGAGCGCGATCGTCAGCGGGTGATCGCTCGGCTGGAAGACCCAATATACGAAGGCTTTCTGACCTTCGACGCAACTTTGCCGGTAGGCTTGCGATCGCCGTTCGGCGCGGTTCTGCAGACTAGCACCGGATTTTTACGGACCGAGGCCTTGTTGGCGCGAATTCGCGAAACCCTGCTGGCGATGGGCGTTTATCGTACGGCCGAGTTCGATTGCCGGCAAATCGCATTGGAACCCGAGCTTCGCTGGCGAGAGCTGGCTCCGCGCCGCATCGTGTTCTGCGAGGGGCATCGCGCCCGTTTCAACCCGTGGTTCGGCGGTTTGCCGTTTCAGCCCGCCAAGGGCGAAATCCTGACCGGCGTGACGACCGGGTCCCTGCCGGAGATCATGTTAAATTATCGGCACTGGTTGGTGCCTCTGGGCGATGGAGGTTTTAAAACCGGTGCGACCTACGATGTCGAGCGCCTGGATGCGGTTCCGACCGAAGCCGGCAAGCAAGCGCTGCTGGCTGATTTAAGGGCTGTGTACCCCGCGTCGGTCGACATTCGAATCGAACAGCATCGGGCCGGTATCCGGCCGACCACGTTGGACAAGCAGCCGTTTCTGGGGTGTCATCCGCGCCACCCGAATCTCTATATCTTCAACGGTTTCGGCAGCAAGGGTGGTTTGACCATTCCCTGGCTGGCCGAACGCTTTGCCGACTTTTTGCAGCAGAAGGCGGATTTGCCGGCTTGGTGCGACGTGTCTCGATACCATGACTCGCATTTCCCTGGTTGAGCGCGCGCACGCCCTGGTGGGCGAATGCGTTAAGCCCGGCGACGTCGTCGTCGACGCAACGTTGGGTAACGGTCATGATGCCGCATTTCTGGCGCAATGCGTCGGAGCGGCCGGCACGCTGTTCGGATTTGATGTGCAAGCGCGCGCTTTGGAAAACACTCGGTCGCGCTTGCGCGAGGACGGTTTTCAAGGGCGGGCGGCGTTGACGCTGGCGAGTCACGCCGAAATGGCGGTTCACATTCCGCCACAATGGCACGGCAAGTTGGCTGCGGTGATGTTCAATCTCGGTTATCTGCCGGGCGGCGACAAAGCGGTCGTCACGACGGCGGCAGCGACGTTAACCGCCTTGGAAACGGCTTGTCGCTTGTTGGCCTCCACCGGGATCTTGACGGTATTGGCTTATCCCGGTCATCCGGGCGGGGATATCGAAACCGAACGGCTGACAACGTGGTGCCATGCGCTGGACCCGGCCGGTTTTGCCGTCGAACGGGTTGCCAGTGGATCGGACAAACCGACTGCTCCCCGGCTTTTTGCGATTCGAAAGCGAGTCGATCTGATATGATTGCGCTCCTTTTTACCCACGGACTCGCGCCATGACCGAATTCAACAACGTATCCATCGTCAAGCAAGCCAACGTCTATTTCGACGGTAAGGTTAACAGCCGGACCATTCTGTTTGCCGACGGCAGCCGCAAAACCCTGGGCTTTATGCAGCCCGGCGAATATACCTTCAACACCGGTGTGCCGGAGTTGATGGAAATTCTGGCCGGCGAACTGGATGTGCGCTTGCCGGGCAGCGATGCTTGGCAAACCGTCAAGGGCGGCGAGTCGTTTAACGTGGCCGGCAATGCCGAGTTTACGATGAAGGTTCGGGTGGCCAGCGACTATTGCTGTTCGTTTCTGGGCTGAGCCGGATGGAGAAGATAGCGATATTTGTCGATGTTCAAAACATTTACTACACGACTCGGCAACGCTATCAACGTCACTTCGATTACACCGCGTTTTGGCGTTTGGCGACCTCCGATGCGCAAGTCGTTGTCGCCATCGCCTACGCGATCGAGCGCGGGGACGGCAAGCAGCAGGCGTTTCAAAACATCCTGAGAAATATCGGTTTCACGGTAAAACTAAAACCCTACATCTTGCGTCGCGACGGGAGCAGCAAGGGCGACTGGGATGTCGGCATCACGTTGGATGTGTTGGATTACGCCGCCGAAGTGGATCGGGTGATTTTACTGTCCGGCGACGGGGATTTCGAACCTCTGTTGCAGAAAATTCGTCGGGATCACGGTACGGCCAGCGACGTTTACGGCATTTACGGATTGACCGCGCCGGCGCTGATCAAGGCCGCCGACAATTTCATCGCGATCGCCGGCGGTTTGTTGAAAGCCGACGACAGTCGCAAATCCTGAGTCGCTCAGCTTATTGTTCGACGTCCTCTTCGACGATTTCCTTGCCTTTTTCCGCCGCCGCTGGCTCGGGTTTGGCGTCGGTGGAGTTCGCGGCGCCGGTCCGGCGCGGCAAGGTATCCGGTTCGTCGCTAAACATGCCGCTGATTTTTTCCCACATCGACCGGTCCAGTTCGCGCTTGGGCAAATCCACGCTGGTTTCGGTCGATTCCTTGACGACCGGCAGGGAACTGGGGCGGAAGTCGCCTTGGACCCCCATCAGATTCTCGCCGTTGAAAAATAGCGAAATGCGTTTTTGCACACGATCTTCGCCGCTGGGTTGTTCCGAGTATAAGTAATCCCAACGCCGCTCGTGAAAGGCGTCGGCCAGCATCGGCGAACCCATGATGTAAAGCACTTGGCGTTTGGTCATGTTTGGGCGAAGTTGATCGACCATGCTTTGGTCGATGATGTTGCCTTGCTCAATATCCAAAGAGTAAACGCCGGGGAGGTTGTTCAAAATGGTGGAGCAACCCGGCAGCGCCAGGCCGGCGGCGAGCAAAACGGCCAGTTTTTTCATTGCATCATCCAGTGAATTCGGTCGGAAACGGAAGACTATTATCCCATAATTCACCCAGCGCCTGACCGTAAAAAACGATACAATGCCGGGATTGACTGTTAGACGGGGATAGGCTTGTGGAAACTAAGGATTTGCGTAACGCCGGGTTAAAAGTGACGTTGCCCAGACTGAAAATTCTGGAAATACTCGAAAAACAGCAAGACGACCACCATCTATCCGCCGAAAAACTCTACAAAATTTTGCTCGCCGAAGGCGAGGAAATCGGTCTCGCCACCGTATACCGGGTTCTGACCCAATTCGAGGCGGCTGGTCTAGTCAATCGCCACCATTTCGAAGGCGGCAATTCGATATTCGAATTGAACAGCGGCAGCCATCACGACCACGTCGTCTGCATGAAATGCGGCAGGGTCGACGAGTTTACCGATGAAGTCATCGAAAAGCAGCAGGACGCAATCGCTCGCCGTCTGGGCTATACCCTGACCGACCACAGCTTGTACCTCTACGGCTATTGCGCCGAGTGCAGTAAAAATCCCTGATTCCCCACTTATGTTCAAACCCCTGATCCTGTACATCGGGTTGCGCTACACCCGTGCCAAGAAGCGTACCCAATTCATTTCATTCATCACTTTGACTTCGGTGCTCGGCATCGCTCTCGGGGTTACCGCGTTGATCACGGTGCTGTCGGTGATGAACGGGTTCGAGGCCGAACTGCGCGAGCGGATCCTGGGCATGACCGCCCATAGCACGATCACCGGCCGCTATGGACAGTTGGACGATTGGCGGTTGTTGGAAGACCGCACCCACGGTCTGCCGCATGTCTTGGGGGCGGCGCCGTTCATTCACGGTCAAGTGATGATCAACGCGGATCGCCAAGTCAGCGGAACGCTGTTGCAAGGTGTGTTGCCGGAATTCGAGAGCCGGGTTTCCGAAGTCGCCGCGAACATGAAGTTCGGCGCGTTAACCGATCTGAAGCCAGGCGAATTCGGCATCATGCTCGGCGCGGAACTCGCCAGTTATTTGGGCGTGATGATGGGCGATAAAGTCACTGTGATTACTCCGCAGATCAATTCGACGCCAGCCGGGATTTTGCCCAGGATGAAGCGCTTCACCGTGGTTGGCGTGTTTCAGGTAGGGATGTACGAATACGACCGCAACATGGCCTTGATGCATCTGGACGATGCCGGCAAGTTGTTCCGAATCGAGCCGGCGGTGTCGGGCCTGCGCCTGAAGCTTGACGATTTGTTCAATGCGCCGCGCATTACTCAAAGCTTGGCCGATGCCTTGGGCGACGACTACCGGGTCAGCGATTGGACGCGCGCCCACAGCAATTTCTTTAAAGCGGTGCAGACCGAAAAACGCGCGATGTTCGTGATCCTATTGCTGATTGTCGCGGTGGCGGCTTTCAACATCGTCTCGACCTTGGTGATGGTGGTTACCGACAAACGCGGCGATATCGCCATTTTGAAAACCCAGGGTCTGAGCAACGGATCGGTCATGGGTATCTTTATAGTATTGGGCTGCGTGATTGGCAGTATAGGTACTTTGTTAGGAACCGTCGGCGGCGTGTCGTTGGCCTTGAACGTCGAAACGATAGTGCCGGCCATCGAAAAAACCTTCGGTGTCAATTTCATGCCTTCGGACGTCTATTACATCAGCGAAGTACCTTCCAAACTGATTTGGGGCGATGTGTATTGGATTGCTTGCGCGGCATTTTTGTTGTCGTTGCTGGCGACCTTGTATCCGGCCTGGCAGGCCGCCAAAGTGAATCCGGCCGAGGTGCTTCGGTATGAGTAATCCCGTGATTTTGCAATGTGCCGGTCTGACCAAGCGTTACGTGCAGGGCGATTTGAATGTCGAAGTGTTGAAGGGTGTCGATCTGTCGATAGCCGCTGGCGAGCGCGTGGCGATCATGGGGGCGTCGGGATCGGGCAAGAGCACCTTGTTGCACTTGCTGGGCGGTTTGGAAAAGCCCAGTGCCGGTTCGGTGGTACTCGACGGGGCCGATTTAAATAAGATCGGCGCCGGCAAACTCAGTCAATTGCGTAATCGAGCCCTCGGCTTTATTTATCAGTTTCACCATCTGCTGGGCGAATTTACGATCCTCGAAAACGTGGCGATGCCGCTGCTGATCGGAAATCAGTCGATTAAACACGCTAGACAGCAAGCGGCAGAACTGTTGAAAAGAGTGGGGTTGGGGCATCGTTTGGCTCATAAGCCCGGCGAGTTGTCCGGCGGCGAACGCCAGCGCGCCGCCGTGGCGCGAGCATTGATCAATAAACCGAAATGCGTGTTGGCCGATGAGCCGACCGGTAATCTGGACAGCAAAACCGCCGAACAGATCTATCAACTGATGCTGGAGTTGAATCGGGAGCTGCAAGTCAGCTTTTTGGTGGTCACTCACGACCCCGATTTGGCCGCGCGCATGGATCACGTGCTGTACATGGAAGACGGTTTGATCGTGTCCGAGCGCAGCCATCATGAGCAGGGTTAGCGCTGGAACGATTTTCGACGGCGACCGGTAAGTTAAACGGTTACCGTCCTTGTAAGCCGCTGGCTGAGCGGAGTCGAAGCCAGCGGCTAACGGACATTGAGGTTTATCCCCCTCCGTAGGGAGAGGGTTTTTTTACTTCGAGTTGTATCGTTGCAGCGGATTAACCCTTCACGCTAGTGTTGCGGTTACGACGCCCGAATATCGCCAATAAACCGGGCGCAAACAAAAAAGCGGCAGCCGGCACAGGTACCGGTGCGGGATCTTGAGCGGGGATAATGGTCACATTCGCGCCGCGCAACGAACCGGCCAGCGAGGTGCCGTCGAATGAATACACAATTGGGTTGGTGATATTCAGCGGGTTATTCAGTGCGGCGTTTAGCGCTTTGAATTTGACGGTGCCTAGTAGCGTCGGAGCGGTAATGTTTAAGCCCGCTTCCAGCGTGGAAGTCGCCGAAATAGCTTCCGCGAAATGAATTTTGCCGCCGCCGACCGTCGAGATGGAATTGGCGAAGGTTTCGGTATCCGCGCCGAAAATACTGGCGCTGGTCAGTAATTCGGCGGACAGGTTAGCGCTGTTATACGTTAGATTGAAATCGAATCCGCCGAAGTCCGCCAGACCATCGACATAAATATTGGCATCGAAAAACGAGCCTACCTCGGCTGTGTAAAGATCGGTATTGCCAGGTAATTCGATGGTCAACGTTGTGGCGTTCGCGTTGGAAACGAAGGCCGCGAATCCAAGTGCAAGCACTTTAGAGAAAAGGTGTTTGTGCATCATCATAAAAGAGTCCGTCGTTAAATTGGCCGGGAGGAATGTTCCCGGCCTTGGCTGAAAGAGTGTTAGCGATTAGGGTGTCGGCGTGACCAAGGCGCATTGCGGTTTGGTGCAAAGCGACGCGGCTTTCCGATAGTCGGCGATATTAACCTTGCGGTCGTTGTTTAAATCTGCCGGGTCATTTGCCGCGACCGCTGCGCCGTACTTGGCTTTAATCGTTGCCAAATCGGCGGAGTCGATGTCGTTATCGGCGTCGGTATCGCCGGGGCCGGTCACTTTAACGGTGTAGTTTTTGTTAACGATGCTGCCGTCGGCATCGGTGGATTCAACAAAAAAGTTAAATACGCCGACTTTGGATGGGGTGCCGGACAATACGCCGGTACTGGAAGCGATCGTCAAACCGTTAGGCAGGGTACCGCCGGTCGTCGTCACGTATGGTGTGTTGCCGCCGAAAACGACCGCGCGTTGCGGGAAGGCTTGGCCAACGTTGCCGCTTTGAATTTCGTTAATCGTCGAAAGCGGTGCGGCTGCGTTGAATTCGCCCATTTGCGCACCACGGTATGCGCCGACGATGGCCACGCTAGCGCAGTCGAATTCGGTGTCGTTACCGTTAGCGTCGGTAACGGTCACAACGTCAACACCGCTGACATTGTCGGCACCCACCGCATCGCACATGGCTTCGCCGCTTTCGCCGTCTATCGAAGCGGCCGGACCCACATATTCATAGAACTCGTAGCGTCGGGTCACGACATCCCGTCCGTCCTTCATGTCCTCGGCTTTGCCGGCAAGTTCGGATTTGTTTTTATTGTTTTTATTGTTGGTTTGCAACAGATACCATTCCGACTCTACTTCGTCGGGTTCGCCATTGGTCCAATCGGAATGACCGTCGTTATCTTTGTCATCGCCTACCAATTCTTCCAAGGCCAATACCCGGACTTTATGCGTTTTGGTTTTAATGACCTTCACCCAGCTCGGCTCGCCGAATTGCTTTGCCGGCGGAATAGGTGCTACCGGTGCCGGAATCGCCGCGACGACTTGCGCCGGAAATTGCACGACGGCCGGAACTTCGACGATGGGCGGTTGATTCGGAACCGGATTCGGTTTGATCACCGGCGGTTGTACGAAAACCGGCGGCTGATAAGTGTATGTCGGGGTGCCGACGTTCACCGCGGGACCGAGGACGACTTTGCCGGTGGCGTCCTTGACCAGCCAGTTATATTTGATCGTGCTGTAAGAGCCGTAGATCCCAACGCCAAAATGCTCGCAACCCTGGTTGACCGAGGGATTGGTGCACATATGGCCATTGGTCGGAGAAATGGCGCCCGGCGTGGCCGGGTTGGTAAAACCTGTCGTGGTGCCGCTCGCTGTCGGGGCTTCGTAGCGCACGAAGACTTTTGGGTGGTTGGGGTCGCTATTGTCTTCCCGAATCTTCGGTATGCCGTAATGATTCCATGAGTAAGTGCCGCCGATACTGGTGCTGTGGATGTCGTCAATTTCGATCTCGAAGCCATGGCAGGTTTCGCCGGTATCGTTGACCGCGTCGAAATTGCCGAGCGAACCGTATGCAGTCGACGCGCCGGCGTCGTGAGTGCTCAGCAAAAAGATTGCCGGCAAGATCAGTTTTCTCATGAGTGGATCCTTGGGAGTGGGTTGCAGTAGAAAATGCTCAATTGAGTGTTTAAAGCGGACCGTATTGAAGCACAGGAAGATAAGTTTTCAATTAAAATGTGATTAAGATAACACTATGGGAAAATAATCCGCGCTTCGGCTTTTGACGCGAGCCTCGGGTTTGGTATCCCTGTCCGAGGCGAGTTCGGGAACATCCATGCCGGCGGCAGACCGAGTTTGGCTGGGCGCCTGTCAAGGTGATAATATCCCGAATTGTTCAATACTGAATCAATCAATGCCTCTCACACTCTTTCCGCACGCGTTCGTTCGACTGATTTGTTTTCGATGTGGCCTCGATGTGGAAATCACTTCGAGATGCGGCGCACCTAGTCCACTATAAAATCCACATGCTATCCAACGATTCCAGCGAGACCGGTCCGGACGCGGATTTCGCTCAGACCTTTTTGAAGCTGATGGTCGATCAAGGTGTTATCGACGCGGCCAAACTCAAATACGCTTTGCGCGTGCAAAGTAAATTGGAATCCGCCAAGCCGATCTTGGTCGTGCTTTGCGATTTGGGTTATGTGACCCAGCCTCAATTGGCCGAGTTGTTCCGTCGCCATCCGGTTAAAGTCAAACTCGGGCGTTTCCTGGTCGAATTCGGCTATATCGGCAACACCGACTTGCAACTGGCATTGGCCGCGCAACAGCAGGAGTTGGGCCGCAAGCGATTGGGCGAAATTCTGGTCGAGCGCAATTTGATCGCCGAATCCAAAATGCTGGAAGTGTTGGCGGACTTGATGGGGATTTCGGTCATTGATCTTAGCGTTGCCAATGTCGATCAAACCCTGATGTCCAGGCAGATGCTTAAGTCGGCCAATAAACACTGCTTCTTGCCGATCGAAAAACAGGAAGACGGCGTTTTGGTAGCGTTTGGAGATCCCCTGGACCACGCGGCCATTGAAATGGCCAGACATGTGCTCGGCAGCGAGATTATCCCGGCGGTCGGGCGCTATTCGCAGATCATGCGTTTTTTGTTGAATTTCGAGCGCAACGCCGGCGCCGAGAAAATTTCGGTTTCCGAACAATCGGTGGTGGCGATCGTCAACAGCATATTCAACGAAGCGATCCGCCAGGAGGCCAGCGATATCCACATCGAGCCGCTGGAGCACAAATTGCGGGTTCGTTTCCGGATCGATGGCATGATGGTGCATTATCGCGATTTCTCGTCGAAGCTGGTTCAGTCCTTAATCAGCCGGATCAAGGTGATGGCCGGTGCCGACATCGCCGAAAAGCGGCGTCACCAGGACGGCCGCGTCCAGTTCGAACAAGCCGGGACGAGTCATGTCATCGACATGCGGGCCTCGTTTTTCAGCACGCTCAACGGCGAGAAAATCGTTTTGCGGCTATTGAACCGCAAGACCGAATTGCTGGATATACACGAAGTCGGCATGGCGCCGCTGATGTTGGAGCGCTTTGTCCAGGATTCGCTGGACGTGCCAACCGGCGTCGTAATCATCACCGGTCCGACCGGCTCCGGCAAAACCACGACCTTGTACAGTGCCGTGGATTATTTGAATGCGCCGGAAGTCAGTATCGTTACCGCCGAAGATCCGGTCGAGTACGTCATCGACGGCGTCGCTCAGTGCTCGATCAATCCGAAGATCAATTTGACCTACGAAGAAACCTTGCGCCATATTGTGCGTCAGGATCCGGATATCATTGTACTCGGAGAGATTCGCGACCGGTTTTCCGCCGATACCGCGATACAAGCGGCGCTGACCGGTCACAAGGTATTGACCACGTTTCATACCGAAGATAGCATTGGTGGCCTATTGCGTTTGCTCAATATGGAAATCGAAGCATTCTTGATATCGTCGACCGTGGTATCGGTGGTGGCTCAGCGTCTGTTGCGACGGGTCTGCCGTCACTGTGCTGAACCCTTCCGTCCCGATCCGGCCTTGTTGCGACGTTTGAACATCACGCTCGACGATTTGACAGGCGGAGCCTTCATGTTGGGTAGGGGCTGCGAAAAATGCCGTTATACCGGTTATGCCGGCCGGGTTTGCGTGTTCGAATTGTTGTCGATGAACGAAATGGTCAAGGATGCGATACTGCAACGCAAAACCTCCTACGAAATTCGCCGGATTAGTCTGGAGACGGCCGGTTTGGTGACGCTGGTCGAGGACGGCTTGGTGAAGGCCGCGGCTGGCGCGACCTCGTTGCAGGAAGTCATTCATAATTTGCCGCGTTTCGGCAAACCCCGTCCACTTTACGAATTGCGGCGCCTGCTAGGCAGCCGTTGATAGCAAACACGACTAAAAAATGAGCGATAAGTCCCTCGCGGAGTTGATTGACGAAGCCATCGCGTCCGGAACTGCCGGCTTGCCGGTATTTCCACGCGCGGTCACCGAACTGCGGCTGGCACTAAAAGACGAGAATCGCTCGCTGGACGCTATCGCCAAGCAAATTGCGATGGATGCCAGTTTGGCCAGTCAAATTTTGAGGGTCGCCAACTCGTCGTTTTATGCCAGTCTGAGCAAAATTAATACGGTTAAGGATGCCATTGTCCGATTGGGCTTACCAAAGATTGTGCAAATAGCCACTTTGGTGATGCAAAAGGGGCTATTCACGACCAAGGATCCGGCCACCACGCAATTCATGACCAAACTGTGGCAGCACAGTGTCGCGGTGGCGCTGGGCAGCGAATGGTTGGCGAAACGCCTGGCTTTTCAGGCTCAGGCCGAAGAGGCCTTCATGGCCGGATTGTTTCACGACATCGGTGAGTTGTTACTGATACGCTGCTTGGAAGACCTCCGTCTAAAGGAGCCCGATCTAAACTTGCCAGACGACTTAATACAAGAAGTTATTTCGCGCCAACACGAAGCAAAAGGCGCTTGGTTATTGCGATCCTGGAATTTGCCGGAAATTTACTGCAAGGTCGCCGGTTCTCATCACCATGCCGAATGCGCCGATAGCGGCACGGTCGAGTTGATCGTTAGAGTGGTCGATATGGTCTGCTACAAGCTCGGTATCGCACCGCGCGCGCAGCCGGACTTAATGGTTTCGAGCAGCGAGGAAGCCGCGCGCTTGGGCTTGTCCGAGATTACGCTGGCCGAATTGGAGATTGCGTTGGAAGATTCGTTGGCCTTGTCGGCCTAGCGTTTGGATGGGGCTGCCTTTGCGTTCGAACTGATCGCATGCCGCGCGGCGAGGGCTTGAGCGTCGAACGATGCCTACGTTCACGAACTTGCCGGGTACTTGGAATGTCGGTTGCCGCGCCAACCGCAAGCGGCGCGGCAACCGGTTTGCTTAGACCGCCTCGATTAAACTCGGGTCGTAGTCGTCCGGCGCTTCGAAGCCCAACAAATTCAGGATGGTCGCGGCCGAATTCGACAAGCCCGGCGCCGCGATGTCGCCGCGCAATCTGTAGCCGGGATTCTCCCCTGACACCAACACGAACGGCACCGGATTCAAGGTGTGAGAGGTTTTGGCCTTGGTGCGGCCCTCGGCATTTCTGACCACATTACCTTTTTTGTCCAGCTCGTACATTTCGTCGGCGTTGCCGTGATCGGCGGTGATGATTGCCGTGCCGTTCATTTCCAGAATCACTGGAATCAAGCGTGCCAATTGCAAATCCAGACCCTGCATCGCGGTGACCGCCGCTTCGAAATTACCGGTGTGACCGACCATGTCGCCGTTGGCGTAATTGACCCGCAGGTATTTGTAGTTACCGCTGCGCACCGCGGCTATCAACGTATCGGTAATCTCGGCGCACTTCATCCACGGCCGTTGTTCGAACGGCACCACGTCGCTGGGGATTTCGACGTAGGTTTCCAAGGAATCGTCGAATTTGCCGGAGCGGTTGCCGTTCCAGAAATAAGTCACATGACCGAATTTTTGGGTTTCGCTGATGGCGTATTGAGTAATGCCGTTCTTGGCGAGATATTCGCCCAGTGTGCGATCAATGGTGGGCGGCTCGACCAAAAAGCGCGGCGGTAGTTTGGTGTCGCCGTCGTATTGCATCATACCGGCGTAAGTCACTTTCGGCAGCGGGCCGCGCTCGAACGGGCTGAATGACTCTTCGGTAAAGGCGCGGGAAATCTCGATGGCGCGGTCGCCGCGAAAGTTGAAGAACACTACCGAGTCGCCGTCCACGATGGTACCCAGCGGTTTGCCGTCTTTGGCAATGACAAAGCCGGGCAAATCCTGATCGATGACGTTGGCTTCATTGCGGAAGGTTTCAATCGCTTCGTGAGCGCTGGCAAATTGCCGGCCCAAACCCAGCACGTGAATGTCCCAACCGCGCTTGACCATGGACCAATCCGCTTCGTAGCGGTCCATCGTGATTTGCATCCGCCCGCCGCCGGACGCAATCGCCACGTCGAAATCCGCGCCGCGCAAGCCGTCCAGATAAGCTTCGAACGGATCGACGTACTCCAAAGCCGAGGTTTCGCCGACATCGCGGCCGTCAAGTAGGATATGCAGGCGCACTTTCGCAACACCTTCTTGCTTGGCACGCTCGATCATCGCTTTCAAATGGTCGATGTGCGAATGCACGTTGCCGTCGGAGAACAGACCCAGGAAATGCAAGGTGCCGCCTTGTTTGGCGGTGGCGACCACCTCATGCCAAGCATGGCCTTGCCATAAGTGGCCGCTGGCGATGGATTCGGCGACCAGCTTGGCGCCTTGGGCAAATACCCGGCCGGCACCGAAGGCATTATGGCCGACTTCGCTATTGCCCATATCCTCGTCGCTGGGCATGCCGACCGCGGTGCCGTGCGCGCGCAACGCAATCATCGGATAGCTAGCCATCAGCTTATCCAGGGTTGGGGTACGGGCGGTTTTGACCGCATCGCCGTCCTCGCGCGGCGAAATACCGACGCCGTCCAGTACGATGGTGACCACGGGGCCGGGACAGGCGGAAAAGCGGGAAGATTTTTCGAGTTTCATAAGGTTTCGATAGTGTGGAAAATCAGCGAATGGAGGAATTTGTGCCTTGGCGGCAATCGGATCTCATTTTATCAGTTGTGCCGCTCGCCGGGAAAACCGGCAAGGGCTAAGTACCGGCCGAGTTGGCAATTCGTCCCATTTGGCGGAGGCCGTGTACGCCGCGAACCGCTTTGTTGTTGAATTCGGCGATGCGGCGCTGGCGAATTCTCGGCAATGCCATTACGATGGCGCGCCGCGTCCGCCGGATGGGCGCGGCGACATTTACGACAAAAGTTTAAGGAGCGCCCGATGGCATTAGCGTCGTTACGACAAATTCTGGATTACGCGGCCGAGCACGGTTTCGCGGTGCCGGCCTTCAACGTCAGCAATATGGAACAAGTGCAGGCCATCATGGCGGCGGCGCATGCTTGCGACAGCCCGGTCATCATGCAAGGCTCGGCCGGTGCCAACCGTTATGCCGGCGAAGTATTCCTGCGCCATTTGGTTTTGGCCGCCGTCGAACAATATCCGCATATCCCGGTCGTCATGCATCGCGACCACGCGCCGGCGCCGGCGATTTGCGCGCAAGCGATCCAGTCGGGCTTTAGCTCGGTAATGATGGACGGCTCGTTGCTGGAGGATATGAAAACGCCGGCTTCTTTCGACTACAACGTCGAGGTCACCCGGCAGGTCGTCGCGATGGCCCACGCCTGCGGGGTGTCGGTGGAAGGCGAGATCGGTTGTCTGGGGGCGCTGGAAAACCGTTCGGACGATGAACACAGCCGTTTGCTGACCGATCCCGACGAGGCGGTCGAGTTCGTCGCGCGTACCGGGGTCGACGCACTGGCGGTTGCCATCGGCACCAGTCACGGCGCTTATAAGTTCAGCAAGCCGCCCACCGGCGAGGTATTGGTGATCAGCCGCCTAAAGGCATTGCAACAACGCTTGCCGAATCTGCATTTTGTGATGCACGGTTCCAGTTCGGTGCCGGGGGAATGGTTGCAAGTCATCAACGAATACGGCGGCGCGATTCCCGAGACCTACGGCGTGCCGATCGCCGAGATCGTCGAAGGCATCCGATACGGCGTCCGCAAAGTCAATATCGATACCGATCTGCGGATGGCGTCCACCGGCGCGATGCGCCGGTTTCTGGCTCAGCCCGAACAGGCCGCCGAACTGGACGCCCGCAAGACCTACCAAGCCGCCAGGGATGCGATGCAGGCCCTGTGTCAATCCCGTTACGAAGCGTTCGGCTCGGCCGGCCACGCCGGAAAAATCAAGGTCGTGCCGCTAAGTGCCATGGCCGAGCGGTACCGGCTGAATAAGGCTTAGCCAGGATGATCGCTGGCCGGCGTCCTCGGACATTCGGCCAGCGGCTCGTTGATGTCGGCGACGGCCACGGTCCATCACTTTCCGATTGGCGAACACTGATGAACGATTCATACCGCAACGCCAAAACCTTCGACACGCAAGGCTATTTGCTGGTCCGAAGCCTGTTTTCCCAAACGCAGATCGCGGAGCTGAAAGCGATAGTCGAACGGATTTATCGAGCGTGGTTGGCTGAAAACCGGGCGTTGATGATCGCCAATCGCTTGGTGAATATGTATGGTTTGACCGACACTCGCTATTTTCTCGGAGAACCGGAACAGCGCTTAGCCTTGTTTGACTGGATCGCTCAGCCTGGCCTTGCGCTCTGGCTGGAAAGCCTATTCGGCGACACGCTCTACTTTCACAATACCCAGTTGTTTTTCAATCCCCACGATCCCGGCCAGGCGCCGTACTGGCACCGGGATCTGCAATACAGCGACGTGGACGATAGCACGCAACGCGCGGAGCAGGGCCGGTTACTGGCCTTGCATGTGCGGGTACCGTTGATCGCGGAACGCGGCATGGCGTTGGTGCCCGGCAGTCATTGCCGTTGGGACAGCGAGCTGGAACGGAATGTGCGCTTCGAAACTAACGGTTATCGTCAAGGCGACGATCTATCCGGCAGCAAATTGATCCGGCTGGAACCCGGCGACGCCTTGCTGTTCGACGCGCAAATGCTGCATCGGGGACATTACCGGGACAATGCCGAGCGCTTGGCCTTCGACATTTGTATTGGTCGTTATCATCCGGCCACTGCTTCGTTTTTGGATGCGGCGGTTTTACCCAGCGAAGCCGAGATGGCGCGGCTGGTCGATGATCGTTGGTATCGCCGAGCTTGGCGGGTGGCCGCCGGTATGGACTGAGTTCGAATTTTGGCGGGTTTGGGGGATGAGTGCGCGTGGCCCTAGGACCGGAGAGGCTAGGGCGAGACGATCGATTGGTACCCGGCCGATGGCTTCGAGCATCAAACCCACCGCCGAGGGCTCTCGAAAACCGGCAAAACGTTCAAGCCGTTATACCGGTGCTAAAGCAGTTGGGGAGGCGGCTGAGCTTGTATTAAATCCCCGTGACGGAGATACGTCTGATGACAGCTCGCCTCGCGCCTAGGGTGTATTAAAGCGATTTATACAGCGCTATCGCTTTGTTTAATTCTTCAGTGGCTTTTTGGATGTCGCCTTTCTTGGCTTGAATTTGTCCTTGCATTAAGGTTGCGTGGGCTTTCTTAGCGGTTTCGGAGCTGCCGGCAATCGCTTCGGAGGCAAAGCGCGCGGCTTTTAACTGAACTTGAGCGGCGGAGAAATCGCTTTTGCTGACTTCGACCAAGCCTTTTTCGATCCGCGAAATGATTTCGGCGGTGGCCGCCGCCGGGCTGCTGGCGGTTTCTTCGGCAAGCGCCGCGGTGCTGCTCGCCGCGAATGAGGTTGCGAAAACGAAAATGAGTGCTGCAATTTTGAGTAGATTCATGATGTATGCGTTTTATGAAAAGTAGGAAGGAGCCAATGACTAAAAATTGCGCCGTTTCAGCATATAGGCTGAAGCATGGACACCATGAGTGGCAATGGGGTTCACGTCCGTGCGAATGGGATAGGCGTTCTGCCCGAGCGTCGATGAAGACCCTGAGAACGTAAAGCGAATCCGTGCTGCTTGAAGGTTTGGTTTATCGCATTGGGTTAGGTAAGGTGTCTGCCCTACCAAGACCCATCATATAGGAAAACTCGATGCGCGGTACGGACAATTTGACAGTCCCTGGAGCGAATTTGATGTTGTGGAGGGGGAGGGTGGTTTCATTGGCAAATTCGGCCAAATCCCCTTTAGGTCGAGCAAAAACGTTTCTTGGTGTTTGCCGAGATTTTTGATGTTAGAGGTCAAGGCGTTTATGCTAAACCTTCGTTGCCTACCCTTGGGAGAACCACCTTGAAGCTCTACGATATGCTGCTGTCCGGCAATTGCTACAAAATCCGCCTATTTTGCGGTTTGCTGGGACTCGAATACGAAACGGTGCCTATCGATTTGGCTAGGCAAGAAAATCGAAGCCCGGAATTCTTGCAACTCAATCCGCGCGGTCAGATTCCGGTTTTGCAGGACGGCGAGATCAGGCTTTGGGATTCGACGGCCATTTTGGTCTATTTGGCCAGACAATACGGCGCGCCGCATTGGTTGCCCCTGGAGCCTTCTGCCTTAGCCGAAGTCATGCAGTGGTTAGCGCTCGCTCAAAACGAGCTGCTATACGGCTTGGCGCGGGCCCGGGCGGCTAATTTGTTCGGTAGGCCGTGGGACATCGGCCAATGCCAAGAACTGGGCAAGCGTGGTTTGGCGGTGTTGGAGCAACGGTTGGAAAACCGCGAGTGGCTGGCGAACGGCCGCATCAGCATCGCCGATGTGGCTTGCTATCCTTATGTCGCGCTGGCTTCGCAGGCCGGCATAGCGTTAGACGAATACCGGCATATTGGCGCGTGGTTGCAGCGAATCGGCCGTCAACCGGGTTATGTCGGCATGCCGGGGCTTTAGCCGTCCGCCGGTTACAGTGGCGCGCGCCCTACAGGCTGATGTTTCCGATGGGTGGATGGGCTGAGGTCGGCGAGGGCCTGACCGAATTCGCCGTTCACATTTGGCAATCGCGGATTTCCCCGAAACCCATGCGCCGCGGACCGGCTTGGTCGCTTGAAATGCTTGCGGGACGCCGACTGGATTAGCCTTGAAGGACGATGCCTCGACCAAAACGAGCAGGCTAGGCCACGGTATCGATATTGCCGCCGACACCGGTTGCCGAAGTATCGCCGGCCGTCGTCGTCAAACCCGACGCCGAATAGGTCGCTGGCTGTACTTCGGCTTCGTTGACGATTTTGGTCACTTGCTCGCCGGCTTGGCGGAAAGCGTTGCTCAGCGTCAAACGGTTATTCAGGTCGTCCGATTTGACTTGCGCCTGATTGGCTCGGCTATCCAACGCCAGCGCTTTTTCCTCGTATTTATCCGCCATGGCTTGAGCGGAATCGGCTTGTTTCCTTAAGGATTGGGCCAACTGTTCGGCTTGCTCGGCATTTCGTTTGGCCGAGACCGAACTCAGCTGTTGAAAGCCGGATTGCAGCGCGCTGGTAACGGACAAATCGCTCATGAGGAGACTCGAAATGACTAGGGAAACCCGAAAATCCAGCAGTTGAAACCAAGATCAACCGACTGAATTACTCCCGCTTGTTACGCCGATTTGTTGGCTAAGTCAAGTCGATTGTTTGTCCGCTGCCACTCGGGGGCCAATCTTAGTTTTATCCGGGTTTCTCCATGGAGGACAGCGCCCGGCGGGAGATGTCGCCGGGCGCTCGGATCGCTGGTTTTGGCTTAAAACTCGTACTTCAACGAACCCATCACATTGACCGGATAACCGGGAATCGCGCCCAGACTGCTGCCGTCGGAGTTGGCGTAATAGCGTTTGCCCAACAGGTTGTTGACATTTAACTGAGCCGTCAAGCGTTGTTGGCCGAAACGTTGGGTATATGCGGCCATTGCATCCAAACGGACATAGCCGGGCATGTAGTAAGAATTATCCGAATCGCCTGGTCGCTTGCCGACCGTTACGACGCCCAGGCCCGCTTTAAACGCGTCGTTAAATTGCCACGTGCCCCACAAACTGCCTTGGTGCCTGGGTACGTTTTCCAGGCGTTTGCCTTGCAGTCCGTCGAAGTCCTCAATGTAATTGGCTTGCGTATACGCATATGTGCCAAGCAGATGCAGTTGGTCGGTAACTTGTCCGGCCAAGTCCAGTTCTATGCCTTTGCTACGGATCTTGCCGGCCAGAATCTGGAAATTGGGATCGGTTTGATTCGGATCGTCGGTCAGCAGATTGCTTTTGGTCAAATGGAAAAACGCCAAGGTCGACGAAAATTTCCGATCGGCCGATTCGGTCTTGATGCCGACTTCGTACTGTTGGCCTTGCTGCGGATCGAAGCGTTGGCCAGTGCCGGAGAGGCCGTTGTTGGCGCTGAACGACTCGGTGTAGCTGCCGTACAGCGATAGCCAGTCTTGGGCCCGGTAGACGACACCGGCGCGGGGGCTGAAGGCGTTGTCTTCTTGCTTGACCCGGCCGGCTTGGGCGGCCGCCAGCGAGACCGGCGAAAACCGGCCGCCGGTGCTGACGTTGTCGTAACGGCCGCCGAGCAGGATGTGCAGCCGGTCGAACAGCGTGATTTGGTCTTGAACGTAAGCGCCTATCCAGGATTCCTTACGGTAGAAGAACGCGTTGTCGGCGGGCAGGGCGTTGAAATCGACTTGGCCGTAAACCGGCGCGAAGATGTCGATTCCCGCGACCGCCGCTTGCGCCGAATTCGACTCGGTTGTCGCATGAAAACCGTCGACGCCGATCAGCAGGTTATGCCGGCTGCCCAGGATTTCGAATTTGCCGTTCAAGTCGATATTGCCGGAATGGGTCATGATGTCCTGCACGCCTTTGGAGGCGGTGCGGTCTAAAAACAAGTGTCCGTCTTCCTCGCGCAGACCGCCGAAATTGAACAGGGTCGGTCCGCTCAAAGACCAATCCTTGAATAAATAACGCTGGGTGATTTTCCAATCGTCGTTGAAATGATAGGTCCAGTCGAAGCCGACTAGCTTGCTTTCCATCAACTGGCGTTGCGCGCCGTCCTTCAGCGTGCGGGTGATCGGAATCGGCGCCGGGCGATGGTCGATGGCCGGAATCCCGAAGTCGGCGTTGAAGCGGTCGCGCTTGTATTCCAGCTCCAGATTGGTTTCGAATTTTTCATTGGGCCGCCAGCTGAGTTTCGGTGCCACGAAATAGCGTTCGTTACCGACAAACTCGCGGAACGATTGGCTGTCCAGGTAGGAGCCGTTGAGGCGGTACAGCACGGTTTTGTCGGCATCCAGCGGGCCGGTCGCGTCGATCAGCGTGCGGTATTGATCGTAACTGCCGAATTGTTGCTGGACCGAATAATACGCGGTATCCAACGGCTTTTTGGTCACGTAATTGACCAGGCCGCCGGGTTCGATGCGTCCGTACAGCACCGCCGCCGGCCCTTTGACGATTTCCACCTGCTCGATGTTGGCGATGTCGTAAACGTCCTGGCGGTTGAACAAGCCGTTGCGGTAGGCATCGCCGAATCCCGAGCCGGCCAGGCCGCGGATGATGAAATTGTCGTACAGATAGCCGCCGCCGGTGCGGCCCAGCACGCCGCTGACGTGGCCGTTGACCGCATCGGGCAGGGTGATGGATTGTTTGTCGGCCAGCACGGCCTTGGGTATCACCTGAATCGACACCGGTGTGTCCATGATGGGCGTGTCGGTCTTGGTCGCGGTGGTGGCGTTGGGAAGGCGGTAATCGGTGTTGTAGGGATCGCTGGAATCGTAAGCGGCTTTACCGAAGACATTGACCGGCGCCATCATCGTCGCATCGCCGCCGAGCGGCTTAATCGCCAGCGAGCCGTCCCCGGCAACCGAATAGCTCAGGCCGGTGCCGGCCAGTAATTTGGCGGCGGCCTCGGGCAAGCTCATGGAGCCTTGCAAGGCGGGCGCGCGGCGGCCGGCGACACTGTCGTGAGCGTAAAAGACTTGCTTGCCGGATTGCGCGGCCAGTTTTTGCAGCGCACCCGCCAGATCTTGCGCCGGGATGTCGAAGGCGTAGCTCGGGTCGGCGGCTCGCACTTCGCAAGCCAGCAACGCGGCGGTCAATAAGAGCGGATGTTTTAGCGATGCGGTCATAGGGTCTCCTTGGGGTTGGGGTTTCCTATGAAACGCACCAGCATCGAAAAGACGCCAAACCGTCGCGATTTATTTTGATAAGCGCTTGCGCGGCCTGTAGGTGCGGACTTTAGAGGTTGTACTGTGTTTTCGGATTGCTATTGCGGCTTGGTCCGCGGGTTTAGATACGTCTGGTCGATTCTCCCGCGAATCCTGAGACGCCTCTAATCCAATTTCGGGTTAGAAGGTAGTTGCCCCCTGAATTCATAAGCTCCCGTTGGACTGCTTGTCGACGCGATATTAGGCGCGTGACGACGCAAAAAAAATTCGAATGGAGTTGGGGGATTTTCGTTTCTCAATCGTCTTACAAAATGTGCGCCGCTGATTGAACGTGTTAATACGGGTGCTGCCGTTTGGATAAATACTGATTAAGGAGACAACATGCTTGCTACCCTGTCTAGTCGATTGCTGATAATAGTCGTTGGAATGTGCTTGCTTTCGGCTAACGCGTATCCCGATCCCGGTTTGCCTTATGAGCAATTGGCGGGACAGATGCAAGTCGAACAATCGGACAAGAACCGCGTACCTCAAGTGGAATTTCAAACCGAGCCGCTTTATGGCGCGACACTGCTGAAGGAAACCGACTATAGGGGCGAAGGCCAGTTTCCATTGGAGTTTACCCGGTTCAGCACCTCGCCGCGAAGCATCATGGCGGAAGACTGCGACTATCAAGCCGCCATGAATAGCGACTGGACCCATAGCTACTCCAGTTGTCTGATAGACCATCTCAACTATGGTGGACCCTCCAGCAATCGAACTATCAGTGTTTGCACGATGGGGATTTGCACCAAGTTCATGGAAAACCTGAAGCCTTATGCCAGAGACATACACGATACTCTGGTTAAAAACGGGTCTGTTAACGGCGTCACCTACAAATGGGTTTACACCAACTTCAAAACCGGCATCCGCGAAGCGTACGACAGTAAAAGCCGCTTGGCGGCCCGGTTCGATCGTTCCGGGATAGAACACCGTGTCACCTATCAAACCAGCTCGCCGTACCGCGTCAGCGAAGTGACTCACATACCGAGCGGCCGGCGCTTAAGTTTTCAATATACCTCCGCCGTTCTGTCGTCGGTCACCGATCCGGATAATCAGGTTTACCGTTACAACTTCACCGCTAGCCCGCGAACCATTACATTGCCCGCCGCCGATGGGGCTTCGGCGGCGCTCGTCAGGACTTATGCCACGGTGATGACCTTCGATTGTAATTTCAATCCTGGCGGGATACCTAACGCGTTTTCTTATCTGAGCAAAGTTCAAGAAGCCGGGCAAACAGTCTTGGATGTCAAATTTGATTGGCCCTGCGGGACTCTTTTTCCAACCTACTCTCAAATCACCAGAGCCGGCCATAACGCGAAGAACTTACTACAAAAGCGCGGTTACGTTCTTAACTCGAGTCCCACCAAATACAAACTGACCGAGCAATTTACCGATTCAGATTCGAGTGCCTATCGCTCGGTACCCTATTTCCGATCCTTCAAATGCATCAACTGCACCGACACCGACGCGGCTTTTCTTTATAGACCGGTCGCCGTCAGCACCCGTTGCGCCGGCTGCGACGCCGACTACCAAGGCTACACCTGGCAGAAAAACGGCGACATGCTGACCCGCACCGATTATCTCAACCGGGTCACCCGCTTTACCTATAACAGCAACGGCCTGCCTCTGACCGAAACCGAAGCCGACGGCACCGCCGAAGCCCGCACCACCACCCGTACCTGGGACAGCCGCTTCCCGCTGAAAACCTCGGAAGTGGTCGGCGAAGTCGCCAAGGACTGGCGTTATAACGACCAAGGCCACCTCACCCGCGAAATAGTGCGCCCCGCCTCGGAAGCCTTGGTCAACGACGCCTGTCCGGCCAATTCCAAAACCTGTCATCAAACCGATGTCAGCTACAACTACGATCCCAACACCCACGTCACGCTGCGCGTCGTCAAAACCGGGCCGCGCCCGGAAAACGGCGCCAGCGTCACCGACTACCGCAGCAACGGCGATCTGTGGAAAACCACCGACGCGCTGGATCACGTGGACGAAGTGATCAGCGTCAACGCGCACGGCCAAATCACCGATCAGTCCGACATCAACGGCATTCATACCGTCACGGCGTACAACGCGCTACGTCAACCCAAGACCGTCACGGTCGGTAACGACGTCACCCGCTACGACTACTACACCGACGGCCGTTTGAAAACCCTGACCCGGCCGGACAACAGCGTACTCAACTACACCTACACCCCGGCCGGTTCGGTCAAGACCGTCAGCCTGAGCCACGACGGCATCACCGACAGCGTCGAATATCAACGCGATAGCCGGGGCAAGGTCCTGCACACCGTCGCCGGCCGTAGCGGCGACAACCCACAGACCTGGCACCAATCCTTCGACGACAAAGGCCTGCTGTTGACCGCCTCGGACGGCAGCGGCGGCTGGAACCGGGAACTGAAACACAACGCCAACAACCTGCTGGAACGCAGTTGTCTGAGCGGCGAAATCTGCGACCTGAGCTTCTACACCGGCCTCGATCAAATCAGCGACCGGGCCAGAGCGCCGCTGCTGAGCAACGGCACGCTGGGCGCGCAAACCCCGCTATTCAGCCTGGACTACGACGTGGCCGGCCGGGTCAAGCAAGTCGTCGATCCGGTGAACGCCACCACGCTATTAAGCAACAACGAACTCGGCAAGCACACCGACGAAGACTCGCCGGACTTCGGCAACCGCGGTTCGGAATACGACAAGGCCGGCAACGAAACCTACCGGGCGGACAGCGACGGCCATAGCGCGGTCAAACAATACGATGCGCTGGACCGCTTGACCCGGATTGATTATTCGGATGGAGGCTCGCTGGTGCAAGTTTGGGATACCCCGCTTAGTGGCGACGAAGCAAATGCCAGTCACTACGTCGGCCGGCTCGGTGTCCGCAGCCGCGCCCATGCCGCCGATTTGAACGGCCTGACGATCACCGAACGCTTCAAATACAATGCGCGAGGCGACGTGCTCGCCGCCGAGCAGCAACTGAGCGGCGACGTCTCCCTGATCCTGGAAACCCAGTACGGCACCGGCGCGGACGGCCAGGGTCGACCGGAATGGGTAAAATATCCCGGCGGCCTGACCGTCCAGTATCAATACGGCCCGGATGGCCGTGTCAAACAAGTCGGCGCATTGATGGGAACCAGCTCTGCCGCCCTGGCCAGCGATATTAGTTATCAGCCGCTGATCAACCGCTTGCGCGGCTTCACCTTCGGTAACGGTCTGACGTATCGCCGCGACCGGGATGCCGGCGGCCGCCCATCCCATATCCGTCTACTCAAGCCCGACCAGAACGCGCTCTACGACTACGATGTGCGCTACGACGACCATAACCGGGTCGGCGGATACGGCGAATTCAGCTTCGGCTACGACGATTTGGACCATTTGCAATCGCAAGCCACCTCGCAAAGCCAGCAGCGCACCTTACTCAACCATGACCATAACGGCAATTTACAGCGCCTGGAAAACTACAACGCCGCCGGCACCTTGGTACGCGGCGATGATTTAACCTACACCGATAACCGCCTGAGCGCCGAAGCCCTCAATCCGGCGCCGGCCGACGGCTCCGGCGGCGTCAGCGCCAACTATGGCTACGACCAGTCCGGCTTCGTGACCGGCCATGCCGGCAACGGCTACGCTTACGACGCCAGCCGAACCATGAAATCGTTCACCAAATCCGGTGGGCGCGAATACTATCTATACGACGGTTTGCGCCGCCGGGTCGGTAAAATCGGCGCGGGCGGTGCGGTGCGCTATGTGTACGATCAGGCCGACCATTTGGTGTTCGAATACAGCGCGGCCGGTTGGCGCAACTATGTCTGGCTGGGCGACATCCCGCTGGCGGTCGTCGACCAGCGGCCGGATGGCAGTCTGGTCAACCTGGCCTACATCGAAACCGACTTCACCAACACCCCGCGCTTTTTGCGCAGGGCGGTCGGCGACCTGACCCAACCGATCTGGGCCTGGCCGATCGCCCCCTACGGCGACACGCCGGCCCTGGAAGACCCGGACGGCGACGGCGTGAAGACCGCCTTCAACCTGCGCTACCCCGGCCAATACTACGACGCCTTCTCCGGCCTGCACTACAACCACACCCGTTACTTCTCGCCCCGCGCCGGCCGCTACCTGCAACCCGACCTGGTCGGCCTGGAAGGCGGCACCAATGTGTATACTTACGCCAACGGCAATCCGGTCAGCTATACCGATCCGACCGGGACTTGGGCATTTGAAGCGGTTGCCTCCTTTTTCGAGTCGATTAACTTTAGCTCCATGTTTAGTTCGGGCGGGTTCTTCAGCGGATTGGTCTCTAACGTGTCAATAGGAGCGGCTACGGTAGTTGGAGGGGTCGTGGCAGCTGTTTATCCGTCGTCACTGGGAAGTGACGAAACGTTTAGTATTCAAGCTGCTCAGAATTCTTCAAATGAGACTGAAGCATCGGTAGACCCTGATGTGGTCCAAGACGAATATGACTCTTTAGAAGCCTGTGTTGGCTGCGTGAACCCTCTGGATGAAGTCGAATACGAAGGCAAGACAAAAAATCAGGGATTATGGGAGCAAGGGTATACTGAAAAATGGACGGGGGTGGATTCAAATGGAACCTATCAGTCAGGGTTTAAAAACCCAAATACAGGTAAATGGACTGGTGGACATGAGTCATCCAAAAATAACAAGTATTGGTAATCACCAATACATAGTATTAAGCTTTATGTGGCTTAAAGGTCTAAGTTTGTGAAAAGGGTGATTAGAGTTGTTCAAGGATTTTATCCAAATAGCTATAATTCTATATCGGATGCAATAGTTGCAGCTAAGTTTGAAAATGATTCAAATGAATTTAAATCCAGTTTGATAAATGGTAGGATCGTTGAAAGTTATCAGTTTAACGGGGAGCTTTTGGTTATCGGTTTTGATAATGGAAAATTCTTAACTATTTATCCTGAAGAAAATAAAATTGGTTGGAATGTTGTTTCTGAGTGGCCAATGGTTACTGGTAAATATGAAAATGAATATGAAAATATTTATTTCAAGTTTCCTGGTGGTGAAGAGGTGTTGTGGAATTGGAAAGACATATTGGATTCCTTTGTAGGAAAACAGGTCGCCATTTCAGTAAGCGATCAATTTTTATTTATCTTCACTAGAGATGGTGTTGAATATATGTTCGATGTTTTGTTGGACGTTAACAACAAAAATAGTAGATTCTTATTTTTATCTCAAGCCTAACTTAAGCGTGAATCCGCAAAGGACCGTAGGTCCGATTAGCGAAGCGTAATCGGACGTATGTAATTTCGTTCCTCCGATTACGCTTCGCTAATCGGAGGAACGCTGACTGACCATGCAAAAGATCGCCAACAGGCAAGTCGGAGATCCAAATAGAGTTGTAGAAGAAGGGCGAGAGTACACTGACAATGAAAATGGAAATATAGCCTATGTGAAAGGCGATCGTGTTGTTGTTAAAGATTCTGATGGAAATCTCGTAACCCAATTTAAAAACTCAAGAAGCAATACCCTCAAAAAAATTGAGTCCGGTAGATGGGAACCAAAATGGTTTTTAACGAATATTACGATTAAACGCTCCATATTCGACCCTTTGGTACTTTAAAGTTAACCTAATATAGATATTTCGGTGTCTATGCTAAATCATGCTATGAAACTAAAGTTGGCTATTCAGGTGTTAATTCATGCTAGCGTTTGGCGCGCTGTTATCTATATTTGTAAGAATGGAGTTAGGTGGGGTTATGTATAGACAGTTTAATATATGGAGAATCAACGATAACGGGGGGTGGTAATATATCGATGCTTTGAAAAAATAGATAACAAAATGTTTTGTGTTCAAAGTGCTGATTATTTTAACGAACCAATAACTGACGTTAAATTATATAACTCTGAAAAGCAAGCATTGGAGCTTTTTATCGAAGAAGCCCCTGACAGTCGATCTGGGTTATATCCATCAATTGAAGAAGCGATCGAGAAATTTACGATTGATTTTTCGTAACTACTAACGCCCTATCGAAGCCTGATAGATACTCTGTTCCTAGGAGCCTGTCGGACTTTCGAATGGCAAAGCCCAGGACCGTAGGTCCGATTAGCGCGGCGTAATCGGACGAATGGTTGGTATGTCTCCGATTACGCTTCGCGAATCGGAGCAAGTTGGACAACATCCATCTGGCGGTGATCGACCAACGGCCGGATGGCGGGCTGGTCAACCACGCCTAACTCGAAACCGATTTCACCAACACCCCGCGCTATTTGCGCAGGGCGGCCGGCGATCTGACCCAGCCGATCTGGGCGTGGCCGATCGCCCCCTACGGCGACACCCCGGCCCTGGAAGACCCGGACGGCGACGGCGTGAAGACCACCTTCAACCTGCGCTACCCCGGCCAATACTACGACGCCTTCTCCGGCCTGCACTACAACCACACCCGCTACTTCTCGCCCCGCGCCGGCCGCTACCTGCAACCCGACCTGATCGGCCTGGAAGGCGGCACCAATGTGTATACTTACGCCAACGGCAATCCGGTCAGCTATACCGATCCGACGGGGACTTGGGCGGAAGCGAGCTTGACGCGGCAAATCGGCGGCTATTTAGACAGCGCGTTATCGTGGTTTGGTGGGAAACCCAACTATGGCAATAGCAACTCGCTAAGTTACATGGACCTTGATGGGGTGTGGGTTTTGGGTGATTCATTGCCCCAGGGGGTTGTAAACGCATCTGCTGGTTTTGGGGATGGGCTTTCCTTTGGTACTACCGCACTAATTCGAGAAGCGATGAGAACTAATGACGTAGTGGATTTTTCTTCTGCTACATATTGGGGAAGCTTTGCGGCTGGTGTTGCCGTAAATTATATTGGTTATGAATCTGGCGGCGAACTTGCTTTAGGAAGAAATTTCCGTTTTGCTCTTTGGGGAAATCGCACGGGAAATCGCTATGGTGAAAAGCCTCACTATCACAGAAGAGGCAGTCCAGACGCCAATGGCAATACACCGCCAGGCCAAGGTATTGGGCGCCATCGTCCATGGGAAACCAAATCGACAGACCAATTTTGGCTCGATAGGTTTTGATATGAAAACTCCAATAATTGTTTGTGAAAATGGAGATATAGACATCTTCCAGACTAAGGAAGACGCGGAGCGTTACATGGAGCCTATAGATGTTGAAAATGGGGAGTTCTTGGTGTTTGACGTTGATGGCAACACTATTGATCTCGAGGTCGTTGAAGAAACGGCAAAAGGACTATTTGGTTTTTTGGGTGGAAAAATTAAGAAGGTAAAGTTTAAATCTGAAAGATTTATACCTGAAAATGCTGATGTTTTGCGTGTCCATTTGACTAATTTTCTATTAAAACTCAATCCTGATATTGAACTGTCCAATCCTGCTTCAATTAAGGAACTCATTGAAAAAAAAACGCGATAAGTTGTGCTATCCCCCTGCCCCCTGTAACCAATAGGATGCTGCCGTTAGGGAACCTCTGATTAATTCCCCAAAACGGCAAGCGGTAAAATACTCCAACGAAATCGCGGTAGAGACGACGCCCATGGACCCTCCCCAACAACTCAGTTTTGCCGATGCCGAATACGCTAACAAAGGCCAAGTGACCCGGCGCGAGAAGTTTCTCAACCAGCTTGAAGGCTTATTGCCGTGGTCGCTGATGGTGGCGGTGATCGAGCCGCATTATGCGTCTGGTAAAGGACGCGGGCGCAAGCCGTTTCCGTTGAATGCCATGCTACACGTGCATGTCGCGCAGATTGCCTACAACTATTCCGATCCTGGCATGGAAGATGCGCTCTACGAGATTGAATCGCTGCGACGTTTTTGCGGTATCCTCCTGGAAGCCGTGCCGGATGAAAGCACGATTTTGCAGTTCCGGCACCTGTTGGAAGCACACGGGCTAGCAGGACCGTAGGTCCGATTAGCGCAGCGTAATCGGACGAATGGTTGGTATGTCTCCGATTACGCTTCGCCAATCGGAGCAGGCTGGGCGAACACCGCCGCTGGCGGTCATCGACCAACGGCCGGATGGCAGTCTGGTCAACCTGGCCTACATCGAAACCGACTTCACCAACACCCCGCGCTTTTTGCGTCGGGCGGCCGGCGACCTGACCCAGCCGATCTGGGCTTGGCCGATCGCCCCCTACGGCGACACCCCGGCCCTGGAAGACCCGGACGGCGACGGCGTGAAGACCGCCTTCAACCTGCGCTACCCCGGCCAATACTACGACGCCTACTCCGGCCTGCACTACAACCACACCCGCTACTTCTCGCCCCGCGCCGGCCGCTACCTGCAACCCGACCTGATCGGCCTGGAAGGCGGCACCAACGTCTATACTTACGCAAACGGCAATCCGGTCAGCTATACCGATCCGACGGGGACTTTCGCGTTGTTGGGGGCGTTTGCTGGCGCTACCTTTGATTTTGGTTTGCAAATGTACAGTAACGGTGGTGATATTGGCGCCGTCAACTGGGGAGATGTAGGCATTTCCGCTGCTTTGGGGGCAGTGGGTGGCGGTTTCTTAGGAAAAATTGGCAAGATTACCGATACAATTCGGGATACGAGTAAAGTTGTAAAGAGTGGAGCCGAGAGTGCGAAGCAAGCGGCAGATCTTTCAAGACACCTTGGTTACACGGAAAAATACGGCCAAGCTGGCCTCAAGGAGTTGGAGAATGGCCGGATTCGCTACTATGGTGAATTGCAGCCCGCCGACAAGGCTGGAGAAATAGCGGGTCGTCGCTACGTTCATGAGTTCGACCCCGCAACTGGCGGTTCTCGCGGATGGCACGAAACGCTTGATCACAGTGGTAGCGTTCGGCAAGTCCGACCGGAGCTGAATAACGGCATCAAGCAGCACTACAAGTTTGACCGTAACGGAAATTATACGGAGAGCTGGTAAGTGGAAATTACTTTGGAAGTAGTGAGATCGGTCTTCGTTGATGTGTTGGAAGGCCGGATGACGCGAGAGGCAGCAGACCGCTGGGCTTATGCAATAACCCGTGAGTCTGAATCAGGAACGTTGACTTTCGCACCTCACGAAGAAATGGCGCGTATTTGGGCAGGCGTGATGTATCTCTACGGGATCGACACGATGGAGGAGCCGGGCGAGTATCTTCATACTGAAGAAGACATTCGTACAGCGATGCAAGAAAAGGTGGGTGGCCGTTAACGGAATGGTTGGTATGTCTCCGATTACGCTTCGCGAATCGGAGCTACGCTCGTTGCTAAGTTCCAAGAGCACTGTTTAGGCACCTGCACAAGCATTGGATACTGGTAACTTTGCTCGAACAATAACGACAAATAATACTGTTGGAACCTTGGCAGACAAGATGGGTGGAGGTTTAACAAATACCTTTACGGTAATAACCGATAAGTATGGCAATTTACAAACGGCATTCCCTGGAGGGCTTTAATTCGTGAGTACTGAAGCTAGAAGAATTGAGTTGACTAAGAAAGAAATTGTCGACGTCAATGCAAAGTTTCACCAAAAAATACTGCTTGAGAGTGAGTTTTATAGGCAGTTAATGCAAGCGGGGTGTGTCTTTAATCAGTGTATATTGATTTCGATTTTTCCTGATGGAAGCAACACGTACTGCGGAAAAGTTATCAGACAAGATGGGCGGGTTATCGATTTTGATATCGATTTTGATGCAGCTGATTATTCAATATGGACAGATACTACTGACGCGTTTCATGAAATATATGAAAAGAATAAGAGTAGTAAGCCTTGGATGAAAGAGGTGATTGCTTATGATCTATTTCATGAATTGGAGAGAGTGAGTACTTCTAAAAGGTAGACCACCAAGTGGCGGCGCGCTTGATTCAGGATAATCTGGGTAATTTGAAGAATGGAGCCATCTCAGTGCCAGTCCCGAATGGGTTTCCCGCCCGCGTGATTATGCCAGATGGGTCGTTCGCTCCTGCATCGACTATTCGCTTGGTTCCAAGTGGTAACGGTGTAAAGACAGCCTATCTGGAGCTTTGACCTATGTCGCGCGAGTTTTATGGCCCAAAGGCGGATGCGGAAAGCGTCATCAATCAATTATTGAGCCTCCCCGCTACCGGAAGGGAGCAGGATTGGGAGATTGAGCTTGCCGATCCAGCTAGAATCGACGAGATGCTTGACATACTTGAATCGAAAGACATTGATTTCGAGTGTAAAAGTGCGCTTGCTCTATTGGCAATAAGCTCAATGGAAGAAGCTAATGAAGCAGGTATGCTTGAGGCCGCACAAGTACGACGGGCCTATCAACTCTTTTTCAAAAGGGATGAACTGCGCGAAAGAATGTGTTTTTACTGGATCGAATTGGGAAGAGCGAACAATATTGAATTGGTAAAAAGCGTTATTGCTTGTTGATTCCTTGCTGGTCGAGCTGATAACCGGTGTACGGCCGTAACCAGACTAAACGAATATGTCGGTGACCGGCCTTGGACAGCCGCATTTTCTTGCGCACACTTTTGCCGGATTCAAAGGACCGATTAGCCTGGGTGGGTACGGTTTTTGTGCCCACGCGGATTTTAACGGCGGGCAAATTTGCCTACGCTTCATCTGCTCGTAACATGCGTTGATTCAGGGTGCCGGTAAGGCTGGGCGGCATCCCTATGGCGGTGATTGACCAAAATCAGATAGGCGTTTTTACTTCGCGCTAAATAGTTACAAAAGCCCGAATCAATCGTTGCCGCGCTTGTCGAGCACGGCTTGCCGCGGATTGGGTCGGCGAATGTCGATGGGCAGCGTCATCGCGATGATGTTCAAGGCGGCGTCGAGATTGTCGGTATGAAACGTGCCGCTGACCTTGAGTTTGGCCAAGGCCGGGTCGGCCAGGGTCAGGCGGATGTCGTGGTAACGCTCCAGCTCGGCCAAAACCTCGTCAAGCCGGCGGTTTTCGAAGATCAACCGGCCTTCGCGCCAAGCAGTCTGCATCGCGATTTGGTTGGCGGGCAATTCGCGAAACCGGCCCTTACGGTCGAAACTCAACGCTTGGTTGGCGTGGATTTCCCGACTTTCGATGTGATCGACTCGAACCGCGCCTTCGACGACCGCGACCGCCACTTCGTCGTTATGCAGACGCACGTCGAAGCGGGTGCCTAAATCGACGACGCTAGCGCCACCGACTTCGATTTGGAACGGGCGGTCCCGGTCGTGCGCGACGTCGAAGTAAGCCTCGCCCTTGATCAGCACCAGCGAGCGCCGCCAGCGGTCGAGGTGTACCGTCAATTCGCTGTCCGGACTCAATTCCAGCCGGGAGCCGTCCGCCAATTGCACCGTCCGGCTGGCGCCGCGTTCGGTCGCGTAAACCGCGTTGCGCCCGTACCAGCCTCGTTCGGAGAAGGTCGCCACGCCCAGACCCAGCATCAGACAGGCCGCCAACGCCGATTCGGCGAGTCGGCGGCGCGGGCGCCGGTAGATCAGCGCGGCGGCGCGGACCGGAAAGTCCTGGCCCTTAAAGCGGTCAAGTTGTCGCCAGCGCCGCGCTACTTGCCGGTAGATCCGCTCGTGACCTTCGTCTCGCGCCAGCCACGCCTCGAAAGCGGCGCGCTCGGCCGGCGTGCAGTCGGCCGATTCCAGACGCAGCAGCCAGTCGATCGCTTGTTGCTGCAAGGTGGGCGGAGATTCGGGCATGCGCTTCAAGACGGTTGGCGAGTCGGGTAGGAAGGGCATTGTAAACCCTTGGGTTGAGCCATCGCGACCACTCTCGTGCCTTGAAAAATGCCGAATCCGCTCGCGAGAGCGGCGTCGACGCCAATTTCTCTCGGTCTGCCGGGGTATCGACGCGAGGGCGGGTAAAACCCGTTGCCGCCTTGATTTGCAGGCTGTGCGCAGCGAACGTTCAATATTTCACTCTTTGCTTTGCCAAGGGCGTCGCGGTGGACGAATCTACTGGCGGTACCGTGCAAGCCGGTCGCCGCACACTGACCGCGAACGGAGTCTTGGCGGCCGGCGAAGGGCTCGGGGGAGGCGGGAAAGGTCATTGTTCGCCCCAGTCGGTAAAGCGCGTCAGTACGTGACGAGCGGCGATGCCCACCAGCCGGACCGAGTTACGTTCCGAGATGCCGAGGCGCCGGCCGATTTCCCGATGCGACAGTCCTTCCAGGCGATACAGCACGAAGGCGTGGCGGGTGTTTTCCGGGAGCTCCAGCAAAATGTCGTTCAGGGCTTGCAAGGCTTGGCGGCTGGTCAGGCGGTCTTCGGGTAGCGGCTCCGCGTCGGCGATTTGCGCCAATAGCGCGTCATCGGCGCCGGCATCGTGGTGAAAACGCTCGCGGACCGACTGACGGCGGTGTTGATCGATACTTAGGTTGGCTATAGTCCGGTACAGAAAAGCCCTGGCGTTATCGATCGATTGCGGGTCGGGACATTGCAGCAGCCGTAAATAAGCCTCCTGCACCAAGTCCTCGGCGCTGTCCTGCCCGCCGCGCTGCCCGGCAAACACCCGCAACTCTTGACTGTGGCGTTGAAATAATCTGTCGAACAGCGATCGTTTGGATTTTGGCACGCGGCGGTCCGGAAGGGCAGGGTCGGCGGTCGACTTTGGGTTAAAGTCCCGTTTCAAGCAAAGTTCGTACCCCAATTGGATCGCTGTCGCGGATTGAGGTGCTGTTGTTTAACAAATCCAACGGTTTGGCGGAGTTTGACGAGGGCGATTTTTCGAACCGGCGACGTTCGCGGCGGAGAGCAAGTGCGGCATATCCCGCAACAGCGGTCGCGCGTTATGGCAAGTCGCGCGTTTGGGATGGCCGGGCGGCGAACGCCATTTGAATACCGATGCGGGCGCTTTATCGCCAACCGATCCGGTCGTTACAGCTTGTCAGACGCCTCGACGACGATTTCCCGCTCGCCGAGACGCTTGATTTTCACCGGCAGCAGCGTGGCGACGGCATTTAACAAGTTGTCGAGTTGCTCGGTGCGGAAATTGCCGTTCACCCTTAGGCCGGCCAGTTTGGGATCGCGCAGCCGGATGACCACGTCGTGGTAGCGGCCGATTTCGGCCATCACTTCGCCGAGCGGCCGGCCGCGAAACAGCAATTGGCCCCGGCGCCAGGCGGTTGCGGCGGCGATGTCGGTTTGGCCGGCGGCCACGAAGCGGTCGTCGCTGTCGTAGGCCAGTTGTTCGCCGGCGCTCAACTCGCGCCGTTGTTGGCCGCCGGCCATTTCGACCTTGCCTTCTTGCACCGCCACGCTGACCCGGCCAGGTTGTTGGTAAACGTCGAATGCGGTGCCGATGTCGCGCACCGTTAGATTGCCGGCGGTCACGCTAAACGGCCGAGTCGTGTCGTGGCGTACTTCGAAGAAGGCCTCGCCGCGTACCAGATCGACGTGGCGCCGGTTGCGGTTGTAGCGTACCCGAACTTCGGTGTCGGTGTTCAACTCCAAATGGGAGTCGTCGGACAAGGTCACCGTCAGCCGCTGGCCCTTGCCGGCGCTGTAGGTGCTGGACCAACCATACCAGCCTTGCGGCGAAAACACGGCCCAGCCCAGCCCCAGCAATACGGTCGCTGCCATGGCCCAAACGGCCGGCCGGCGGCGGCGAACGTCGTTCCGGGCCGCGCGGTAGCGCAACGCGGCGTCGCGAGCCGCAAAGGACTGCCGGGTAAAGGGTTCCATCCAAGCCCACTGCGCCTCGGCTTCGCGATAAGCGTCCGGATGGGCCGGATCGGCGGCCAGCCAAGCCGTAAAGGCCTGGCGCAGCGCCGGGTCGGTCGGCGTTTCGCGCAGTCGCAACAGCCAAGCGATCGCTTGGTCGCGTTGAGCTTGAGTACAGGCCGAGGACTGGGTCACGCGGATGTCGGAGTCGAAGTTCGAAGGAAGCAGTTTAACCAAAGTCGGGCGGAGACGGTCGGTTGGGATCAGAGCGGCGCCGCGTCGGCGGCCAGCCGGGCGCTGATGTGCTGCATCGCCAGCATCACGTAACGTTCCGAGCCTCGCACCGAAATTCCCAGCCGGTCGGCGATTTCTCGGTGCGAACAACCTTCGATCCGATACAACACAAAGGCGTGGCGTTGCAATTCCGGCAACTCGTCCAGCCAGGCCGAGAAGCGTTCGAGCTGCTGGTGGGCCTGCCAGTAATGTTCCGGGGACAAGCCGCGATCGGGAATCAGCTCCGGCTCGGCGTCGGCATCGGCCAAGCGTTCGCGTATCTCGCGGCGGCGATGCCGATCGACGGTCAGATTGGCGGCGGTTTGCAGCAGAAAGGCTTTCGGATTGCGGATGGTCTCCGGCGCCGGATATTGCGACAGTCGCAAAAAGGTTTCCTGCACGATGTCGCCGACGTCCGGTTCCTTAGGCCAGCGGCCGCGCACGAAGGCGCCGATTTCGTCGGCGTGCCTCAAGAACAGAGTTTGTAAAAAACCGGAAGATGCGTCGGACATGGACGGCTTGGCTGGATTTTAGGATGGTCGAGCGCCTTAGGCAGCAAGAAACACGCCACGGGTTGGCGTTGGCTGGGAAGACTGCATTGTCGTGTCGGCAGCCGGTCAGAGTCGAAACGCTTGGCGAGCGGAGCGAATCGCCCGGTGCCGGTTGGCGACGGGGCGTGATAACTCGCTGGGGCCGGCTTTCACCGCGCTGGAGGGCGTTTAGCCGAGAATCGGCGCAACGATTCGAGTGGCACCCAAGACGTGCGGGGGGAACAGGCGTCGGTCGAATCATTTCTCGGCATACCCTTGGAACTAAAGTGCGTGATATGCCGTATTTTTTGGAAAAATGCGGCATATCACGCATAGGGGGCGCGCCGGCCAGACACGGCGGGCGACCGGGTTCGCCGTGAATTCACGGTTTGGCGGCAAGTAGCGTGGCTGGCGACTTTCGCGCCACCGGAAAGTCAGGCATCCGCTCAGGCTGCGACCGGTAGCTTCCGTTTTTTCAGTTCCATGCGTAAATCAGCTGTCGATGCAGCGGGAACGCGCCGGATGTTCAAATGCGTTAATCCTCGGAGGGGCACGGACTCCGGCCGAACCCATCCGTACCAGTACAAATGTACTGTTGCATATCGCCTATGATTGGACGATCATCGCCAACGCAACGGTGTCGATGCCGGCGGTCGCCGGCATCGGAAACTCGCTACCCATCGCGCGAAACGACCGGCGTCCCTCGGTCCGCCATTCAAGTGAGGTTTAGCCATGCCTGTCTCGAGAACCAGCGTCAATTTGCCCGGCTTTGTCGGCGGCGTTTTCGCCACCGTCTTTCTGACCAAGGCGGCCAGCTATCTGACGCCTTACAAACTGTATTTTTCGTTCTCTTCGTTTATGTACAGCGAGAACGGCGCTTTTCGTTGGGAGTCGTTGACGATAAAGCTAGCCATTCCTTGTTTAGTGGGCTTTCTGCTGTTCTATTTGCCGTTCAAATGGATGCAAGTCACCAAGGGTAGCCGGATCAATTACCGAAACATCTACCGTTATTTGGCTCAACAAGCGGCATTGACCGCGCGTACCGCCGGATTTTTCGCGGCGCTGTTATTGGCGTGGCCGTTCATCGTGTTTTGGGACGTGTTGCAGCAGCCGGTTCTGCATCATCTGCAATTTCAATTCGCCTGCGTGTATTTTTTGTACTTCGTGTCCTTCTCATACTTTGCCGGTTTGGGGGTCGATCTGGCCAAGTTATTATTACGCGAGCAATTGCCGCAACCGGCGACCCACGATGTGGCGGGAAATCTCGCTTGGCTGGAAACCGTTCGTACATCTTTCATGGGGATTGTCACCAGTGGGATCGCTACTTATTTCGCCGCTATCTTGGGCCGCGCTACTTAAAAAAACTGGGCGCGAATTGCTGCTGTTCGCCGGTTTGGGCGGCTTATTCGCCGCCGCGGCTTTTTTCGAGCCCTTCAACAACGAAAAACCCTATACCGGCCAAACACCGGATCAAGTGGTTCGCGATCATTTGACCATGCCGGAGCGCTTGGGTTACGCAATTCTGTTGCGATCCGGCTATGCTCAAGTTCAGTTGTACGACGAGGGCGAAGGAACGGCCATTTCGCTGTCGGAACAGAAAAACAGACAGAATATCGCGCTTCACCTCAGCATCGCCTCGTCGCATCCGGAGCTGGCCTGCTTGCGTCCGGATTACACGGTTGCGGTGGCCGACATCGGCGGCATCGATATTCATAATTTGACGATCGCGATCTTGGCGGCGGAAAAATACAACCGTTCCGCATTCGAGCGGCGCATCGAATTCGGTTTGGCCGACATCATCTTGCGATTGACGGGGCGACTGCCGAATTTCTCTTACGGATTGGCGCAACTACGTCCGGAAGTCGCCAGGCAGGTCCTGCGGAACGAGTTGGGGGACGCGCTATCGGACCGGGATTTGCTGGCCTTATTGGACAATCCCTGCCAGAACGCCAGACTGGCATCGCAATACCTCGAAATATTGGTCAAACAGGCCGGTGCGGCGAAAACCCTGGAAGCGTTGATTGCCCAAGTGGCTCGGACCTACAACGGTGCGGTGACGCCGACGATACAAGGTCTCCGTTACGCGGACGCGGTTTTCGGCGCATACGGCCTGATACCTTCCGACTACGTCGGTGACCCGGCGCCCAGCGTTGCCGCCGACGTCGACATCCATTGTTTGACGTACGAACCGGGCGCGGTCGCGTTCAGCGACGCCACGATGCTGAAGTCGGCGATGCTGGGCTCCGGCGATGCAGCAGAATCCGAGCAGGATAAGAGTGCTCCGGTGTCTAAGAAACCGGTAGTGCCGCCGGCGGAGCGAGACATTCAACTGAAATTTTCGACCACCGATCCGGGACCCGGCGCTTATACGGAATTATTAGCTCAGCGCCGCAAGCTATGGTTGGTCGAGCAATTGACGGCGTTGGGTTATAACAGACAACGGATCTCTATCGCCGACATCCGGCCGGAGGAATCGTTGTCGGCCGCGTGCGGCGATTCCGAATCGAAGTCCGATCTGGAGCCGAGCGTCGAAATCGATGTTTCCAAACCGGTTTCCGAGGCGGTAGCGGAATAGCCGTGGCGAATGCCATCGACATGGCTGGTCGCGAGTAGCACGATGAGACCTCAAGTTCGCCAGCGCTTTGGGTTTTCCGCAGACAGTGCTTAGCGGCTTGATTCGACACTGACGGGGATACTTATGCAGATGCTCGGGGCGATTCCTATCGGCATTTGGGCACCGTTGCTGGGCTTGGGCTTGGCGGTATGCGCCGGGGTGTGGCTCGGAGAACGGAAGGCATTTGCTCGGCGTGGCAAAGTCGCGGCCTGGCGCTGGGTCCGGCTGGCGACTCTGCCGATCTTGGCGGCGACCGCCGCGGTCGCCTGGCTGCCGGCGCAAGCGGTCGGAGGCCCGGAAGCCTTGGCGGTGTTTTACCTGTGTTTGTTGTTCGTTTGCCCGGTCGTGTATTTTGGCTTGCATGTCTGGCTGGGACGATGGGTTTCGCCGGCACTGATCGGCGGCGAAGCCTTGGGCATCGCCGCCACCGGATTGCTGCCGATCGCGGTGCCGGTCGCCGCCGCTCATCTGTTGCAACCCTGGTATTTCGAAGCACGCGCGGCGGTTGCCGAGGCCGGCCGATTGCGAGCGCCGGTGCGGCCCAGGCCGCATCGCATCGTCGACGAGCGTCGGTTTTTACTGCCGGAAATAGGCGAAGTGTGGGCCGAACATTGGCTGGCGCCGGGCGGGGTTCGGGTCGAACGTATCGAGTCGCGGCACGGCGGCGAGTTTTCGCGAGCCGACGACAGCAGCGGCGGCGGCTTGTGCCGGGCGGGCGATGACGTGTATCTGTTTTGGTCCGCCGCCGCGCCGACGCCGCATTGGCGAATGTTTTGGCGCGACGAGAGCGGCGAGTTGTTGCAATCGGAATGGACTTCGCAGCCGGCCGCCGGGCCAGCCGAGCATTTTGAGTTGCGTTGGTCGGACGCCGGTGTGAATTTGCCGGCGCGGATTCCGTTGGGCATGGTTGCTTTGGCGCGTGTCCCGGACGGCGGGGCGGAGTCTTTCGACGGTTTGTTGGGACTCGGGGCGGTTTACGATCCGCTCGACAATTGTCTGCCGCTGGATTTGCGCTGGCCGGCCAAGCCGGGTTGGTCGGCGCCGCAAGCATTGCGGATCGCGCAGTGGCGCATCGACTTGCAAGCGATGCGTTTCGCGACCTTCCGCCGACCCTAGCCCAAATCCCGGACAACCCCAACACCACCCCAGCCGACCGTGGCTGCGGTGGTTAGCGTCGAGGTATGCCGTGGCAAGCGTAAGGCGCTTGTCCGGCGCAGATGCCCCAATAGCGGCCGAACAAACCTTCGTTGCCCGGCTTCCAGTTTTCGGCGAAGGCTTCGAAGACCACGCCGGACCAGCCTTTTTCGGCCAGTTTCGCCAAGGTCGACGTCACCACCAGGGCCTGATTGGCGGGGCTGGCCACGCCGCAGTGCTGACCGGTATGGGCGTTGACTTCGGTGCCGTTTTCCGGGCTGCTGGGCCAGCCGAATTCGGTGACGACCACCGGTTTGTCGGGATAGGTCTTACGTAATTGGTTCAGGCGGGCGATATGAAAGTCGGCGGCTTGTTCGGCGCTGGTGCAAGGATACAGACCGGAAAACTTGTTCTCCCACCACGGAAAGATATTCGCGCCTATCCAATCGACCTTGGCCGCGAACTCGGTGGGCCGACACTCGGCCGAGCGGTCGCACCATTCCCACCAGGTATCGATCGTCGTCAGCGGCTGACGGACGCCGGCCTCGCGGAAGGCGTCCAGGCAACGCAGGATCTCACCGTCCAGGGCCTTGGCGTGGCGGGTGCGCACTTCCGAGCCGCAAGCCAACTTGACGATGGTGTCCGAATACGTTCGGGCGGCGGCGATGCCCTCCGAAATCGACTGAGAGTTCATCGCAATATCCCGGTCCAGCCAGATAATGGCAATCACCTTGAGTCCGCGAGCGCGGGCGGCGGCGAAGGTGTGCTCCAAGCCGTTGGTGACGCCGTAGGTCATGATGCAGCGAAACGGGGTTTGCGCGATCAGGCGGTCCAGCAAATTGTCTATCAATTCCGGGCTGGGATGGGCGCCCCAGTCCGGGTTCAATTGGCCGACGTAGGGACTGAAGGCCGCGCAGTGCATCATGTCCGCGCTAACGGCCGAAGTCGGGGTAGGGCTATCGGCGGCGCGGCCAGAGCCGGCGGACAGGCTTAGAATCAGGATCAACCACATCCAACGTGACATGAGAACTCCTCGGCTGCAAGGTCAGCCGCTGTTTAAGAGGGATTGCCGTTAGCTTGAGCGCCCGAACGGCTGCCTGGGATGCGGGAGGTTCGCGTGCATCCGGAGTGCAGGTTAAGCCTATCAGCGCGCCGCTTAACGCCGAATTAACGCGGTTTTCGGCGGTCGCTCCGCCGGCGGCGTTGTAACTATTCGGAGGGCGTTTGGGGGAGGGGTTACCTGTGGCGTTAAGTTAAGCCTAAAAAGGGCAGTTGGTATGTATTGCGGGCCGTTCGTGCTGAGTCCTTCGGCTGCGTTCAGGAGAGCCCTGTCGAAGCATGATGACGGCTCGCAATACACTCGCCAAATGGATGAATGAAAAATCCCGCGCGCCCTTCGACAAACTCAGGACGAACGGGATTTTTCATCGCCAAACTGCTCTTTTTAAGTTAAACGGTTACAGTCAATGTAAGCCGCTGGTTGAGCGGAGCCGAAATAAGGCGGTGGCTGAGCGGAGCCGAAGCCAGCGATTTCGCTTCGACGCCGCTCAGCGAACGGCATAGCCGACATTGAGGTGTTCATCCCCCGCTCTGTTGGGAGAGGGTATTTTTACTTCGCGCTGAATAGTCATGCGGCGTTTTCGGCCTAAAACGCCACTTGCAGTTTCGCCAACAGCGGCTTGAGTTCCGGATTGGCGGCGTTCGGCGCCGGATAAATCGCCGAGACGGTCCGACGAATGTCCGGGTCGGACAAATAGCGCCATTTCAAGCGCTCCGCTTGCTTGGGTACGTTGAATTCCGGCAGCAGCGCAACGCCGATGCCGGCGCTAGCCATCGCCAGAATCCAGTCTTCGCTGTTGCTGCGATAAGCGGCGTAGAGATCGATTTGCCGGCCCAGGCACACGCCGCGCAAGGTTTCGCGCAACTCGCAATTCAGCCGGTCCAGATAGGGTTCGGCTTGTATCGCCGCCAGATCGATGGCCGGCAATTGATTGAAACGGTGCTGGTCGTTAAACACGACGACGTAACGCTCCTGGTACAAGCTCAAGGTCTGCATAGGCGCGGGCGGCGGCAGGCTGGGGGCGCTGATCACCAGGTCCAAGGTTTGTTCGTCCAGTTGCCGCAGTAACTGGGCCTCGCCGTCCACGACCAATTCCAGTTCCAAATGCGGGTGTTCTCGCTGGAAATCGGCAAAGAAAGGACTCAAATGCCGGGCGGCGATGGTCGTCATCACGCCGAGCCGCAGCGGCACGGTATTCAAGCGGCTGAAACGAATAGCCTCGGCTTTGACGGCTTGGGCCTCGCGGAAAATCTGACGCAAGGTCGGTTCCACCAAGCGGCCCAACGAGGTCGGTCGGCAACCGCTACGGTCCCGGCTGAACAGTTCGCCGCCCAACTCGTCTTCCAATTTTTTGATGGCTTGCGTCAACGACGGTTGGGCGACGTAGCTGGACTGGGCGGCGCGAGTAAACGAGCCCTTGTCGCAAACCGCCAGGAAATAGCGGATTTGTTGCATTTCCATGTTCGCTCTCCGGATAATGAATAGGTAATACCTATTGTTTCATAGGTAGTCGGTATTTTACTACTGGGATAAAAAGGCGTTTCATATGTGCTCCCATTCATCAAAACATTGGAGTTACCTATGAAAGCAGCAAAATTAATCGTGATGTACCCCGTTCCGACCGATCTGGAAACCTTCGAGCGGCTGTATGCCGACGAGCACGTGCCGATGGCCGTCGAAAAATTGGCTGGGAAAACCCGTTTCGTGGCCTCGCTGATCTTGTCCAACGCCGACCAAAGTCCGGCGGCCTTCCACCGGATCGCCGAAGTTTATTTCCCCAGTCTGGCGGATTTGCAAGCCTGCTTGAGCTCGCCCGGCGGTCAGGAAACCGCCGCGCACGCGGTAGCGATCTCCAGCGGAGGCGCGCCGGTATTCATGATTTCAGAAGTGGAAACGTTCGACTTTTAATCGAAACAACCGGCCGGAAAGCGCCGAACCGGCTTATCCGCGATTGAGCGGGATAGGGCGGCGGCGTTTTTCGGTGCCGGATTCGAAACCCAACGGAGGAATCGAATGAATACCCGATACCGCAAATATCCCTGGCGCCGCCGGCTGAAAAGCCGATGGCCGCCCCGCCTGCTATTGCTGGCGCTGGCCGGCTTGCTGAGCGGCTTGGTCTACGCCCGGCGCGGAGAGGTTCAAGTAGAGCCGGTTTGTGGTCCCGGTGGAGGCTTTCCGGCGGATGGCGGCAACGCTTACGTCACGCCGCCGCCGGTTAACGCGGCGGCGGTGATCGACGCGGTTTACCGGGCCGAACCCGGCCAAACCGCTTGCCGGACTCAGCGGTCGGACGGGGCGGCTGCCTGGACGTATTAAGATAGATTCGGCCCAAGATGGATGTTGGTCATGTCGGCTCGCGTCGCTGCGACGCTGGCTAGCCGTTACGCGGGCTGCGGGGACAGTTCGTTTCGGGAGCCTCGGACTGTAAAGCCGGGTCGTAGATTCGGCCTGCAGCCATTCTAGGTTCCTTTCGGCCCCGTTCGGGGAACAAATCGGCCGGTTATCACCCAAACGCCGCCTCTCTAACGGCGGCGTTCGAAGGGTCAGGAATCGGTGCGGATGTCGGTGGCGCGGGGCGTTGATTGCGGCGCCTCGGCCGCGGGAGCGATCGATTGTTTGGCTGAGTTCAGCCAGGCGGTCCAAACCGCGTCCAACGAGCGGGTGGTCAGCCATTCGTAAAACCGGTCGGCTGGCATCGGCCGGGCGATGCCGTAACCTTGCGCCAGTTCGCAACCGTTTTCCAGCAGCACTTCGGCGTGAGCCAGGGTTTCCACGCCCTCGGCAATCACCAGACGCTTAAACGCGGTGGCCAGACCGATCACGCCCTTGACGATGGTGAGGTCGTCCGGGTCCTCGAGCATGTCGCGGACGAAGCTTTGGTCGATTTTCAGAATTTCGGCCGGAAATCGGCGCAAATAGGTCAACGACGAGAAGCCGGTACCGAAATCGTCCAACGCAAATTGTACGCCGAGCCGGCGGCAGGCGTGCATCGTGTCGATGACCGCCGCCATATCCTGCAAAGCGCTGGTTTCCAGAATTTCCAGTTCCAGCGAGGTCGGCGAAACGTCCGGAAATGCCGACAACAGCGCCGCCAGCCGCGCCGGAAAGTCCGCTTGTTGCAAGTGGTAGGCGTCGATATTCACGCTGACCGTCAAATGCACGCCGACCGCCGCCCAGGCCCTGATTTGCGACAGCGCGGCGGTCACGACCCATTCGCCCAGCGCCACGCACAGCGGATGGTTGTCGATGTGCGGCAAAAACAGGGCGGGCGCCAACAAGCCTTGCTCGGGGTGCCGCCAGCGGATCAGCGCTTCGGCGCCGACCACCTCGCCGCCGCGCAAATTCACCTTCGGTTGGTAGTGCAGGCAAAATTCGCCTTGATCCAAGGCCAGACGAATCCGCTCGATATTTTCGAAGCGCACCTTGACCGCCGCATCCCGGCCGACGTCGAACACGTGATAGCGGTTCTTGCCGGCTTGCTTGGCGATGTACATGGCCTGATCGGCGTGGCGCAAGAGTTGGTCGGTATCGGCTTGATCGTCCGGATACAGTGTGATGCCGACGCTGGCGGATACTTGCAGCGGGATTTGGTCAATCGTCACCGGATTGGAGGTGGCCCGCAGCAGACGCTCGACCACCGCTTCGAAATCGCCGGCCTGGTTTAAGTCGACCAGCACCGCGATGAATTCATCGCCGCCGATACGCGATAACGAGTCGCCCTCCCGTAACGTATCCTTTAAGCGGTTGGCGACCGCGATCAGCAGTTGATCGCCCAGGTCGTGACCGTAGCGGTCGTTGACCGCCTTGAAACCGTCCAGGTCGATATACAGCACCGCCAGCGAGGTCGCATGCCGTTCGCATTGCAGCATCGCTTGCTGAAGCCGGTCGGTCAATAACACCCGATTGGGCAGCCCGGTCAGCACGTCGTAATGGGCGATATGCTCGAGTTGTTGTTGGTGCTCCTTGATCGCGGTGATGTCGGTAAACAGCGCCACGTAATTCTGAATCCGGCCGTCGCCGTCGTGAACCGCGCTGATCGTCAGCATTTCGGCAAACTCCCGGCCGTCCTTGCGCCGGTTCCAGATCTCGCCCGACCAATAGCCCTTGGAGATCAGCTCGGCCCACATCATCGCGTAGAAGGCTTGCCCCTGCCGGCCGCTATGTAAAAAACTGGGTTTTTTACCCAGGGCTTCGGTGTTGCTGTAGCCGGTGATATGGCTGAAGGTATCGTTGACTTCGACGATGACGCCGGCGGCGTTGGTAATCATGATGCCTTCGCGGGCATGGCTGAACACGCTGGCGGCCAATTGCAATTTGGCCTCGCCTTGCTTGCGCTTGGAAATGTCCTCGACGATGGACCAAATATATTCCCGGCCGTCCGGGCCGTGCACCAGCCGGCCGTTCAGATTGATCGGCACCAAACTACCGTCCTTGCGCCGGTAGTGTTTTTCGTAAGGTCCGTAGCGGCCGGAATGTTTTAGCGACTCCAGCTGTAAGGATTCCTCGTGCCGGTACTCCTTGGGCGTCAGCGTCCAGTAATCGATATCCGTCAATTCGTCGGCCGGATAGCCGCAGATGACGCGAAACGCCTCGTTGAACTCGATGTAGCGGCCATCCATGTCGGTCAAGGCGATGCCTAGCGGCGCCAGTTCGTAAAGGCCGCGCAATTTTTCCTCGCTGGCGCGTAGCGATTCCTCGGCGAGCTTACGCTCGGTGATGTCGGTGTCCATGCATACGTAGCCCAGCCGATTGTCCTCCAACGGTATCGTAAACAACGTGGAAAGCATCCAGCGCATTTGGCCGTCGCGGGTGTGCAACCGCACTTCGTAAGGACCTTGTGGGCAACGCTGTAGATGGGCCAGCAACATTCGGCGGCGAAAATCGGCGGTGGCTTCCGGCGTGAAGATTAATTGATCCAGGGTCTTGCCGAGCGCCTCCTCGGAGCGCCAACCGTACAGCTTCTCGGACGCGGGATTCCAGTAAGTGACTCGGCCGGCGGCGTCGTACCACTGCACCGCGATATTCGGGGTATTGTCCAGCGTGGCGCGCAATTGCGCCTCGCTGCGAATCAGTTCGGCGGTGCGCGCCGACACCCGGTCTTCGAGCGCCGAGATCCGGGTCCGCGCTTGTTTGCGCAGCAAGCGATGCCAAATTAAGAACGCCGCCATCAACGACAGCGCTACCAACGCGACTTGGCCGGGTGTAAACAACACGTCGGGTTGAACGGCGTTGCCTGAAGCTGTGCCGCTAATCTCCGACGGGTTGCCTTGGTCGGTTAAGGTATTGCCGAGCCGGATAGTGGGATGGTCGGGGAGGCTGCCGGGGAGCGACACGGCGTCGGCCCGGCCGAGGGTCAGTAAGGCCAGCGTAACCATCCAGCGCCGGGCGGCCGGCTTGCCGGGGCGGGCGGAGGACCGCAACCGGGAGATCAGCATGAACGAAGACGGTTTGGTAATGGGCGGCTGGATTTTTCCATGCTCAAGTCGGGTGCCGATGAACGCGTTTCCCCAAATTTGTACAGGAAACCCTAGCAAATTGACAGGGAAAATTTTCCGCGCCGCGACGATCAACGCGCAATTCGCCGCGCGGGGAATGGTGGCTGGTTTCGCGCCGCGAGAACCGAACGACAGGTGTCTGCACGGTGTTTACCACGATCAGCCGCGAGCCGGCACCAAGGCTACGGCCTCCAATATCCGCAGCCCAACGCTCAGCAAACGAACTCTGCCTAGCAGCGGAAAACTCTGCCGTGGAACCGCTGCAGCCGCGTTAGGCCGCGTCCCGCACGGTATTGAATTGTGCGCGGCCGACCCTACCAATATTTCGGTCCACCGCACGGGATTCTCGTCCGACCGCGCCAACATTTCGGTCCACCGTACGGGATTTTCATCCGACCGCGCCCACGCTTCGGTCCACCGCGCGGGATTTTCGTCCCACCGCGCCCACATTTCGGTTTACCGTACGGGACTCTCGCCCGACCGCGCCCACGGTTCGGTCCACCGCAGCGGATTTTCGACCGACCGCGCCAACTGTTCGGTTCACCGCACTGGATTTTCGTCCGACCGCGCCAATTTTTCCACCCACGGCCCGGCCGTTGCCGAGCTCCAAGCCCTATTGGCCGACAACGTCCCCGATTTTGCCGTCCACGGCGGGGCGGATCGCGAAAACCGTCGAATATTGGGCGGGGTTTATGCTAGCCGGCGCGAAGTTGTTGGGCTATTCGCAAATTAGGGTTGGAAACAACCCGCTGATCGATGTCATGGAGTCGAATCAACTGCTTGGAATTCGGTTATCGGGAAGTCATCGGCGTGGTTAGGTAGGGCACGATCGTCTTGTCTCGACCGGTTGCGGTCTATCGCCCGATCTGATTCAATGACAGCAGTCTGGTTGTTACCGGTCATTATTTCGCTGCCGAATGATATACAGAAAGGAAGATCATATGCCGATCAATAAATTATCATGCTGAAGATCGTTTTTCTGTAGATATATGGAAACTATCTAATTTCTTGTTAGGGTGCGCAATGTGATTGCCCTTTTTACGATTAGCCCAACAATCACCGCGTTCGCAATAATGTGGGGCTCTGTTCTTATGGGGAGCCCAGTCGAGTTTGAGCGATTCAACTGGTTGCTCACAGACGCACAGCTTGTTTTTCTTGTAATTGGGGTGGTGGCTACAATACTTGCGCGAAAATCTGAGAGCACTATGTCTGCATGGCGTATTGCCGCAAATAAATACGTTGGCTGGGTGATGGCCGCCGCTGGCTTGTTTTATGTGGTTGCATTTGCGTTAGTAGCTCTTCATGGACCCTAACAAGGCGGTCAAAGGGACGCTCCGCTTTGCTACGCGCCCCTTACCTTTACGTTATGTCCAATCACCCAATGGAGACCTTCTCAATGTCATTCGTAGGCGAAACAACCGCACTTAACATAAAAACATCGGTCGGCAAGACATTCAGAATATTTATAACAGAGCAAGTTGGCGGCTATTGGGTAGCAACAATTTTGTATGCGGCCAATGGCGTTATTAGTGCTCAAAATGAGCTCGCTAATAGCCGTGAAGAGGTATACAGAAAAGCCGTCGAATGGACTCTGGAAAATATCGATGCCAACGCCGATATAGATTCCCTTTAATCTTCATCGCTCGGCATAACAAGTCGTTCAAGGCTGACGCCTTCGGCGAAGCCTTAACTAAAACGTTACGTGCGTAGATGAGTTTGATTTCTAGCCTGCTAAAGAAATTTCGCCCCCTTGAGGTTGATGACCCATTCTTTGGACTCATTACCTATATGAAGATGCCCAGGGGAAGAATCTCTTATTGGGAAGCGACCCGCTTATTCAAACCCTCAAATCGTGAGATTGAGTTATTTATTGATGCACCTGCAGCTGAGTTGCCACCGAATGAATTACAACGTCAGTTCTTTACCTCTGTCGAAGTCCGTTTCAAAGAAGTTCTGAAAGCTGTTGAATTGGTCCTACGTCCTCAGTTTGAAGAATGGACTCGCAAGCCCTTGTGCGAGTCATTTGAGGTTGAGTTCACGATGACCAGTTTTTCTATACCATGTGCATCACTTGAGCACGCAGAATGGGAAATATCGTTCGAATCAAAAAGTGATGCAAATCATCTTTTTTCGGTTTCACTAATTGGCTTGGTTGCAAAAGGAGTTTCCATTGACGGATAACGCACCTGACCCTACGCTCAAGTTCGCTCCCTCCGGTCGCTGGGACGCGCCTACGGCGCGCCCCTATGCTCCACGTGTGTGCCGGGCATGGCGCGTTACTATGTCGGTGAAAGTCCGGCAGCCAGGTTTTCGTAGAGCCGAAGGCTAGGGAAACGGCAAGGGCGTTGTCGCGAGGCAGGGTCTGGAAGAAGCCGAACCCAAAGCTGCGGGGCGATGAACAAGAACTGGATATGAGGCGTGATACATCCGGGGCGAGCGGGCACGTGACCGCGAAGCCCTCGGCTTTGGCATCCTGCGTCGCCCTACCTCCTGCATCCCTGCAGTCGTCCATCTACGATCGGGATGTGTTTTGTAAATCCGGCGTTCGCGCAGCGAAAGAAACGTGTCTTACCCCGGGAGGTCTCCAAACTGCTTTTGGAATGAAGCTGGACGACC
>NZ_MKMC01000005.1:0-142569 GCF_001856095.1 Methylomonas sp. LWB
GAGCACGTTCGCCCGGACGGTCGCCGGGCCGAGCTTGCGACCGAGGTTTAGCCGCTGCCTTAGGCTTGGCCTTGGGCTGAGACTTGGCGGAAACCGGTTCCAGCGACACTTTTTCGTAGCCTGTATCGGCAACCCGCGGAATCGACTTTTTCAGGAGTTTTTCGATTGCCGCCAACAATTGCGCTTCTTCAGCATCGACCAACGAGATTGCCTGCCCTTCCGCGCCGGCCCGGCCAGTGCGTCCGATGCGATGCACATAGTCCTCGGCGACTTGCGGTAGATCGTAATTGACAACATGCGGCAACTGGTCGATATCAAGCCCGCGTGCGGCGATGTCGGTCGCCACCAGTGCCGTGATCGCACCGCTTTTAAAATCGTCCAGCGCGCGGGTCCTGGCTCCCTGGCTCTTGTCGCCGTGCAAGGCCGCGCAGCGTATGCCATCCTTGATCAGCTGCTTGCACAAGCGATCCGCGCCGTGCTTGGTACGCACGAAAACCAGCACCTGCTGCCACCGGCCGTCGCCGATCAGATGCGCCAGCAATTCGCGCTTGGACTCGCGCTTGATACCGTAGACCAACTGCGACACGGTTTCCGCCGCCGAATTGCGTTTGGCAACGGCAATCTCGACCGGGTCGCTCAACAATTGTTCGGCCAGCGTGCTGATCTCCGGCGAATACGTTGCCGAAAACAACAGATTCTGGCGCCGTGCCGGCAATAATTGGATAATTTTGCGGATGTCGCGGATAAACCCCATATCCAGCATCCGGTCGGCTTCGTCGAGCACGAAATACTCGATTTGCGACAGGTCCGCATAGCCTTGCTGGATCAAATCCAACAAGCGGCCGGGAGTCGCAACCACGATATCGGTTCCGCGCTGCAATTTTTGGATTTGCGGCTTGCTGCTGACGCCCCCGAAAATCGCTTCCGCAAAAAACGGCAGATGCTTACCGTAAGAGCAAACGCTCTCGTAGACCTGCAGCGCCAGTTCGCGGGTCGGCGTTAGGATCAACACCCGAATAGGTCGGGGCTTTTTCCTCACAGGCGCTTGTTGCAGCAATTGCAACAAAGGCAGTGTAAAGCCCGCGGTTTTGCCGGTGCCGGTCTGAGCACCGGCCAGCACGTCCCGCCCCTGCAATATCACCGGGATCGCTTGCTCCTGAATCGGAGTAGGCGTTTCGTAACCTTGTTCGGCAACGGCTCTAAGAATTTGCTCGGAAAGACCGAGTTCTGAAAATAGCATGGATTAACCTTATGTTGTTTCCGTCATATAATTCGGGAAAATTTGGAAAAAATTCGGGACATGACAACCGTGTCCAAAATACGGCTATATTTATTCTGAAATTTTATGACCCGAGGAAGGACGCCCTTCATCATTCCGCAGGAGCCAAACGATGAAACCCGAGAAGCGCAATCACCTTAGAGTAAGACCTAGAGGCCTGCAGGCAGGTATCGTTTTCAACCCCACGACAGCCAAGGAGCTGGCGTTCGAGGCCGATATCCTCGATATTAGCTACAGCGGCATTCGCGTCCGGCTTCGCAAGCCGCTGGCGGACGATATAGTCGGCAAAATCAAGATCACGATGATATTGCCGGAATCCGGCACGCCGTTCAGCGTGCACGGCGTTATCAAGCATCAGCACAGCGAATCCGAATGCGGCCTGCATTACATCGACCACGTCGAGGGGTCGATAGACGATCTGATGTTCGAGTGCGTCGAACTTGACGAAAGTACCGTGTTGATCAAAACCAATTAAAACACCGTCCGGCGCGATCCGGCTCAAGCGGTAATCACGAAACGAACCGCATCCAGACGCAATTGCGCGTCCTGTATGCTCTCGTGCGATAACATCGTCATTTCCTTGAGTTGTTCGATCTCGGCATCCTTGATCGCCGGATTGACTTTTTTCAGCCTGACCATCCGCTTGATTTCACCGGTCAATGCCGCCACCATTCGATTGGTGGCTTCGCCAATCAATTGCTGGGCCTTGCCGCCAGCGGCTTGTTCCGCTACTTTGATCATCTCCTGAATATGCTGGCGTTGGCTATTCAAAAACTGACTGATTTGGGCCTTCTCGAACTTATCGCCGGTTTCGATCAGACTGTCATGGCTGACCGACGCCGTTAGATCCATCTTGTTTTGGTCTATCAACACCCGAATCGGCGTATGCGGCAAAAACCGGCCAATTTGCAGTTCGGCCGGCGCACTACACTCGAGTACGAACAGCAATTCCAACAAAAATTGGCCGGCCTTCAATTGCGCCTGCCTGACCACGCTGACCGCGGCATTGCCCGTCTCGCTAGACAACACCAAATCCATCGCCGCCAAAACCATCGGATGTTCGGCGGTCAGAAACAACATGTCCTCGCGCGCCAACGCAATATCCCGAGCCACCGTTACGGTCAAGCCGTCGTCCTGCAACATCGGAAAATGCGAAATGCGCAGATTTTCGCTGGGCCGCAGGATATGGCAAGCCTTGGAGTGGTACTCGACGTCGACGCCGTAGCAATCGAAAATATCCTCCAGATAAGGCCACAAACTGCCATCGGATTCGCTGGCGTGAATGGCTTCGACCAATTGCCGAGCGGGCTCCGGACGGCAGGAGTTCAGTTCCAGCAACAAATCGCGGCCCTTCTGCAATTCCGCTTCGAGGCGCGCATTCAGCTGGCGAGTTTCTTCTATCAATGCGTCAACCGCCGCTCGCTCGCGACTGGCCAACGCCACCGACAACGGCTCGCTCAAGGCTTTGGCCACCTGCGACGCCGCCGAAACGTTATGTCGAAACGCGTCCAAACCTTCGTCGTACCAGCGAAACAACACCTCGCGCGGACTGCCGACCACGTAGGGAATGTGAATCTGTATCACATGCTTTTGGCCGATCCTATCCAGTCGGCCGATACGCTGTTGCAGCAAATCGGGGTTTTCCGGCAAATCGAACAGAAACAGATGCCGCACGAATTGAAAGTTGCGCCCCTCGCTGCCGATCTCCGAACACAACAGAACCTGCGCCCGACTGTCTTCATCGGCAAAGAATGCCGCCGCTCGGTCCCGCTCGACGATACTCATGCCCTCGTGAAATACCGCCGCGGTATGTCCCACGTGATGTCGCAGTATTTGCTCCAGCTGGATCACGGTGTCGGCTCGCCGGCAAATCAGCAACGCCTTCTCGTCGCCGAGGGTCTTCAAGGTGTCAATCAGCCAAAACAGATAGGGACTGTCGGCGAGTTCGGCGGTGTCCTCGCCGAAAAGCGGATAACCATGGCGTTCCCGATCCGGAAAACCTTTGACCGTATGCCGGGAGTTTCTGAACAAGATCCGACCCGTGCCGTGGTGATCCAACAGCAACTTGATCAATTCCTCCCGCGCGCCGACATTACTGTTGTTGACTTGCTTCAGCCATGCTTCGGCATTGTCGTGTTTCAACAACTCGCCTAACTCGACTTGCTCTGCCTCGTTTAACGGCTCACCGGAAATCAGCCGATTCGCCAACTGCGCCACCGGCTCGAATTGCTTTTCGTCTTGCAGATATTGCGCAAAGCTGTAGAAGCGATCGGGATCGAGCAATCTCAAGCGGGCGAAATGGCTCTCCTTGCCCAATTGCTCCGGCGTGGCGGTCAACAACACCAAGCCCGGCACCGCTTGCGCCAACTGCTCGACGAAACGGTACTCGACGCTGGGGGCGATCTCGCTCCATTCCAAATGATGTGCCTCGTCGACGACGACCATATCCCAGCCGGCCGCCAACGCTTGTGGCTGGCGATCGGGAAAGTCAGCGAAAAACTGTTGGCTGCACAGTATCAATTGCTCGTTTTGAAACGGATTGCCGTCGTCGTTGAACGACATGCAACGGGTTTCGTCGAACAGGCTGAAACGCAGATTGAAGCGCCGCAACATTTCAACCAACCATTGGTACATCAGGCTTTCGGGTACCAAAATCAAAACTCGTTCGCTCAAACCGTTAATCAGACGGTGTTGAATGATCAAGCCGGCTTCTATGGTTTTCCCTAAACCGACTTCATCCGCCAGCATAATGCGCGGCGCCGCGCGGTTAGCGGCCTGATGCGCGATATACAATTGATGGGGAATCAGCGCGGCGCGCGCGCCTTGCAGCCCCTTGACCGCCGATTGTTGATGGCGTTGCTGGCGCCGCCAGGTTTCGTAGCGCAGCAAATACCAGGCGGTCGGGTCGAACTGGCCGGTGAACAATCGATCTTGCGGCTTGTTGAATTGAATATGGTGGTTGAGTTCCATCTCGTCAATTTGCTGCAATCCCCCGTCTTCGTCGACACCGATATAGGTCAACAGTCCGGCGTGCTCGTCCACTTGCTGTACGCTGATCTTGACGTATTCCACCGATTCGACGGTATCGCCTTCCGCGAACCTGACCCGCGTCAGCGGAGCGTTGTCGCGCGCGTAAACCCGCCGATCGCCGGTCGCCAGGAAAAGCACCGTGACGCGATTGTATTCGGCTTCCAATACCATGCCTAAGCCGAGCTCAGATTCGGTGTTGCTAATCCAGCGTTGGCCGGGAATAAATTCGTTCATTGATTTAGTTGTCTGTCTGTTATGCCGACCGTACGACCATCGCCGATAGCCTCTGGTTTTTCCACTTTACGTCCGGTATCGGTATCGATCCAACGACTCCGTCGGTTTCCGAAAAATGGGGAAAACATGGTTAAATCCGCCCAACAAGCTCCCCCTCACTCGAAAACAGGACACTGTGATGCCCAAACCGATTACGCCTTTGATTGCAGCCGATATTCTGATCGAACTGATCGACCACCCGCAGCGTCCCTTCGTGTTGATCGAACGCAAATATCCGCCTTACGGCTGGGCTGTGCCGGGTGGCTTTGTCGATGTCGGTGAAACGGTTGAACATGCCGCGGTTAGGGAAGCAGCGGAGGAAACCGGTCTTGACGTTCGTCTGACTGCATTGCTTGGCATTTATTCCAATCCGCAGCGCGATCCGCGCAACCACACCGCGACGGCAGTTTACATCGCGGAAGCCCACGGCTCGCCAACAGCGGCCGACGACGCCAAGAATTGCGGTTTGTTTACCTTTGACAATTTGCCGCCGGTTTTGGCCTTCGATCACGCATTGGTCATAGCCGACTACCGTCATTATAAACTGACCGGAGAAATAGCGCCGCTAAGAATATAAGTGGACGCTGATTCGAGTGCGTGGTCCGCAGGGCGCGTTCGAGAAAACTCAGTTTTTCAAACCCAGTACGTCCTGCATATCGTAAAGACCGCTGGATTTGTCGGCCAGCCAAATAGCGGCGCGCACCGCGCCGTTGGCGAAGGTCATCCGGCTGCTGGCTTTGTGGGTGATTTCGACGCGTTCACCTTCGTCGGCAAACATCACGGTGTGCTCGCCGACGATATCGCCGGCCCGTATCGTCGAAAATCCAATGGTTTTACGATCGCGGGCACCGGTCTCGCCTTCCCGTCCGTAAACGGCGCAGTCCTTTAAGTCCCGGCCCAGCGCCGCCGCGACGACTTCGCCCATCCGTAACGCGGTACCGGACGGGGCATCGATCTTGTGCCGGTGGTGGGCTTCGATGACTTCGATGTCGGTGTAATCGCCCATCACTTTCGCGGTCGTTTCCAGCAACTTCAACGACAGATTGACGCCGACACTGAAATTGGGCGCCATCACGATTGCGATGTCCCGCGCGGCCTCTGCGATTGCCGCTTTTTGGCTCTCGCTGAACCCGGTGGTACCGATGACGAGTTTTTTCCCGGCTTGCCGGCAGACGTCCAGATAGGCCATCGTCGCATCCGGCCGGGTAAAATCGATCAGCGCGTCGAAACAATCCACGACCGCCGCCAAATCGTCGCCGACCGGCACGCCGGCCGGCGAAACGCCGGCCAAATCGCCGGCATCCTTGCCTATCGCCAAACTGTCCGGCCGCGAAATCGCGACAGTCAATTCGGCTTGCGGCGCGGCTAACGCCGCTTTCAACAAACACAATCCCATGCGCCCGGAAGCACCCACCACGCCGATACGCATCGCCATCATCCCGTCAACTTGTCGAAAAAGCTTTTCACACCGTCCATCCAGCTATGTTCCTGCGGACTATGTTGTTTACCGCCACCACTGAGGGAGACTTGCAGTTGCTCGATCAGAGCCTGCTGATCCTTGGTCAAGCGCACCGGCGTTTCGATCTGTACCCGGCACAACAAGTCGCCGATGGCTCCGCCACGTACAGGCTTGACACCCTTGCCGCGCAATCGAAACATTTTGCCGGTCTGGGTTTCCGGCGGGATTTTCAGCATCACCTTGCCGTCCAGGGTCGGCACTTCCAACTCGCCGCCCAAGCACGCGGTCGGAAAGCTGATGGGCACTTCGCAATAGAGATTCGCACCGTCGCGGGTAAAGATCGGATGCTCCTTAACCTGAACCTGAACGTATAAATCACCGGACGGACCGCCGTTGATACCGGCTTCGCCCTCGCCGGCCAAGCGAATCCGGTCGCCGGTATCGACGCCGGCCGGCACCTTGACCGACAGCGTTTTGGTTTCCTGAATACGGCCTTGCCCGTAGCATTTCGGACAAGGGTCCTTGATTTGCTTGCCGGTACCGTGACAGGTCGGACAGGTTTGCTGCACCGAGAAAAAGCCTTGTTGCATCCGCACTTGGCCATGACCGTGGCAAGTCGAACAGGTGACCGGGCTGCTGCCCTTCTTGGCGCCGCTGCCGTTACATTCGCCGCAGGCGACCAGCACCGGCACCTTGACGGTCGCTTCGGTACCGCCGACGGCTTCTTCCAGCGTCAACTCCAGGTTATAACGCAGATCCGCGCCGCGCTGGACGCTACTGCGCTGCCGTCCGCCACCACCGCCGAATATGTCGCCGAACACATCGCCGAAAATATCGCTAAAGCTTTCCGCCCCGCTGAAACCGCCGCGGCCGCCGCCCATCGACGGATCGACGCCGGCATGACCAAACTGATCGTAGGCCGCCCGTTTTTTCGAATCGGACAATATCTCGTAGGCCTCCTTGATTTGCTTGAATTTCTTCTCGGCGTCTTCCGGATTGTCCTTGTTGCGGTCGGGATGATACTTCATCGCCATTTTGCGATAGCTCTTTTTGATCTCGGCTTCGCTGGCGTTACGATCGACTTCCAACAGTTTGTAAAAATCTTCTTTTGCCATAACGTAGAAAACCGCCGGCGTTTACCAGCGGTTATTTAGTGTGTTGAATGAATGGAACGATGAGGGTGATTAACACCTTTCACCCTGACTCTCTCCGTTAACGGCGAGAGGCTCCCCGGTGAGGATTATTTTTTGTCGTCCTTCACTTCCTCGAACTCGGCATCGACCACATTGTGGTCTTCGGCTTGCTGGCCGCTAGCCGCATGGGCTTCGCCGGCAGCGGCGTCCGCTCCGCCTTTTTGGGCGTAAACCCGTTCGGCCAGTTTACCCGAAAGCTCGGTCAGCGCGGCGGTTTTGGCTTCGATAGCGTCCTTGTCGTCGCCTTTCAACACGCCCTGCAAGTCGCTGATGGCCGCTTCGATCGCCGATTTTTCGTCGCCGGTAACTTGGTCGCCCAATTCCTTCAACGACTTTTCGGTCGCGTGGATCATGCCTTCCGCCGAGTTACGCGCCGAAACCAGTTCTTTCAGCTTGCGGTCTTCGTCGGCGTGCGCTTCGGCGTCCTTGATCATGCGCTCGACTTCGGCATCCGACAAGCCGCTGGACGCCTTGATCACAATGGATTGCTTCTTGCCAGTGGCTTTATCCTTGGCCGACACGTTCAGGATACCGTTGGCGTCGATGTCGAACGACACTTCGATTTGCGGAATACCGCGCGGCGCGGGCGGAATGTCCTGCAAATCGAAACGGCCCAGCGATTTGTTGCCTGACGCCATTTCCCGCTCGCCCTGCAACACATGCACGGTGACCGCGGTTTGACTGTCTTCGGCGGTCGAGAATACTTGCGAAGCATTGGTTGGGATCGTGGTGTTTTTCTCGATCAGTTTGGTCATCACCCCGCCCAGGGTTTCGATACCCAACGACAATGGCGTGACGTCCAGCAGCAACACGTCCTTGACGTCGCCGCCCAATACGCCGGCTTGAATCGCCGCACCCAGCGCTACCGCTTCGTCAGGGTTGACGTCTTTGCGCGGCTCTTTGCCGAACAATTCTTTAACGAAGGCCTGCACTTTCGGCATCCGAGTTTGACCACCCACCAAAATCACGTCGTTGATTTTCGAGGTCGAAATGCCGGCATCTTTAATCGCTTGCAAGCAAGGACCTTTGGTGCGCTCGATCAGTTCGTCAACCAGCGATTCCAGTTTGGCGCGGGTCAGTTTGACGTTCAAGTGCTTCGGACCGGACGCATCGGCCGTGATATACGGCAGGTTGATGTCGGTTTGCTCGGCGGAAGACAACTCGATTTTCGCTTTCTCCGCAGATTCTTTTAGACGTTGCAGCGCCAATGGATCGTTGTGCAAATCGATGCCGGTGTCTTTTTTAAATTCCCCGGCCAGGAAATCGATGATGCGCAAGTCGAAGTCTTCACCGCCCAGGAAGGTGTCGCCGTTGGTGGCCAATACTTCGAACTGGTGCTCACCTTCGATTTCGGCGATTTCGATGATGGAAATATCGAAGGTACCGCCACCCAAGTCGTAGACCGCGATGGTGGTATCGCCTTTGGGTTTGTCCATGCCGAACGCCAACGCCGCCGCAGTCGGCTCGTTGATGATGCGTTTCACGTCCAGACCGGCGATCCGGCCGGCGTCTTTAGTCGCTTGGCGTTGCGAATCGTTGAAGTAAGCCGGTACGGTAATCACGGCTTCGGTGACTTCTTCGCCCAGGAAGGCTTCGGCATCTTTTTTTAACTTCATCAACACGCGGGAAGACACTTCCGGCGGCGCCATTTTTTTACCGTGGCACTCGACCCAAGCGTCGCCATTGTTGGCTTCCATAATTTTGTAAGGCACCATCTTGATGTCTTTCTGTACCGCGTCTTCTTTGAAACGGCGGCCGATCAAACGCTTGATCGCAAACAAGGTGTTTTCAGGATTGGTCACCGCCTGACGTTTGGCGGACTGACCGACCAACACTTCGTTGTCGCCGGTGAAGGCGATGATGGACGGCGTGGTGCGGGCACCTTCGCTATTTTCGATAACCCGCGCGGTGCCGTTTTCCAGGACCGCGACGCAGGAGTTGGTGGTTCCTAGGTCGATTCCGATGATTTTAGCCATTGAGATTCTCCAGACTTGAATTAGGTATTAGTTAAAAAGTTATTTGCGATATGCGGTTGATCAATGAAATTTCAAGCCTGTTCGTCAACTTTCGCGCTGTCGGCGGGTTTGTCCTCGGCCTTGGCCACCACCACCATCGCGGGGCGCAGCAAACGGCCGTTTAAGATATAGCCTTTTTGAAACACGTTCAAAACCGTATTGGGTTCGGCGCTGGCGCTGGGCTGCATCGCCATGGCTTGATGCAATTCGGGATTGAACGCTTGCCCGGTCGGATCGAGGACTTCGATATTGAATTTGGCGAACACCGATTCGAATTGCTTAATGGTCAGCACGCTGCCTTCGCGCAATTTAGCCACTTCCGGACTATCGGCGGTCGCCGCCTGCACGCCAAGCTCGAGACTGTCCAACACGCTAAGCAATTCCTTGGCGAACTTGGCCAAGCCGTATTTACGCTCGTCGTCCAAATCCTTTTGTACGCGTTTTTTCAGATTTTCCATGTCGGCCTGCACGCGCAAAGCCTTGTCCAGATTCGCGGCGGCTTGTTGTTGGGCTTGCTCCAGTTGTTGCCGCAGGCTTTCGATGCTGACTTCGCCGGCCTCGGTTGCCTCGGCAACAACGTCTTCGCCGGCTTCTTTGGTCTGCTCCAGCACCTCGGCGATCAATTCGGCGTCGGATTGCTGTTCGTGACTCGATTGCTGATGGCTCATTTGGGACTCCGTGGTTCTTAAAATATTAGGTCGGCCTTACGATAAGGGCGATTATTTGGGATTCAAGGCCGCGCCCAATATTTTTGCCGTCACGTCGACGAACGGAATCACTTTTTCGTACGCCATCCGGGTTGGGCCGATCACTCCCAACACGCCAACCACCTCGTCGTTGACCGAATAAGGCGCCGTGACCAAGCTGCAATGGTCGAATGCACTGTAGCCGGACTCTTCGCCGATAAAAATCTGCACGCCGTCGGCCAACAGGCATTGATCCAGCAAATGGATCACGCCGCGCTTTTGGCTGAACGCCTCGAACAGCTGTTTTAGACGGTCCATGTCGGACAATTCGGAAAAGCCCATCAGATTGGTTTCGCCGCTCAACACGTAATCGTCGTTGGGTTGTTGGGCGAACGTCAGTTGCGCCATGCTGACCGCGTCTATCATGCCTTGATTGACGCGCTGCTGATCCTGCTCCATCTCCCGCAACACTTGCTCGCGGATCTTGGCCAGACTGAGGCCGGCGTAAACCGAATTCAAGTAATTGGCGGCCTGTTGCAGTTCGGCCGGGCTAAATTGACGCTGGGTATGGATGATTTTGTTATGAACTTCCTCGCCGTCGGTGACAAAAATCACCAGTACGCGCATGCTGGACATCGGCAGGAATTCGATATGTCGCAACGTGACCATCTCACGGCGCGGCAGGGTGACGACACCAGCCATATGGGTCATATCCGACAGCAGCCTGGAGGCCTTACTCAGCACGTCGCCGGTTTTGTCCGCATCGGCCAGCAAGCCGCTTTGCAATTGATCCAGGTCGCTGGACGCCAGCGGCTTGACCGTCAACAGACTATCGACAAACAAACGGTATCCGGCCACGGTCGGTACCCGGCCCGCCGAGGTGTGCGGCGAATGGATCAAGCCCATTTCCTCGAGATCGGCCATGACGTTGCGAATGCTGGCCGGACTGAGCTTAAGCAGCGGATCCTTGGACAATACCCGCGAGCCGACCGGCTGACCGTCTTGTATATAACGCTCAACCAAGGCCTTCAGCAAATACGCCGATCTTTCGTTTAAATCCGGTCCGCTAGCCACATTGACACCCTAGAAAATTCGTTAGCACTCCAACGTAACGAGTGCCAGAGGGGAAAGCTAACAGGTGCCCGGAGCCTTGTCAATCCGCCTAAAATCCGTGCGAACCCAAGCCTGTCGGGGATCTCGAGCATTCGCAATGCCGATGGATAGCGTCCGATTTCAGACATTGGCCAGACGCCCGGTCGCGGCACGGCCCATTACCTGGCAACAAATTCAGGGTGTTAACGACACCGAACCGCACGGAATTTGGCCGACGCCGATATTCCGGCCGCGCCCGCGACGCCGAGCGCGAAGCTTCGCTAGTGCCTGCTCGAATTGTTTGTATAATCCCAAGCATTTTTGAATCCCGGCTCAGACATGCCTTCACCCTTTCAACGCATCGGCATCATCGGTAAATTCGGCGATCCGGGTATCGCCGCCACGCTCAGCGAGCTCTACCGCTTTTTGCTGCAGCGCGGTCACTCGGTGACCACCGATAGCCGAAGCGCCGAGCTAATCGAAGCCGAAGGCGTCGTCGGCATGCACATCAACCGGCTGCCGGAATGCTGCGATCTGCTGATCGCGGTCGGCGGCGACGGCACGTTCCTGACCGCCGCCCGCGCCGCCGCCGATTTCGACACTCCGCTGCTCGGCGTCAACCTCGGCCGACTGGGATTTCTGGTGGACATTTCTCCGGACCAGTTGCTGAGCCGCCTGGCGCAAATCCTCGACGGCCGCTACCAGACCGAACAGCGTCATTTGTTACAGGCCGCCATCATCCGCGACGGCGAACTCATCCATCGCCAGACCGCGGTCAACGAGGTCGTCGTGCATCGTTGGGTCACGCCGAGCATGATCGAAATCGTCACCAGCATCGACGGCGTGTTCCTGAACACCCAGCGTTCCGACGGCCTGATCGTCGCGACACCGACCGGTTCGACCGCCTATGCGCTGTCGGCCGGCGGACCGATTCTGCATCCAACCCTAAATGCACTGGTACTGGTCCCGCTGAATCCGCACATGCTGTCCAATCGCTCCATCGTCATCGACGACAAGGCCACGATCGAGATCCGTTTCAGCCAGACCAAGCAAATCAACGCGCTGGTCACCTGCGATCATTTAGAAATCCCGGACGTGCGCATTAACGACACGATCGTCATTCGAAAAGCCGACAAACCGATTAACATTCTGCACCCGGAAGACCACGATTTCTTCCACATTCTGCGAAGCAAACTGAACTGGAGCGGCGGTTATTCCGCCAAATGACATGCTGTTGAACCTGAACATTCTCGATCTGGCCGTGGTCGACAAACTGGACCTGGACCTGGAACCCGGTATGTCGGTGCTGACCGGCGAAACCGGGGCCGGCAAATCGATATTGCTGACCGCGCTGGGCTTGGCGTTGGGCGATCGCGCCGATTCCGGCTACGTGCGCCCCGGCAGCAAGCGCGCCGAAATCAACATCGAATTCGATCTATCCAAGGCGCCGCTGGTTAGCCAATGGCTGATCGACCACGAATTGGACGACGACGGCCAATGCCTGGTCCGTCGCACCGTTAGCGAAGACGGCCGCTCCAAGGCCTATATCAACAACCGGCCGGTCAATCTGCAAACACTGCAAACGTTAAGCCGGCAATTGGTCGAGATCCACGGCCAACACGCCCATTTGACGCTGCTCGATGCCGACGAACAGCGTCTGCTGCTGGACGGATTCGCCGACCACGCCGAATTGCTCAACGATCTGAACGCCTGCCAACAAAACTGGCGGCTAGCCCATAAAGAACTGCAACAACTACAAAAATCCGGCAGTGACCAAGCCGAACGCGAGGAGCTGCTGCGTTATCAGCTAGAAGAGTTGCAGCAACTGGATCTGGAAAATTTCGATTATCAGGCCCTGGCCGACGAGCACAACAAACTGGCTAACCTGGGTAGAATTTTGGGCGTCGGTCAACAACAGCTCGACATCCTCTACGACAACGACCAGCAATCGGTCGCCGACATGCTGGGTCACGTGATCCACTCGGTCGGCGAATTAAGCCAATACGCCGCCGAATTGAACGGCATCGTCGAATTGCTGAGCGACGCCGAAATCCAGATCGGCGAAGCCACCCAACAACTGCGGCGCTTCCTGGAGAATCAGGAAGCCGATCCCGGCCAACTGAGCTGGCTGGAAAACCAGATTGGCGTGATTCAACGCCTGAGCCGCAAACACAAGGTACCAGCCGAGGAATTACCGGCGCTGGCCGAGCAATTCGCGCTGGAGTTGAACAATCTCAGCCATAGCGGCGAGCGCATCGAAGTTCTGCAAGCCGATTGCGAGCGTCTGCTGGCGCAATACCGCGAATTGGCGACGGCATTATCCGCCAGCCGGCGCCGGGCCGGCGACGAGTTGCAGCACCGCATTTCCGACGCAATCAAGGAATTGGGCCTGCCGCACGGCGAGTTCCTGGTCAAGCTCGACCGGGAGGATGGCAACGAGCCGCAACGCAACGGCCTGGATCGGATCGAGTTTCTGATCAGCACCAATCCGGGCTTGCCCGCCAAACCCTTGGCCAAGGTGGCGTCGGGCGGCGAGCTGTCGCGGATCAGCCTGGCGATACAAGTCACGACCAGCACCGATAAAACCACGCCGACGATGATCTTCGACGAGGTCGATTCCGGCATCGGCGGCGGCATCGCCGAGATCGTCGGGCAAAAGCTGCGCCGGCTGAGTTTGAACCGGCAAGTGCTGTGCGTCACGCACTTGCCGCAAGTCGCTTCGCAAGCCCATCAGCATTTATTCGTCGCCAAAAACCAAAATGCTGCGGTCACCTCGTCGACGGTTCGCAAACTCCGCGAGGACGAACGGGTCGCGGAGGTGGCGCGAATGCTGGGCGGCGTGACTATCACCGAAAACACCTTGGCGCACGCCCGAGAAATGCTGAGCCTGGGCGGCGGCGAAGCCTAATCGGCGGGCATCAACGCATCGACAAACTCAGTACGCCCATTAACACCAGAGCTGCCCCGCCGACCTGCCATAGCGTCATCGGTTCGCCGAGGAATACCGCCGCCATCAGCAACGTCGAAACCGGCCCTATCGTGCCGACCAGCGAGGCATGGCCCGAACCGATCCGGCGGATCGCCGCCGACAGCATGAACACCGGCAACACCGTCGAGACGATCGCCATCGCCAGACTCAACTGGTATACCGGCATCGGCAACAGCAAGGCCTCCGGCGGATGCGTCAACACGAACTGCAAGATCGACGCCGCGCACGCAACCAACATCGCGTACGCGGTAAAGCGCATCGCGCCCAAGCGGGCGATGGCCTGGCCCGCGCCCAGCAAGTACAGCGCATAGCTGACCGTGCCGGCAAACACGTAAGCGGCCCCCAACCACAATGTATCGCCGCCCCCATCCAACTCGCCGACGAACACCAGTGCGATCCCGCTATAACTCAGCAAGACCGCCGTCAGTTCCCGGAACCCGAACGGCTTTTTCAACCACAGTGCCGACATCGCCAACACCAAGGTGGGGTACAAGAACAAAATCAAGCGTTCCAGACCGGCGGAGATATATTGCAAACCGGTGAAATCGAGCAGACTGGACAGGTAATAGCCAAGCAAACCGAGCACGCCCACGACCCAATAATCCCGAGCCGTCAGGGACGGCCGCGCGGCGGGTCCGCGTTGCTGAAACGCGACGATCAGGAAAAACGGCACCGAAAACGCCATCCGCAACGCCAATAACGTCACGGCATCGACGGCTTGCACATAGGCCAGCTTGACCAATATCGTCTTGGCGGAAAAGCCGATCGCGGCCAAGGCCGCCAGGCCGTAACCGATCAGGGTTTGAGTGGAGGTGGTGCTAAGGGACTTCATTAGGGCTCCTGTGCTGGTGCGAGCCCTAGGCAAATGACAAAGCCACCGCGGTCGAGCCCGCGGTGGTTTGAACTGATATTAGAACAACGCAAACACCACGGCCGTGAGCAAAGCCCATAGCCATGACTTGTTTGCAAAACGTGACGAAAAAAAACGACTCATGGGGCGACTATAAGCCGGACCGGCCAAAACTGTCAAACGTAGCGCGTTAACGGCGGAATTTACCGACCAATTCATTCAACTGCACGGCCAGTTGCACCAACTCGCGGCTGGCGTCGCTGGTTTGCGCGGCATCTTGCGAAGTGCGATCGGTCAAGCCGCCAATGTTGCCGATGCTTTGACCGACATGTTGCGCGACACGGCTTTGATTGTCGGCCACCAAGGCCATTTGCGAATTCAACGAGCGAATCTGAGTCACCCGCTCGGCAATCGCGCTTAAACCTAGATCGGCGCTTTGGACTTGTTCGCGGCGTTGCTCGGCGCTAGTTTTGGCTTTATCCATCACCGTCACCGCCTCCTTGGCCTCGCGCTGCAATTGGTCGATGATTTTCTCGATCTCTTCGGTCGCCTGATGCGAGCGGGTCGCCAGCGTTCTGACCTCGTCGGCCACTACCGCGAAGCCCCGGCCTTGTTCGCCGGCCCTAGCCGCCTCGATCGCGGCGTTCAGCGCCAGCAAGTTCGTTTGTTCGGCCAAGCCCTTGATCACGTCCAACACCGCGCCGACGCCGTTGCTTTTTTGGTCCAGGCGCTTGATGACTTCCGAGGCCCGCTCGATTTCGCTGACCAGCACATAGATGCCGTCGATGGCGTTTTTGGTGGTTTCCGCGCCCTGGGCGGCTTGCTGGTCGGCCTCGACCGAAGCCCGCGCCGCACCGTCAGCGCCGTGCCGCACATCCCTCACCGATTCCTCCAGTTCGTGGATCGCCTGAATGACGTTTTCGGTTTCCCTCTGCTGCTGACTGGCCGCCTGCGAGGTTTGCCTCGATACAGTGGCGATGCGATCAGTGGCGTCGGTCAGTAAACGGCTGACGTCAGACACCCGGTTCAAACTCGCCGCGAAATTAGCCAACATCGAGTTAAACGAGGTGCTGACCTGGCCGATTTCATCGCCGCTGTCGACCGGCAAGCGCGCGGTCAAATCCGAATGGCGAGCGATGGCATCGACGGTGTCGCGCATCGTCACCAGCGGGTTGACGACGATGCGCCGCATCAGAATATTGACCAGCAACAAGCCGGCGGCGAACATCGCCAACGAAATCGCCGATCCGGCGATCAGATCTTGGTTAATTTGGTCGTCCAGGCTCGCCAGCGAATAGGATACCCGCACCGCGCCCAACACCTCGCCTTCCTTGACCGGATGGCAGGTCAGGCAATTGGTGCCGCGAAAATTGCTGCTGGCCAGTATCGGCTCGACCACGGTCACCCAACGCCCGTTGGCGTCGTTGCCGTGGCGTATCAGCGCTTCACCGCTCAGACCGCGCCGATCGAGTTCGTCGACGACCGCTTGCTCGGGCTTGCCTTTACCGTGCAACTCGACGATCCCGTTGCCGCGAATCAGGCGCACCTCGCTGACGCCGGGATGCGACAAGGCCTTTTCCCGCAACACTTCGACCTGAGACATCGAGCCGGTCAGCATCAGGGTGTTGATACCGTCGAAATAGCCGGCGGCGATATTTTTAGCTTTGTCGGTTGCCAGCGCCTGCACCATATCTTTCTGGCGGCCGGCCATGAACACGTTACTGACCAACATCAACACGACAAACACGCTGGCGATGCTGAGCAGAATTTTTGATTGGATAGTAGTTTGACTGTTCATAGTTCTGGGCCGCTTAACATTCCTTGGAAATTTATCACGAGTCATCGGCACCGCGCGGGGAAACCTGAACGACCCATGCGAAAAATTGCGTTCCTGGTCATTTTTCCGCCGGTCTCCGCAATCAGGTGGCAACGACCACTCCAGCGGCCGCCCGGTCATTTTTCATAAATATGCTAAGGTTGCGAAACGGCTCGAAACCGGCCCTGCCGGCCACGGCCTCCGCTCGCTTTAACTATAGACCGGGAGTCCCACCTTGGACGATATTTTCGAACTGCTCGCCGTGGTTGCGGTCGTCGTGCCGATCGTCGTAATCGTACTGCTGGTTCTACTGCTCAACCGGCAACGCGAAATCAACCGGGAAATCAAGGATTCGCTCGCCGACCTGCACGCCGCTTTGCGCGAGGACCGCAAACTGCTGCTGACGTTGACGGAACGTGTCGGCACCGAGTGTCCGGCCGCCGCGCCAGCCAGTTTCGACGCGCAAACGCCGGCGCGGGAGCAGATCTTGTTCGAACCCCGCGCCGCATCGGTGGAGACGACGGCCCCCGAACCCAGCCGAGCGGAACCGGCCGACACCGAACCGACGGCGAGCACACCCGCTCCCAACGACGCTTGGCAAACCGCCGGCTGGCAAGTCGCCGAACCGAGCCGTTTCGAATTGGCGGCAAGGCAAGCACTCCAACAAATCTGGAACTGGATCGTGGTTGGCGAGGGCCACCGTCCGCACGGCGTTTCGATCGAATACGCGGTCGCCAGCAACTGGTTGCTGCGCATCGGCGTCCTGATCCTGGTCACCGGCATCGGCTTTTTTCTGAAATATTCGATCGATAACGGCTTGCTCGGCGAACAGGCGCGGGTCGCGCTCAGCGTCTTGACCGGACTGGCGATGATCGTCGGCGGCGTGCGCCTAGTCGGCGGCCAGTACCATTTGTTCAGCCAGGGCTTGTTGGGCGGCGGCATAGCGGTGCTGTATTTCAGCGTGTTCGCCGCTTACGCCTTTTACCACCTGCTCGGCGCCTATCCGGCCTTCGGCTTGATGTTGACGGTTACCGCCAGCGCCGCCGCGTTGGCGATCCGGTTGGACGCGATGCTGGTGGCGATCTTCGCCATCATCGGCGGCTATTGCACGCCGATTTTGCTGTCCACCGGTCAAGTGAATTTCGTCGGCTTGTTCAGCTATATGCTGTTGCTGGGCGGCGGAGTTCTGGCGGTGAACTGGTACAAGCATTGGCATGTACTGAATTTTCTCGGCTTCGCCTTCAACTATCTGCTGTTTTTCGCGGCGATGCAACGCTACGAGTCCGGCTACTTTTGGCAAGTGCTGCCGTTTCTGACCGGATTTTTCGTGTTGTATTCGACGACGGTGTTTTTGTTTTGCCTGGTCAATCGGCAACGCTCGACGCTGCTGGACTTGGTCGCGCTGGCGGTCAACGCGGCGATCTATTTCGGCACCGCTTACGAGTTGATCGCCGCCGAATACGGGCAAATCTGGACCGCATTGCCGTGCCTCGCCCTGTCGGCATTCTATGTCGGCCACGTGTATTACTGCTTGGCCCGCCGCATCGAGGATAGAGAATTGGTGGTCGGGTTTATCGGCTTGGCGGCGTTCTTTCTGAGCGTGGCGGTGCCGTTAATCTTGTCCAAGCAATGGATCACCGTCAGTTGGTCGTTGCAAGCACTGGTGATGATTTGGATGGCCGGCAAAGTGCGTAGCGCGTTTTTACGCCAAACCGCCTACCTGCTGTATTTGCTGGTCGTCGCCCGCTACGCTTTCATCGATTTGCCCGGCCAATACGCGGACGGGGCGACTGGGGACGCCGCGCCGGGCGAATTCTGGTTCGGGCTGATAGAACGCCTGGTCAGCTTCGGCGTCCCGATACTGTCGATGGCGCTGGCCTATACACTGATCGAAAAACCGGCACCGGCGACCGAATTGGCTTGTTCGCCGGCCCAGGACGTGCCGGTCTGGCTGAAGGACGGCGGCGTCTTGGCCGTCATCGCACTGATCGTTGTAGCCCTGGTATTCGTCACGCTGCAATTGGAACTCTACCGCAGCCTGGCCTACTTGTATCCGCCATTGCAAGCGCCGGCATTGACGCTGGTCTGGCTAGGCTTGGGCGCGCTACTGCTGAATCGCTACATGACCGGCTCCGGCCAGCTCATGTTAGCCGGCCTGCGTTGGCTGCTGATCGGCCTGGCGATCAAACTGGCGTTTTTCGATTTGCCTTCCTGGGGCCTGACGCTGGGTCACGCCGCGATCGGCGACAGTTTGCTGACTTTGCATTACGGCGGCACTTACCGCTTCGAATCGGCGCTGATGCGGCTGCTCGACTTCGGCGCGATTATCCTGTTTCTGGCCCTGGCTTTCCGCCGGCTGGAAGGCGACGAAGGCAGCGCCGCCGACGTGCGCCGCTGGCTGGGCACGGCGGCGCTGGTATTGTTGTTCGCGTTTCTCAGCCTGGAAACCAATTCGCTGTTGCTGCATTATTTGCCCGGCTTGCGCTCCGGCGGCGTGACGATTCTATGGTCGCTGTTCGCGTTGACTTCGGTCTACCATGGCATCCGCCGCGAAGTCGCCGCACTGCGCTTGGCCGGTTTGGTCTTGTTTGCGATCGTGGCCTGGAAAGTGTTTTTCGTCGATCTGGCCCGCCTGGAACAAATCTACCGGATCGTCGCCTTCATCGTACTGGGCATGCTGGTGCTGGGCGGCGCGTTTTTCTACATGCGCTACCGGCAAAACTTCGCCGCTAACGCCGAGACCGAGAGCAAACGATGAGTCCCCGTAACGCCTTTTTAGTCTGCTGGCTGTCGCTGTCCGCCCCGGTGGGCGCGACCGAATTCAGCCGCCCCGTCCAGCAAGCGCCCGGTAACGGTCAGGCGCTGTTGGCCGTGGAATTGGACAGCCAAATCTACGCCGCCAGCGCCGCCGACTTCGGCGATCTGCGTCTGCTCGACGGCCAAGGCGTCGAGACACCGTTTCTGTTGCGCCCGGCCGCCGCGACCAAAACGGTCCGTAGCCGCCGCCCCAGCCTCGGCCAGATCACCGCGCTGCAAACCGCTGGCGACAGCCTGAGCTTCGAAGTCCACCTCGCCGACAACGCCGAACCTGCCGACGGCTTGACGCTGGTCACCGCTCAACACGATTTCGAGTACGAACTCACGGTGCAAGGCTCGAACGACGGCGAACACTGGCGAACGCTGACCGAGCACGCGGCGGTTTACGATTACTCCCGGCACTTGGCGATCGCCAATCTCGATGTGTCCTTGCCCGCCAACGGGGACCGCTATTTCAAAATCCTGGTCGGCAAGACCGGCCAAACCCGGATCGCGGAAATCACGGCGCTGACCCGGCGTATGCAAGGCCACGAGGAATTGGAACGCAGCGAAACGCAAACCCTGTATCGGGAGCCACTACATATCGAGCGGATCGAGTTCTGGCATCTGCGCTCGGAAAGCCGCGCCGAGGCCGAAACCGTCGTCGACTATCCGTTGCCGGACTTTCAGGTACACGAAGACGCCGAGCGACGCGCCACCCTAATCGACATCGACAGCCGCAAACTGCCGCTGACCGGGCTGCGGCTGGACGTCGCCACGCCCAGCTTTCAACGCGATGTCGAACTGCAGACGCCTCGAACCGGCGGCGGTGAATCGGCTTGGCAAACCCTAAGCAGCGGGCAACTGCGGGCCTTGCGTTTCGGTGACATCCAACAAGCCGAGACCCGGATCGACTTTCCGGAACAACGCGGCGAGCGATATCGCTTGGTGATTCACAATCAAGACAATCCGCCACTGCAAATCACCGCGCTGACCGGACTGGGCAAAAACTATCGCTTGTTGTTTATCGCCAACCCCAATAGCGCGTATCGCCTGACTTACGGAAACGCCGGCCTGGCGCCAGCCCGGTACGACACCGCCGCGATCGGCGAATTGCTGCGGCAAGGTATCGTCCCGACGCCGGCCAACTTGGGCGAGGCGCTCGCAACTGGCCAGACTGGCGCCGACAATTCCCTGAGAAACTTGCTGAACAGCCGAGCATTTCTGCTCGGCGCGATCGCGTTGGTGGTGCCGATATTGGCCTGGAGCCTTTACCGGGCCGGCAAGCGGCTCGGCGACTTGCCGAAATAAACGATCAGCGCGCGATCCAGGCCAGAACCGATCTGTGGCCGGCGACGTAAAGCGCTCCGGCCGCCAACGCCGCGCCCAGAGTATCGGCCAACCAATCGCCGACGCCCGGCTCGCGCCCCGGCACGAAGGACTGGTGCCATTCGTCGCTGATCCCGTACAAACTGCAATAGGCGACGCTGACCAAGCCTAGTAAGCGGCGCTCGGCCAGCCGATGCCGAAACGCCCGCCAACTGCACACCTCCATCACGAAATAAGCTAGCGCGTGCTGGACTTTGTCCTGAAACTCGAAGTGCATCTTGACCGGCAAACTCTCCTGCGCCGACAACCAGAAAATCAAGCCGCAAAACGCCGCCAACGCGGTCCAGTCCCGGAATGCTCTCATCTTTGTCTATCTCTCTATCGTCATTAAACCGGGGTTCGCTGTCGGCTAAGCCTACGCGCCGCCTTCGAGCAATTGTTTGGCCAATTGATTGCCGGCCTCGACCAGCGGATGTATCACAAAATCGGCACCCAGCGCTTTCATGTGATCGGCTTCCTCGGCGTGATAGCAAATCGCGCCGATCTGGCCAAGATAGCCGCGCCGCCTCAATTGCTCGATCGCGGCGCAGCGCACCTCGTACGCCGGCACCGTTAATAAAATCCCCTTGACGCGCTCCAACGGCAAACCGCTCCACAGCTCGCTGTCCTCGGCATCGCCATAGACCACGCGCCGCCCATTACCCAACAGGGTTTCCAGCACGGTCGGGTCGGCGTCCAGCCCGACCACCCGTTGTTCGCGCTCGCATAACGCCCGATAGGCGGCGATGCCGGTGCGGCCCATGCCGATCACCAGCCATTCGGCAGCACCGAAGGATTCCGGCAAGCGGTCGGGATTCCCGGATTGTTTTTCGAAACGCACCAGCCAGCACTCGGCCCAGCCGAACAAGCGGTGCGAGTAGCGGTTCAGCGGCGCCGCCACCGCCAACGAACCGGCCACAGCCAAACTGATAATCGCCTTCCAATCCTCGGTCAGCAAACCGGCGTTGACCACCGCGCCGGTCGTGATCAATGCAAATTCGCTATAAGTCATCAAGGCCAACGACGACACGAAAGCGGTGCGCGCGCGCAAGCCGGCGAACAGAAACAACCCGAAAAATAACACGCCTTGCAGCGGCAACAAGCCGAGTAAACTTAAGGCCAGCGTCACCTGTTCGCGATTCGGCAGATCGGCCAGACCGATTTGCAGAAAGAAGGCCACCAGAAACAACTCCTTCAAGCTCCACAGCCGATCGGTCAATTCGTCGATCTTGGGATGGGTCGCCAGCATCACGCCGGTCAGCAGCGCGCCGATGTCCGCGGAAATGCCGACCCGTTCGGCCGCGACGCCGCCGGCCAGCGCCAAGCAGACGCCCAGCAGCAGTTTCAATTCGGAGGCGCGACTGGCCGACAAAATCCGATGCGCCAGCGGCCGCAACAGCGGCAAGGCCAACAAGGCCAAAGCCCAAGGCTGGGGTTGTTTGCCGTCCGCCACCGCCAACAAGACGATCGCGACAATGTCCTGCAGAATCAGAATACTCAACACGTCGCGGCCGTGCAGCGTCGACAATTCGCCGTTGTCTTCCAATACCTTGATCGCCAACACGGTGCTGGAAAACGCCAAACTGACGCCCAACACCAAACCGCCGGTCACCTTTTGTTCCAGCCAGAAAAACACCAACGCCGATGTCACCGCCGTCAGCAACAGGTGCAAACCGCCAACGCTTAACACCTCGCGGCGGATCAGCGACGAAGGCTTCAGCTTCAAACCGACCGAAAACAGCAACAGTTCGATGCCGATTTCCGCCACGTGACCAAGATTCGGCAACGGCGCGATTTGCAAACCATGTAGGGCATAGCCGGCGGCCAAGTAGCCGACCAAGGGTGGAAACGACAAGCGGCTGGCGACCATGCCGGCCAAATAAGCGGCGGCGATCCAGATCAGTTCGGTCATAAATCAATCATGCTGAGTCAAAACGGCCAGCCATGCGGGCCGGTCTTAAAAATAGAGTCGCTGGACAAGTCAAGGACCGTCGGCCGTCTCGCGCCGACGCCAATCGCAACGTTAGGCGCGGAAACTATTCCAGCGCGATACTGCCCTCGATGGTGTGACGTATCCCCAGCGCGGGCGCCTCCAAGGTCATCGCCACCGCGAGAGTCTCCGAACCCTCGAGTATGCCGGCCTCGACCGCTTTCAACACCGCGTGCTCCAGTTCGCGCTGCGAAGCGATCCCGACGGTTTTCAGGAACTTACGGACTTCCAAATTCAAGGTATCTTCGTTCATCGTCATCCCCCGGACACGTTATAAAAGTCGAAGCGACGAATCGACGCGCGGAACTCGCGGCGCCATCGCCTCGGCTAGCAGATTATCACGGATCGGTGCATTCTCGGCTTAGCGATAGGCGAAGAGGCCGAGCCATCGGCCGGATCATGATCATTGAAAAGGATTCCGCCGAAATTCGCCGACTCGTCGGGCCGTCATCCAGATACCGCGAGTCAATAGATCAATGACCTTGGCAGCGGTGGTAAGTCGCTACGCTGCCAAACGGTTACGATTCGAAGGATTGGAGCGTTTTAACAGGCCGGTCATCATCGTGTGACGTCTTTTATCTACTCGCCGGCACAGAACAAGTAACCGTGTCAGTAGGATAAAACCGATGATTTGCACAAACATGAGAGTATGCCAGTTCCGATTTCTGGAGAGCAGGGAACGGCGATTCGAACAAGCCGTCACCGAGCGGCAGGTCGGTGACGGCAATCGGAAGTGAAGGGGAAGGGTTAAAGCGATCGTATCCAAGACGTGTGTATCGAATCCCGCGAGCTTACTTCGCGCATTGCGGTCGCGTACACAACAGGGCCAGTTTGCGCGAGTCGAGCACATTGATAGTGCCGTTATGATCCAAATCCCTGGGGTCGCCGGCACCGCTCGCCGGTTTGTTTCGAGCGGCCAGCACGATATTGAGGTCGAGTAAATCGACATCGCGGTCGCTGTCTTGATCGCCGGTCACGGTCATGTTTTCGCACGCGTCGGGCAGATGATTTTGGTTGGTATCGCCACTTTGGCGTTGCTCGATGTCCAAAACGTCGGATTTGCCGTTGTTATTGCAATCCGGAAATACGTTCAAATAGTACACATCCTGCTCGCCGTTGTAGGTCGCGGTGTAGGACACGTGAGCGCCGTATTTGTCGGAAACCAGATGGCTATAGTCGCCGATTTTGTCGACGCCCAACGGATAGCCGATTTGGGTGTTGAAGGTCGCGGTGACCGCTCGATTCGGACTCCAAGTTACCCCACCGTCCCACGAGTACGAATAGTAGAGTTGCGAGGTACCGGCCTGGAGCTTTTCGCGGGTGTCGTACCAAACCGCATCGATCCGGGCGTTGTCGGCGACGCCCAGCATCGGAAACCACTGAAAGGCGTTCCGGTCCGCCGTATCGGTGTTGATGCGCAGCGGCGCCGACCAGGTCAGCCCGCCGTCGCTACTGCGGATAAAGTTGACGTCCAGATTGTCCGTGCCCGGCGGATCGACCGGAGCCAGCAGATAAATGTTGTTGCGCAACGCACCTGCCGAATGATCGACGGCGACTTGAATATCGCCGATCGGACCAAGCGGGTTGGGATTGTTGGGAATCATGAAGGTGATCGGCGAACCGCCCATATCGATGGCTTGGGTCGTGAAACTTGGTATTGCGTTGGGATCGCGAGCGTTCAACGAGGTGGCGAACAAATAACCGTCGTAGACCAGCTTGGTACCCACCAAGCTGCCGCTTTCCTTACGACCGGCCAGATACACTTCGCCGTTGGTACCTACGCCGATGGTACCGAACGACGGGTTTTCCGGCACGCTGACCGGCGCTTCGTAGCTCAGGCCGCCGTTAACCGAGCGGGTAAAACGCTTGTCGTCCAAACCTTCCCGCCAGTGTAAATAAATATGGCCGTCGCTGGCGGTTCCGCTCCGGTCTATGCCGATTCGGCCTTTATCCGCGCCTTCGCCGTGGGCATAGACCGGCGCTTGCCAGCTGACGCCGCCATCCAGCGACTTGAATACCTGCACGTCCGCCGCGAAGTTGCCGGTGCTGTCGTAATGCAGACTCTGGTAGTAGAAATTGCCCGCCGAATCGACATCCACCATGATGTTGGTCCGTTGTTCGCCCGGCGTCACCACGCCTTGAAAATGCCAGTGCTTACCGCCGTCGTCGCTATAAGCCCAACCGCCTTCCCGGCTGCCCGAAGCGATACTGGCAAATTGCTTCCAGCCCGCGACCAACCGGTCTGGGTTATTCGGATCGAGAGCGATCGTCGGCTCGTGAGCCGCGTCGCCGGCGATATTGTCGCCGGCCGGGTCCACATTCATTTGAATGCTCGAATACGGTCCGTACGGAAACAGCGATTGCGCAGCGGCGCTTTCCGGCATCGCGCCGCAGACCGCTAACACGCTCAAGCCCAAGCAATGGGCGGAAATCCCTCGCGGCAACGGAGCGGCGCGACCTAGGCGAACGTCCATCATGCCCTCCTGAATCGGCGATAGCCGTTGATACCGATACCGGCAATCCCCGAAGCGAAGAACCAAACCGCCGAAGGCAATGGAACGGTGGCCACTTGGCCGCAACCGCTATAGGCACCCACGCCTAAACAAAAATCCCCCAAATCGGCCAAGACGGTATTTTTCAAAAAGAACGCGTTTTCGGGGGACAGTAATAAATCGCCGCTGAGCATCCAATCGCCGGCACTGCTGTACTGCAACCGCAAATTAGCCAATTCGTAAGCCACCGCGCTAAACGAAACGTTATTCTGCAAATACCAGCCGCCCGGCGTGCCCGAAACACCAAAGGCATCCCACATGGTCTGCCGCGCCTCCGGGTCGTATTTCAGCGAGTAATCGCCGTTCAGCAAGGTGCCGGAAAAGCTTCCTCGAAACATCTCGACGCCGGTCATGCCCATCGTGCCGGTACCCGCCAAGGTGTCCGAATCGATCGAGAAGTCCGGCGTCGTGGCTTGGACGTTGCGGCCGGAAAGCTGACCGCTGGGATTGCTGGCACTGACCGGCGTGATGTCGTGTACCAAGTTCACGGCTGGAATTTCGACACGCGTCGGATTATTGAAGTAAAACGACGAATCGGTGCGGGTCGTGTAATCCGACTCGATGGTGTCGAAATATTGCGCCAGAAAGTATCCCGGCTGGGTCAACGAGCCGAAGTTGGAGAGCGCTAAAGCATCGCGGTCCAGATTCATCGTGAAGGTGCCTCCGGAATTCGCGTTTAACAACGCGGCATCGGCCTGCGTAACGAATCCGCCGGCGACCAGCGCGAAAACCGTCGAAACCGCGGTCAAGTATTTTGATGTTTCAAGGCGATGGCATGTCATCGAAACCTCCTGTTAACTGATATCCCGATCAAGCGGATCGGTTGCGAAAACCGCTCACGCCCATGCCGATTAAGCCGGTCATAAACATCCAGACGGCGGCCGGCAGCGGGACCACGGAGGTTTGAAAGCTGAAGGTACCGATGCGCGCATTAGCATTGCGGGCCGGACCGGCCCCAAGATGATCGAATCCCCAACCGTAACCCAACTCGCCGCTCAAAGACAGCACGTTTCCGTTGATCTCGGAAACCACGTTAAACAACTCGAAAGCCACCGCTTTAAAGCCGAGGGTGTTGTAAATGACCCAATCCGAACTTTCCGGCGTTTTTAGCGCTTCCGCGGGATTATAGGTCAGCGTCATGTCGCCCATTAATACCCGGTTAGTGGGTGGCGCGACATCCACTCGATAACGCAGGCCGCCGGCCAGTCCGATAGAGCCCGACGCAGTGCCGGTAATGTCGTTAGGGTCGAACGTGAAGGTAGTGGCGCTATTGTGCCGGCCTAACGGGTTGTCAGCCACATGCGCGCCATTGACGGTAAATTTCAATCCGGTGGCCGGAATTTCGTTCGCCGCGTAATCGGTCAGATCGACGGGCGTATTGTAATCGCGCAACTCTTCAAAGGTTTTTGAGGCCAGCGAAGCGTCGTAGTATTCCTCGACGTATATGGATGGCGCAGCGGTCCTATCTAGATCGATACCGTTCTCGAAAGCGTCTCGATCGATATTGATAATCAGCGAACCGCCGGATACGGTAGCGCCGTGCGCGGATGTCGCGGCAAGGGTTAACGACAGCACGATCAGGTATAGAAATTTCATGCGTATTCCTTGAAAAAAATTGGGTTTCTAATAAGTCGCTTACCGGCCAAGTTCGGGCTCTACCCCCCGACCGTTAACGGAAAGCAAAGCGCCCCGCAGCCTTTTGCGACGGAAGGGTGAGCGGTCTGGTAAGGCTTAGGCGGATAAGCCCGATTTACCTCTGGAGGCGCCTAACAGGCCGACCAATCCGCTCCCGAACAACCACACGCCGGCCGGCAGCGGCACTGCGGCGGGCGCCAGATTGAAGGTACCCACTTTGACCGATGTGCTGCCGTTAAACAGCAAATTCCAGGAGTAACCCAAAGTGGAAAGATACAAATCGCCGCTTAGCGATAATTCGCCATTACCGTTGACCGACTCGGTGGCATTCACCAAGCGGAACAAGGCTGGATCTTGCGCGGGGCTACTAAAACCGGCGCTGTAGGTAAAGATATTCCACGTCCCACTGGCTTTTTTCAGGTAAAAATCACCGGGGTTCAGGTAGGAGCCGCCACCGGCGGGTTCCATCCGAAATGCACCGCTCAAGCCGATTTGGCCTGCCGCTGTGTTGCTGGCATCCATCGTCGTGGCCTCCTGCTTTCTCGCGCCGTAGCTGATGGTGGTGCCATTGGCGTTCACCGGCAACGAAACGCTGAAGGTCTCGGTCTGACTGAGAGCAACACCGCCGGTCGTGTCCAGATCGATCGGCGTTGCGTTATAAGTCTCGTCCCAAAAATTGGCGATATACCAACCTTCGGAACCGCCAACGGCCGAGGTAAATGCGGAATTGTCGATGGTCATATTCGCGACGCCGCTAACGAGGGCCGCGTTGGCATCGCCTGCCGTTAACAGACCGCCGCCGAATACGCTGATTGCCAGAACGCCGGCATAGGCCGCTTTCAAACTGTGTTTGTTTAATAGGTTCATTGTTTTCCTTACAAAACGATCTAAGATTGATTTAATGGGCAAAATCCAGGTCCCGATACGGATGGAAGCGCGTCACATCCCATTGCAGAGCCCAAAGTTCGAAGGCAACCCGGCCGTCTTATTCCAAGACCCGTGGCTTTCCGGCTCCGCCTCGCGGCGGATGTGGCGAAATTGCCGCTTCCGTGCGGCATCGCCCGAATCCTTGAGCGAGGTTTTCCTAGATTTCCGGCGGCTTTTCCGAACGGCGCAAGATGCCGTCATTCGGCAGCCGCCAAGGCTCGAAACCCAACGATACTGGCTTAGAGAGAGCGCCGCGAAACGCAAACCCGCCGACATAAACCTATCGTCATTTCCCGAGTTGCTGATCTAACAGCAAAGACCAGGCCAACAAAAAAGCCATTGTTTTACAACGACTAACATTTTTACCGACGGCCAAACAAACCCAAACCACGTGATTTGCCTCAGCAACTGCGTGAAATCACCTATTCAAACGATTTGCCGGTATTTGTGACAACTCCACGTATCTCGAAACCTAAGCCGCGTCGAATCAACGGGCGGAATGCGCCAGCTCCCGGTGAGTCGCACGGACCTCCATGGATTGACCGACCCTCAATCTTCCACCCATTTAAACCGCAGCGCGGCGGTCGTTAAAAACAACAGCGTCATCATCGACAGGGTAATCAATGCCGGCGCTATCTCGGCCAATCCGGCGCCGTCGATCATCACCGCGCGCGCGGCTTGCAGCACGTGGGTTAGCGGGAAAATCAGCGTCAGGTTCTGCAACAGCGCGGGTGCGCCTTCCAGCGAAAACCAGACCCCGGACAGCAGTATCATCGGCAAGGTCAGCAAATTCAGGATGCCCAACGCCAACTCCTCGCTACCGGTCCGGCTCGCCATCAATAAGCCGAGACTGATCAAAGTTACCGAACCGAGTACCGCTATCAGCGCCAACAAGGCATAAGCCCCCTGCACTAAAAAGTCGAACAAGACGTTCATCGCGACAAATTGCAGCACGACCGCCAGCATCAACAGCCCCAGCCGGCTGACGACTTGTGCCGACAGGAACTCAAAAGCGTTGACCGGCGAGGCTTTCAAGCGTTTAAGCACGCCGCTTTTGCGATACCTGACGATGGTAAAGCCGACGCCGAACAAACTGCCGTGCATGATGTTGATGGCTAAAATGCCGGGCAAAACCCAATCGAGGTAGCGCACCCGCCGCCCGGAAACCACTTGCTTTTTCCAGGTGGCGGCTCGATCGCCAGCCAGCAGGACTTTTTCCAGCAGATAGCCCTGCCCGGAACTGTCGTTTATCCAATAGCCGTTTTCCGCCCCCCCTTGCACCACCATATCCAGTTGATGATGCTGCAGTTTGGCTAACGCCTTATCCAGTTCCGGGTAGTCGATGAATTGCAGATATTGGGTGGTCTTAAACGCGGTAATCTGCGAATTAGCCTCGCCGGTCACGCCCACTTTAAACAGCGCGCCGTCCTGATCGTCGAATATCGCCGCTATGCCGACGATCAAAATCACCGGAAACACGAAATTCCAGATCCAGGTGGCTTTGTCGCGGATCAATTCGATATTGCGGGCTTTTAGCAATGCCAAAAAATGCTTCATCTCAACTTCTCAATGAGTGGCCGGTTAATTTAAGAAACAGGTTTTCCAGATTCGGCGTGGCGACCGTCAAGCCTTCCAGCGAGACATGCAAGCGCGTCAATTGGGCGATCGCCGCTTCCACATTGGCGGTGACGAACTCCACCGTTTCGTCGCCGGCGGTTACCGCGAACGGCAAACCCGGCATCTCCGCCAGACCGCTGACCCTAGGCAAACGGATCAGCACGCCGTCAAAATGCTCCTGCAATAGATTCTGTGGCGTATCCTGGACGATAATCCTGCCTTGATCCATGATGGCGATTTCGTCGCAAAGCTGCTCGGCTTCCTCCATGTAATGCGTGGTCAGCACAATGGTCTTGCCGCGCGTTTTAATCTCCCGAATCAAGCTCCAGAAGTTGTGGCGCGATTGCGGGTCCAGACCGGTGGTCGGTTCGTCCAGAAATAAAATGTCGGGATCGTTGATCAAGGCGATGCCCAGCAACAAGCGTTGCCGCTGACCGCCGGACAATTTGCGGGAATCGCGATTGATATAGTCTTGCAAGGCACAGGCTTCGATAATCTCTTCCAGCGGCAAACCGCGCGGATACAGCTTTTGAAACAGTTGCAGGGATTCCTTGACCGTCAGGGTGTCCGGCAAGGCCGTATGCTGAAACTGAATGCCGATATGTTGGCTATAACGCCGGTCGATAGGCTCGCCGCGAAACAAGATCTTGCCTTTGCTGGGCTTGAGTATGCCCTCCATCATTTCCAGCGTGGAGGTCTTGCCGGCGCCGTTCGGACCCAGCAAGCCGAAACACGTCCCGGCTTGCAATTCAAAGCTGACGCCGGCGACCGCCGTGACTTTTCCGTAATGCTTCTCCAGCCCCCTAACGCTCAGCAGGCTAGCGGTCGCGCCAGACTCGGCAAGCGGCGGCGCGGCTAGCGTTGACGGCGAAGCCGCCGGCTCCGGACTCAGTTCGCGCAACCAAGCCGCGCAAAATGGCTGCTTGACCACCGTGAAGTGCTCGCCCTTGGCCTTGATGACGTTGACGGTTTGGTAATAATCGTCCCACTCGTTGGCCGCCAACCAACCTTTACTGCCGTCGGCAATCACCAGCGTCACCGAATACGGCAACTTGGCGGTGTAACGGTAATTAGCGGTAATCGACGCCTCGGTCACCTGCCAGATTTTCCGAAAATCCCCGGCATCCAGATTAGGAACGATATCCGCCAACAGCAACGCAAAGCAGTCTTTCCATCCCGAGTAGGGCTTGGTTTTTAAAACGTCGGCGATGGCGGCGCGATAAGGCTCGGGCGAAATGCCGGCGCTAGTCAGCATGAAGTTGCAAAAGGCCTTGACCGAGGCTTTGTCCACGCGGCTTTGCCTCAACAACAAACCGCTATCGATCAACACCACTTCGCCGATTTCGTAGGCCGAATCTTGCAACTGGCGCAGCATTTCGTAGACGACGGTGCCACCGTAACTGTGCGCGTATAAATTGATTCGCCCTTGCGGCCAGACGCGCCCGATCTGCTCGATATTGTGTGCCGCCATTTCCTCGACCGTGGCCGCCGGCTGATCGCCGGCATAGCCTTTCATTTGCAAGCCGTAAACCGGCCCTTCCCGCTTCAGGCATTCCGCCAACTCAAAATAGCCGTCGCTCAAGCCGGGCATGCCCGGCACGATAAACGTCGGAATCCCCGAGCGCAGATTAAGCAAATATACTGAATTCGTTGGTTTATCCATCGAGCTTTCTAAGTAGTCGGTCAACGCTTTTATCGTCGGGTATTTGAAAATATCGGCGAGATTCAACGAGCTGTCGGGGAGAATGGCGTTGATACGGCTAATCAGTTGCACGGTGAGCAAGGAGTGGCCGCCCAATTGAAAGAAATTGTCGTGCACGCCAACCCGCTCGATGTTCAACAGCGCCCGCCAAATGTCGGCTAGTTGTTGCTCCAGTTGGCCGCTCGGCGGACTAAAATCGGCATTGCCGATCTGTACGCCGCTCGCTTGCCGCGCCAAGGCGTTCCGGTCGATTTTCCCGCCGGGCGTCATCGGCAAAACCTCGACGGCAAACAGCGCGAGTGGCACCATGTATTCCGGCAAGCTTTCACGCAAAAACGCTTTCAGCACCTCCTGCTCGGGCGGCTTGCCGTCGTGGGTATAAAAAGCCAGCAATTGCTTGTTATTCGAGTGTTCGCCGACCACCACCGCCGCCAACTTGACCGCCGGATGCCTGGCCAGCGCGGTCTCGATTTCGCCCAACTCCACCCGAAAGCCGCGAATCTTGACCTGATGGTCGCGGCGGCCGATGAAGGCCAGGGTGCCGTCGTCCAGCCAGCGCACCAGATCGCCGGTTTTATACAGCTTGCCGGCACCGAACGGGTTGGCGATAAATTTCTCGGCGGTCAGTTCGGGCTGGTTGAGATAGCCGCGGGCGACGCCGGCGCCGGCGATGTGCAGTTCGCCGGGCACGCCGATCGGCACCGGGTTGAGTTCGCTGTCCAGCACGTAGACTTGGGTATTGGCCAGCGGTTTGCCTAGCGGGATCGCTTGGTCGGGATTCTGGGCCGGGGCTATCGGATGCAGCAGCGAGATCACCGTGGTTTCGGTCGGACCGTAGGTGTTGATCACCGCGATGTTCGGGTTGCGTTGCCGCCAGGCCCGGTATTTTTGCGCCTCGGCCTTTTCGCCGCCGATCACGACCCGGCTCAACGCGGTGTGGCTAAAGTCTTGGTCCACCAGCGTATGCCAGTAGGCGGTGGGCAGGTTGATCAGACTGACCCGGTGGCGTTCCAGCAGGCTTTTCAGATACGCCACGTCGGTGAAGCGCTCGCCGTCCATCATCACCACCGCGCCGCCGCTGAGCAGGGTCGGGAAGACTTCTTCAACGAAGATGTCGAAGCTGATCGTCGAAAACTGCAGCACGCGGTCGCGGTCGTTGAGCACATAGGCGTCGATGACCGCCAGGTTGTGGTTGACCACGTTGCGGTGTTCGACCATCACGCCCTTGGGCTGGCCGGTGGAGCCGGAGGTATAAATCACGTAGGCCAGATGTTCGGGACGCGCGCTGGGGCGCGGTTGCGCGGCGCTTTGGGCGATCGCCGGCCAGTCGCTATCCAGCGCCAGGGTCTGAATCGCCAAACCGGCGCGAATTTCAGCGAAGCCTTCGGCCAGGCTGGCTTCGGTCAGCAGCAGTTGGGCGCCGCTGTCCAGCAGCAAGGCTTTGCTGCGTTCGACGGGGGTATTGGCGTCCAGCGGCAAATAGGCGCCGCCGGCCTTGAGGATGCCCAACAAGCCGACCAGCATCAGCGGCGAGCGGCGCAGACACACCGCCACGATGGTATCCGGGAGCACGCCGCATTGCTGCAGATAGCTCGCCAGCCGGTCGCTTTGCTCGTGCAACTCTCGATAGCTGAGCAACCGCTCCTCGCCGATCACCGCCACCTGGTCCGGGCTTTTCAGGGCTTGACGGACAAATAGGTCGTGGATGCAGGCGTCCGGAACCGGCTTGCCGGCCGTCCGGCTCCATTCCTCCAGTATCTTGCGCCGTTCGTCCGCGTCCAGCAGTTCCAACTCCGCCAGTGTGCCGTTCGGCGACTCGACCAAAAAATGCATGACTCGAGACAGATGCGCAGCCAACCTTTGCACCGTCTCGGGCAAATACAGATCCGAGGCATACTCGATACCGATCGCGGCATGATCGTCTTCATACTCGTTATAAGTGAAGGTCAATTCGAATTTCGCTTCGTTGATTTCGAAGTCGAATACCGGCTGCAAGCGACAATTCCCGAAAGGCACCGCGCCAAGCCGTAACGGCGTGTAATTGATCAAGACCTGAAACAACGGACTTCGACTCAAATCCCGCTCGGGCTGTATCGCGTCGAAAATTTTCTCGATTGGCACGTGCTGATTGTCCTGACCGTCGACGATCACGCCATGCACGTGCGCCAGCAACGCATCGACCGTCAAGCCGGACGGCGTCTCGGGGTGAATGCGCATCACCACGGTGTTCACGAAAAAACCGACGATGTCTTCGATTTCGCGCTGATTGCGGTTAGCCACCGGCATACCTAAGCAAATATCGTCCTGGCCGCTGTATTTTCTTAACAACAGATACACCGCAGTCATGAACACGGTAAACGGCGTGGTTTTTCTCGCCCGGGCGGCTTGTTTGATCGCTAGCCCCTGGGCCGTGCTGAGCTCGAATGAAAGGTAAGCACCCTTTCCGCTGGCGGCGGCCGGACGCGCGAAATCCAACGGCATCTCAAGATTTTGATAGCCGGACAACTGGCGTTGCCAATAAGACAGTTCGCGGGCCAATCTGGCGTCCGTTTGAGTTTCGCGTTCCCAGCCGGCGAACAGCGCGTAGTCCACCGCCAAAGCCGGCAATACCGGCTGCCGGCCTTCGATAAATGCCGTGTAGGCGGCCGCGAGATCGTTCAGCAAAACCCGCATCGACCAACCGTCGGTGACGATGTGGTGCAGACACAGCGCCAGAATGTGGCTTTCGCTACCCAGACGCAACAGCATCGCCCTGAATAACGGCGAATGTTCCAAGTTGAACGCCTGCTCGATAAAGCTTTTCAACCTTTGCTTTTGTTCGTGCTGGCGCGCTTCTTCGCCGAGCCCGCTCAGATCGTGCTGCTCAATTAGGACTTCCGATACCGGGCGGATTCTTTGTAACGGAATATTGTCCAGCGCCGTGAAATTGGTGCGCAACGCGTCATGGCGGGCATAAATGCAGTTCAGCGCCTTCGCCAGCGCGTCGACATCCAAAGGACCGTCGATTTTCCCCACGCCCGGCACGTGGTACTGGCCGCCAAACCCCAGTCTATCCAGAAACCACAAGCGCTCCTGGGAAAAGGACTGGCAGGCGATTTTGTCGCCGGCCAAGTAAGCTAGAACATTGGGTTTATCGGCGGTCAGCGCGGATTTAACCGCCTCGGTCAGCAGGCCATGGCCTGCCTGTACCTGCAAATCCCCGGCGGATGTGGCACTGAACCGCGCGCCCTTTGCTATCAATTCACTCAACATGCTATTGGCTGTGGTAATGGCAAAAATCTTAAGCGCTGAATCCGGACGAACGCATTCCGCACTAATCGAGCTCGCTTAAACAATGAACACCTCCATGTGCTCCAAATAATTGGCCAGCGAATCTTCCTGTTGGACTTGCGCGCCGCCGGCGACGGCGAGGGCCAGTTGCTGAATATCCGCCGCCTCGAAAAAGCGGCTGAGCGGTAGTTCCACGCCTAGCGCGGCCTTGATGCGGAGCACAATTTGGATCGCCAGTAGGGAATGCCCTCCTAGCGCGAAAAAGTTGTCTTGCACGCCGACTTGGTCCAGATCCAACACATCCCGCCATATCTCGGACAAGGTCGCTTCGACGGCGTTGCCGGGCGCGACGTAATGGGTCCGAGCGGACAGATCGACCGGCCTATCCTCCAGAGCCTTGCGATTGATCTTGCCGTTGCTGGTTAACGGCATTTCCTCCAACTCGACCCAGGCGGCCGGCACCATGTAATCGGGCAAGCGCTCGCGTAAAAATCGGCTGAGCTCGACTACGTCAAGTGCTTGAACAAGTTGGTAGAACGCAACCAACTGTTTGCCGCCAGCATGTTCTTGGGCAAGAACGACCGCGTTGCGGACACTCGGGTGGCTTAGCAAGGCATTTTCGATTTCGCCGATTTCCACCCGAAACCCGCGAATCTTGACCTGATGGTCGCGGCGGCCGAGAAAGGCCAGGGTGCCGTCGTCCAGCCAGCGCACCAGATCGCCGGTTTTATACAGCTTGCCGGCACCGAAAGGGTTGGCGATAAATTTCTCGGCGGTCAGTTCGGGCTGGTTGAGATAGCCGCGGGCGACGCCGGCGCCGGCGATGTGCAGTTCGCCGGGCACGCCGATCGGCACCGGGTTGAGTTCGCTATCCAGCACGTAGACTTGGGTATTGGCCAGCGGTTTGCCTAGCGGTATCGCTTGGTCGGGATTCTGGGCCGGGTCTATCGGATACAGCAAGGAAATGACGGTGGTTTCGGTCGGCCCGTAGGTGTTGATCACCGCGACGTTCGGGTTGCGTTGCCGCCAGGCCCGATATTTTTGCGCCTCGGCTTTTTCACCGCCGATCACGACCCGGCTCAACGCGGTGTCGCTGAAGTCTTGGTCCACCAGCGTATGCCAGTAGGCGGTAGGCAAGTTGATCAAACTGACCCGATGGCGTTGCAGCAGGCTTTTCAAGTAAGCGACGTCGGTGAAGCGCTCGCCGTCCATCATCACCACCGCGCCGCCGCTGAGCAGGGTCGGGAAGACTTCTTCGACGAAGATGTCGAAGCTGATGGTCGAAAACTGCAACACCCGGTCGCGGTCGCTGAGACTGTAGGCGTCGATCACGGCCAGATTGTGATTGACGACGTTGCGATGTTCGACCATCACCCCTTTGGGCTGACCGGTGGAGCCGGAGGTATAGATGACGTAGGCCAGATGTTCGGGACGCGCGCTGGGACGCGGTTGCGCGGCGCTCTGGGCGATCAGCGGCCAGTCGCTATCCAGCGCCAGGGTCTGAATCGCCAAACCGGCGCGAATTTCAGCCAAGCCGTCGGCCAAGCCGGCTTCGGTCAGCAGCAGTTGGGCGCCGCTGTCCAGTAGCAAGGCTTTGCTACGTTCGACGGGCGTATTGGCGTCCAGCGGCAGATAGGCGCCGCCGGCCTTGAGTATGCCCAGCAAGCCGACCAGCATCAGCGGCGAGCGGCGCAGACACACCGCCACGATAGTATCCGGCGCCACGCCGCGTTCTTGCAGATAGCTCGCCAGCCGGTCGCTTTGCTCGTGCAACTCCCGGTAGCTGAGTGACCGATCCTCTCCGATCACCGCCAACTGATCGGGGCTTTTCAGCGCTTGGCGGACGAATAGGTCGTGGATGCAAAAATCGCCGATTGGCGCGGTCCGAGTCGCGTTGAAATCGCTCAACAAACGTTGCCGTTCCGCCGGCGGAACGATCTCGATGCCGCCGATAGCCTGCTCGGGGTCGGTGATTACGCTGGTCAACAACTGCTTGAAGCAAGCCAAATGCCGCGTGATTGTGGCGTCGTCGAACAAACTGCGTTTGTACTTGATATTGATCTGCAGGCTCTGCCGGAAATCGTAAATTTCCAGCGTGTAATGGTCCTCGGTTTGTTGAAACACCTCGTACAAAGTCTCCACGCCTTGCAGCGCATCAGCGTTGTTCAACAACTCGTCGAAGAAATTTTGGTAGGTGTAGGACACCGGAAACGGATTTTCTTGCGGGTTGGCCAGATTCAATCCCAAATCCGCCAACAACCGGGGAAACGGATAGTGCGCATGGTCCAGGCAATCGAAAAATTGTTGGCGGGCTTGTTGGACCCATTGCACGAAGGCCAACTCGGTTTGCATCGTGCAAGGCACCACCATCACATTGATATAACAACCGATACTCTGCTCGTGCGCTTGCTTGGGCCGTCCTCGCACCGGCGTGGTGACCGCCAGCGCCGACTCCTGAGTGAGCTTGTGCAAAAAAATCTGGAATGTCGCCAGAAACAGCACCGCCAAACTGGTTTTGCAGCGCGTCGCCAATTGTTTGAGAGCCGCCAGCGTCGCGTCGTCCAGCGTATATTTACGACAGCCGATGCCGTCGGCCGACAAACTGGCTTGCGGCATACGATCGTAGGGCAGATTCAAGGCGCCCGCTTGATCGGCCAATAATGCGCGCCACCAACATCTATCCTCGCCTCCGGCGCTACCGGCCAGATAGCGGCGCTCCCATTCGACGTAGTCCAGAAAAGCCAAATCCGGCGCTTGGCAAACCAAGGTTTCGCCAGCCAGCAAGGCATGATATTTCCGCCAAAACGACGCAATAAACAACGCGCCCGAGGTACCATCGAAGACGATGTGATGGATCACGAAAAACACGTAAGCGCCGGCATCCGGCGCGTCGATGGCATACAGCCTGACCAATGCCTCCGTGGCTAGATCGAACGGCTGCCTCAACAGCGCCCACAAACAATCATCCAGCATTGCCCCGGACTCGAGGCGAATTTCATGGCAGAGAGGACCGTCATCCAGCGGCCGAATCACTTGCTCGCTATCGCCGGTGTCGCTCCGCTGAATAATCGCCGCCCTAAGCAGCGGATACTCCGCCAACATCGCGGCGAGCGCTTGCTGTAGTTTTTCGACCTCGACGCCGCCAGAGACCTTGAAGGTCAACGGCACGTTAAACGCGATCGACTCCGGGGCGAGTTCGTTGACATACCACAGACCTTTTTGCACTTCGGACAACGGACCGCGAATCTCCGACGCCAAACTCAGCGAGCGCGCGGAGCCGGTGTCATGCGCCACCTTGCGCTTTTGCTGCTGTCGGCGAGCCAACAAATCGAAGAAACCGGCGAAATCGTCTATCCGCAACACCTGGCTGAATTTGATGTCCAAATCCAGAGATTCGTTCAAGCGGCCGACGAACTGCACCACGTCGATGGAATCGAAGCCGTAATCGATCAGGGACAGCGATAAATCGAGCGTGGCCAAGTCCAGCTTAAAAATGTCTTTCACCAGCTTGGCTACGACCGCCAAAGTCGGCGTATCCGGACTCAAGCCATCCAGCGGTTTTACCGTCACCGGCGCTGAATGACCGGCGGCCCGAGCTTGCAACTCGGCATCGGGCCGGTATTCCTCGAGAACAATGTGAGCGTTTACCCCACCGATGGCGTAACTATTCAGGGCCGCGCGTTTCGGCCGGTCGGCTCCCGGCCAAGGACGATTTTCGTGTTGCAGCGTCAAGGCGTGCCCAGCGGGAAAGTCGCTATTGATCGCGTCCAGGCCGGCCACGCCAGGCAGCACTCCGTGCTCGAAGGCTTTCAACACCTTGATGATCGACGCGATACCCGAAGCGGCTTCCGGATGGCCGATACTGGGCTTCACGCTGCTGATATGCCAGCGTTTGGCGGAATCGGCGCCGGCCTGCCGGTAAGTTTGATCGATAGCGCCTAGCTCCAGCGCATCGGCCATCACGTTGCCGATGCCGTGCGCTTCGACATAGTCGATAGAATCCGAGTCCAGATCGGCACGCGTTAAGCACAAGCGTATCGCTTCCTTAAGACCCTGCGAATTCGGTGCCTCGAACGAATAACCTCGGCCGCCGTGATAAACCGCCGAGCCCCTGACCAAGCCCAGAATCGTGTTGCCGTCCCGCACCGCCTCAGCCAACGGTTTTACGATCAACACCCCGGCCCCTTCGCTGCGCAGATAGCCGTTGGCGGCATCGCCAAAGCTTTTGGTTTGATTGTCCGGACTCAAGATGTCCCGGTACAGACCCTGACGGGAAGCTTCGGTAAATTCGTCGGCACCGATCACGTTGACGCCGCCGACCAGCGCTTGTTGACATTCGCCGGCCCGCAGGCTTTGTATGGCCCGATGTAAGGCAACATACACGCTGGTGCAAAACGTGTTGATCGTTTCACTGGGACCTTTCAGGTTCAATTGAAACGAAACCTTGTTGGCGAGCGGAATTTGGTAGGCCACGTCCGGTGTCGGCACCGTATCCCGGCTGCCGATGTAAACAGCAGTCGTACTTTTTATCAGCGCGGACAGATCAAGCCGATAGTCGTGCAACGCGTCTTCGATGCACTGATAAAGTAACTGCTCCTGACGCGGTAAAGCCGCGAAGTCGGCCCGCGACATCTTCAGGCATTCCAGGGCCTGCAATCTGCCCGGATCGACCCGACCATAGGTCAATTCCGACTTTCCCGGATGGCTGGTGACTTGCAACGGCGAACCTGAAATGACTTTCCGCCACAACGCGGCGGCATTCTCGGCTTCCGGAAATATGCCGGCCATGCCTATCACGGCGATTGCAAACGGTTCGAGCTCAGCAAATTGTCGGGTCACGGGTATCGGCATTGACTCCAAAGGGTCGTCAACCGAAGCAACGTCGCCGAAGACTAAGACCTCATCCAGCAAATACCGAGTGAGCAAATCCAGACTCGGATAATCGAACAGCACCGTCGACCTCAAAGCGCACTGCAAGCGCTTTTCAAGCTCTACCTTGAAGTCGACCGCCTGCATCGAATCCGCGCCCAAGGCTGCGAAATTCTGATCGTCGGCCACCTCGTTGGGGCTGTCCAACTCCAGAAACTCAACCAACAAATCGCGAATGAAGTCGGTCAATAGGGCTTGGCGCGAACCGGAACCCGCGACGGCGAGCCGATCTAAAACGCCGCTGGCGTCGATGAACTCGCCGCGCGTTCGCGGAAACTGTATATCCGTCCCCATGATATATAAGTAAATAATTTAAGAATGATCGAAAATTAGCGCGAAAACAGCTAAAAAACCCGAATTAAAGATGACCGCCACATTGGCGCGTCTTGGCAAAATACGAAGCAGCTTGAAACGCGGGCGTGCGGACGGTTATCTGTTCACCAGGCGCCGGAAATTAATCGCTCAACCCATGCCAAGTCCGGCAAAAATAAACGGCAAATAAATAGCCGTATCCGATACCGTTTTAATTTGAATTCCATGCCGGAAGCTATTCATACCCCAACATCCAAATCGCGACAGTCCCAACCCGGACAGCAAGCCTTTGCCGAAACACCAGTGCTCGCGTTAATTCCGCCGGCTTTCAATGTTTCGAAGCACCTTTAGCTATAGTCAGAAAATGCCGGAGCTCACGCTATTAAGGACCGGGACGCAATATAGCCAGCATCACTTCACCCTTGGATTTACCGACCTCGTCATCGTGAAAATGACAAAATGTTTTCAGAAACACACAGCGGGACGTTTTTTTTACGGTATGAATACCGAATGTGCCGTAGAAGTGCTTCGCGTTAATCAGACTTTGAAAACCGGAATTGAGATTGGCAATCAAGAAATTCGAAAGCTGTTTTTCAAAAAACAAATCGGGATCGTAGTCGCCCAACTCCGGAATTAATCCATTTTTTATGCAATAACCCAAATGAACGTAAGCAATCTGGTTGTAGCAGATATTATATTCTACGGCATTGAAATGCCCGGTATCGTCGATGTAACAAGACTCCGGAATTGAAAACTCGCCATTCATCAGCATACCCTGAATACCCAAGTCTTCCTGCTGTTGAAAATACGCTTTTTTTAAGTACCGACAACTCTCCCGATAAGGCGTCAACACTGTTTTTACAAACGAAGCGTCAATATCCGTTAAACTGAGCGCTTCCCGCTCCGGCAATTCCAAAATAGAAGTCATTAGTTAATTCCCACATAAAAAGGCAAGTCGTCGTAAATCCCGATTCTGTAACTTTTGCTTTTCTCTCCGGGTTGTATGGATGACGCTTTGTGTACCAGAGGTCGGTTATCCCAGATAATCAAATCGCCCTCTTCCCAATAATGGGTGTGAATATGTTCCGGTTTTTCCGCAAAGTCGAATAAGGCCTGCATCACCCGTTCATTTTCTTCGTAACTCAGACCGGCCAGCTTGGTGGTAAAGCCGCTACTGATATACAGGATTTTCTCGCCCGTGACCGGATGTTGGATTACGGCCGGATGGTTAACCGGCGGGACTTCGTTGTGAATACGATCGAGCAATTCGGAAAGCGATTTGTCGATATCCGACGCTTGAACCTTATAGCGCATTTTACCTTCATGAACCGCGGTAGCCGTTTCGACGTAAGACCTGAGTTCATCCGGCAGTTTGCTGTAAACCGCCGCCATATCGATGTAAGAGGTTTCTCTCGCCGATTTGGGAAAAACCAACGGATAAATCGAAGTAAACGACAATGGATGCTTTTCGAAAGCGCAATCAGTGTGCCAATACCGCCCCGTGCCGGAAACGCCCAGTTTTTTGCCGTCCGCTTCGATCACATTCGACGAAACGAATACTTCCGGGTGATCAGGATGATGGTATTGAGGCTGGAAATACACTTGCGGACGACCGAGTTTCCGAGTGAATGCAACATATCTTTCGGCATTCAGCTCCTGACCGCGCAAGACCACCAATTTATTTTTATATATTAATTGTCTAATCAGCGCCAGTTCCGGCGCGTTTTCGGACAAACTATTGACATCCAAGCCAATAATTTCCGCACCGATTTTACCCTGTTTCGCTTCGTTAATTTCCAATCCCTTACTCTTAGTAATCATGCGCGCTACCCTTAATAATAGTAATGTTAATAGAACAAGTTTCGACCAAACTAACCGTATCGAATGTTAATTGCCGATACCCACGTAAAACGGCAAGTCATCGTAAATACCGACCCGATACATTTTGCTGGTTTCTCCCGGCTTGACGCCGGATGCCTTGTGTATAACCGAGCGGTTATCCCATATAATCAAATCGCCTTCTTCCCAATAGTGAGTATGCACGTGTTCGGGACGTTCGATAAAATCAAATAGCGCCGTCAACGCGCGCTGATTTTCCTCGTGAGTCAATCCTGCGATTTTTGTCGTAAAGCCGCTACTGATGTAAAGCGAAAACTCACCGGTTACCGGGTGCTGAATAACGGCGGGATGCTCGACCGGCGGCACTTCGCTATTAATCCTATCGAGAAGCTCGGCCAGCGATTTATCGATATCGGACGCTTGAACTTTGTATCGTAATTGCCCCGCATGGATATAGATTTTATCGTCGACATACTGTCTTAAATCCGTAGGCAGATTTTCCAATACCGTTACCATATCGATGTAAGAGGTTTCCCTAGACATTTTCGGGAAAATCAAGGGATAAACCGAGGTAAACGACAAGGGGTTCTTTTCGAACGCGCAGTCGGTATGCCAATATTTTCCGGTACCGGAAACGCCGATTTTGTTACCGTTTTGGTCCGGCACATTCGAAGAAACAAATATCTCGGGATGATCCGGATGATGATATTGCGGCTGAAAATAGACTTGCGGCCGCCCAAGTTTACGGGCGAATGCAACGTATTTTTGTTCATCCAATTCCTGATCGCGCAGTACAACCAGTTTATTCTTGTAGATCAAGCTACGAATCATGCCCAGTTCCGGCGCGTCATCCGCCAACCCATTGATATCCAGGCCACGGATTTCGGCGCCTATTTTTCCGGATTTTGATTCGATCACTTCCATTTCCAAGGTTTCAACGCTCATACATACTCTCCTCTAACCAAAGGTGAAGGTTTTATAAATTTCCCGGCGGATAACAGCTCATAAAATGCTCCGCCAATACGCTTTAACGAAACCCGGTCGCGGCGGAAATCCGCCTCGCGCTAATTGACTTGCCGAACTTGGCCAGCCCAATAAGGCATTCTTAATTCCCGTTTTAATATTTTGCCACTCGGGTTCCGAGGCAGCTTTTCGAGAAAATCGATCGACTTTGGCGCCTTGAAGTCGGCGATTCGATTTCGGGTAAAGTTAATCAGTTCGCGCGCCTTAATCGCGTGGCCGGGCCGCAATACGACAAACGCCTTGACGACCTCGCCCCAACGCTCGTCTGGTATACCGATGACCGCCGCTTCGGCGACAGCTTCGTGCTCGCACAGCGCCGCTTCTATTTCGGCGGGATAAATGTTTTCGCCGCCGTAAATAATCATGTCCTTGATCCTGTCGCAGATATACAAATAGCCTTCCTCGTCGACGTAACCGGCGTCTCCGGTTCTAATCCATCCGCCTTCGGACAGGCACTCCCGGGTTGCCTCGTCGTTGTTCCAATAACCAATCATGTTAGCGGGCGACTTAATCGAGATTTCGCCGACCGCATTAGCCGGCAAGGCATTTCCTGATATATCCGATACGCGTATTTCCACACCGGGCAAAGGTCTGCCCGCGGATTCTTGACGTTTTGGATGTGCCGGCGAGTGATCTTCGGGGCGCAGGCAAACCGCCATATTGCCGGTTTCGGTCATACCGTAGATTTGGAAAAATCCGCAGTTGAAACGCTGCATCGCCTTTTGCAGCAACGCAGGCGCGATGGGCGATCCACCGTATAAAAAACCCCGTACCGACGATAAATCGGTGGTTTCGCAAGAAGGTTCCGCCAAAGTGGTTTGAATCATCGCGGGTACCATCGGCACTTTGCTAATCCGGTGACGTTCGATCAGTTCCAACACCTTCCAAGCAATAAACGTATCGATAATGAAACCTTGCGCGCCGGCGATGAAGCCCTGAATCGCCCACCAAATTCCGCCCATGTGAAATTGCGGCAGTGAAATCAGCAATTTGTCGTCCGGATTCAAGTTCATCCAATGATCGCCTTGCTCGCGCATTCCCTGCATCAATCTAAAGAACGAATAATTCGGCAGTTGCACGCCTTTTGGATGGCCGGTAGTGCCGCTGGTATACATTTGCACAACGACTTCATCCGGCGCATAAGTCAGACCGACGCCATTCGGCGAAAATTGATCCCGCCAATTTTGGAAACCCGAATAATCCTCGAATTCGCTATCCAATACGATAATCTTGCGCAAACTCGGCAACTCGCTTTTCACGGCCTCGATTCTTTCTAGTAATTCCCGAGAGATAAACAAAATCTCGGCGTTGCCGTGCTGCAGAATGTAATGAATTTCCTGCGGCGTCAGCCGCCAGTTAATTCCGATTAAAACCGCTCTGGCTTTTGCGCAACCGAATAGCACTTCGTAGCTATTAATACTGTCCTTGCTCAATATCGCAACGCGCGCCCCAGGCTCTATCCCGACAGCTAACAGACCCGCCGCTACTTGATTAGCCCGTTGATCGAATTCGCGAAACGTCAAACTCTGCTCTTCGAATACAAAGGCAATTGAATCCCCCTGGTATTGCGCTTGCCATGTAGAGATTTCGGCGAGAGTTTGAGGCGACGTTAAGATCATGGTTATCTATGCAGCAATAAGATTGCTTCAACTAAATGCAACAAACGCGCCACTTAGAAAAACAAGAAACAACCGAGCCATCATCAAAAATATAACCAATTGAAAATTAGTGTATTTTTTTAAATAAAGACAACCAAAAACCCCTATGTTCGCCTAGCAAAACCGTAAAATGGGTTTGCTGAAATGCTTTGCGAATCGACTAGTAAAAAAAGTAAGTGATTTCACCTGTTTTTATTGCGTTAAAACACATAGCTTAAGAAACCTCGCCGAGCGTTTGAACCCTTCAACCTACCGCCTTATTCAACGCGACGCTCACAAAACCAGGATAATCGACGAATTGCGTCGCGGTCTGGCACCGCACCCTATCGCGATGAGACACTGATGCGTCGCGTTTTGTACTCAACGCCTATCGGCCGACAACACAGAGTGAACTGCCCCGGGAATTTCGAAGGCCCATTGATGTGAGTCATACCGGCTTAACTAACTCGGAAAGGTGTTGCCGGAGAAGAGGTAAATGACCAACCGAAAACAGATGGACGAAACATACGCCGCCAGCCGTTGCAGCTGCGGCGCTTTGTCAGTGGGTGAAGCTGATTATTGGCAGGCGAGTCTTTTGTTAATCGTCATCCTTCCGGAGGAAAACTCCCGCCATTTGTTCCGCTCTTTGCAAAAGAGGGCTGGAGAGATTTTCCAAATATATCCCCTTCGATCCTCATTTTGAAAAGGCGGAAGAACCTCAATAAACGATATTGGGCAAACCCAATTCGCATTTTGGCGTTTTCAGCGCCTGACCGGACTGGATATCAAACCCGTTAATTGAAACCAAAGCCGCCCGTAGGCGCCTGGTAAGACTCGCTAGCCAGATGTTCCTGGTAAATTTGTCGCGCCTGATCGTCCAACGGAAAACGTTCCAGCGCCCGCTGCGCGACGGCTTTCACCGCCGGGTCTTCATCCGGATTTTGCAAGGTTGCCAGCAACGGCTCGCGCACGCTGTCGTAAGCAAACTCGCCATTGCCCATCGCGGCAATCACCCAACGCCTGACGTCTGGATCGGCATCGTTGACCCCTTCGGCGAAAATCCGCTGGGCATCCTGATCGCTACCCGCCAGCTTGGACAGCACTTGCAGGCCGTTCAGCCGCAGTTGCGGATCGCTGTTGCCGACAAACGGATAAACCGCCTTAACGATCTCTTGTTGCTCGGCCGGCGAAGCACCTCCACTTTGCTTAACCAAATTAGCCATGGCCGCCACCGCTAATTCCGAATTTGCCGCCCCGTCTCCGCGTAATACATCCAGCAGACCGGCGCGGGTCGGAGCATCGTAACTGGCCGTCGCGCCCAACAATTGCAGGGCATCCAGCCGTTGCTCCTCGGAACCTTTCCGCAATAACTGGACGGCCGCCGCTTTAAGCTTCGGCATGCCCACGGCGGCACCGGAGGTCGCCAAGGCCAAACTCAGGGTTTTGCCCAACGGCGTGCCGCTGAACTTCATAATGTGCGCCAACACTTGCTGCCGGGCGGCGGGGTCGGATTGGATCTGGGCCATGATCAGTTGAAATTCCTCGCCGTCCCGCAGCGCTTCGTAGCTTAGCCCTTGCCCAGCCTTGTCTTCCAATGCCACCAGCAACTGGCTTGTACTTTGAGTGTCGGCAACCTCGTCGGTGGAGGTGTCGTCGGAAAAATCCAGCCAGGCTTGCTCGTCGGTAAAGGTCCGGATTTTAGGCCCAAGCGGGATAACATCCAGCAATTGGCTCAGCGGAGCGGTCGCAGACCCGGCCGGTTGCCCAGGCAGCGGTTCAGGCCGATCAAACCCGGCACCCTTGAGCACATAAATCGACAAACACGCCACCAGGAAAACCGGAACAAAAAAAACACTGAATTTCCGCATGTCTAGTTTTAACTCCATCAAAGAACTCAACCCAAGCCAGATTGCCCGGCCCTAGCGGGCAGCAAGCGCCCCGCATCAATTTATTGTGTTCCCAGCTCCAGTGTGGGAACACAAAACAGACGCTCCTGCGTACCAAGCCGCACCACTAGAGAGGTACGGGATGCATTCCCACGCAGGTGCGTGGGAACGATAAAATCTATTCGACCCCGCCGAAAGAGTTCCCTGGCGGTTACCAACGAAGGCGATGGGAGCCTTAGCCACCCATCGCCCACCACGCTTTCAACGGTCGATATTGATAGCTTACTTCGATGGCGCGCTTATGATTGCTTACGACTCAGCCTATAGGGTGTGCCGCGCGTCGTTCAGCACGTCCCACGGCTTTGACGCTTAGCCGGCGCGGCCCCGCCTCTTAAGGCCTAGCAGCCCCAGCAAGCCGGTACCAAACAGCCAGACCGCTCCCGGCACCGGGACCGCCGGCGTAGAGGTAACATCGGGGTTGATGGAAAGGTGACCCAGAACCAAATTGACTTCTGGATCCCCAAGTTGAAAAAAGCTGGCCCACGAACTGTCCCCCCAAATGTAATCAGATTCCAGGGTCAGCATGCCTTGGGCATTAACGCCAAACACAGGGTTCAATAGCTGGAATGCCGTATATTTGGCTGTTTCCGCATGGCCGCTGGCACCTATATACCATCTATTAGTATCACCGCTTTGATATTCTCGAATATCAATACCCCGCAGCCAGAGCGTACCGCCAGGCGCAGCAAAGTCGCTGGCAAAGCGCAAGGAACCGCCCAAGCTAATGTAATGGACAAAATCCGGAAAGTCGGGATCGCTATAACCCATGCCGTCGGCCATCAACGGCCCGTACGAACCCGGCGCATACCCCGCCCCCCAACCAGGATCCAACCCCGGCGAATCGGCCGATTCCACCGGCATCGCCCAGCCGCCAACCGGCTGCTCGAGTGGCACTCGCTGCGCTGGGTCGTCAATCCGCCAAGCCGCGATAGCTTCCGGCGTGGACTGGCCACGCTGAATAGATCGATCCGAGGCGGTTATCGAATTGGGAATTTCGGACGGCACCTCGTTGCCAACGAACAATTGCGGATAAAAGAAGCGGTTGCCGTAGGTGTTGGAGGTGGGCTCCATGGCACCATTATTTAACGGAATACCGTGTATATCGCTTCGAAACCACTCGCTTTTCATCGTCGCCCAGACCTGCTGGTCATAAGTCAAGTAAGCCATACCGCCGATAGTGCCGTTCAAGGTGCTGGCGTCAGCGGGCGCGGATAGAATCATCAACGCGGCCAGGTTGACGGAAAGCAGGGTTATTTTCTTAACGTTAGGTAATTGTTTTTTCATGCGGTTCTTCCTGAATATCAAATTTTTTTATCTTTACTGTTACCGGAAAACCATCAGGGGCGGCGAAAGGCTTTCCCTGACGCTTATCAACGAAGGCGAAGGTAGCCTTAGTCACCCATCGCCGCCCACGCTTTCAATGGTTAATATTGATGGGTTACTTCGATGGTGCCTATGATGGCTTGCGACTCAGAGCCTGTTGGCGCCGGCGAACCATACACAGCCGGAGTGCCGGATTTTGTCGAGGTTGGAGTGGTGTAAGTACCGCTACCGGTCAACATGGTCATGTTATTGACTGAATCGGCCGTATATTGCCACCAATTGGCACCATTGGCCGGCGCTACATTGATACCGTAGAAGTCATCGCAAACCGTTCCTGTCTTCGTCCCTTTAAAGCATCTTCCCCAATCGGTTCCATCGGTATCAGTGCTGGAATTGGCAAAGCGCAAATTGGCTTTCAACGTCAAGGTGGTTCCGGACAGCGAGGTATAGACTTCGGTCAGTTTGAAAAGAGTATTACCCGTCAAATACTCTTTCAACACCCAAGTGCCGTTGCCCCCCCCCGTATTGCCCGTATTCTCCAGGGAAAGCTTACCCCATCTGAGCGATAACGCAGGGTTTTGAAATGCGCTACGCACCTTCAACACCCCTGCTAAACCGATTATGCCCGTTGAAGCGTTATTCCATGTAGAGACTTTATTTCCGGTTTGAAACGTAGTGGTGTAATTGGGTGTCGCCGAGGTCGCACAGACCACAGGCAAAGTCTGAGCATTGTAGGTCGTCGTGCCCGCAACCACCGCAGCTCCGCCGGTACCGGTGCTCGGTGTGGCATTATTCAGAGTGGAGTAGCTGAAAGCATTATCGGCAAGAAATGCATTGAGATAGATAAAACGTTTACCGTAATCCACCCCTCCCCAAAGCGCCTGCCCCGTATCCGAGTCCGCAGACGGTAGCGTCAGGCCACCGGCCCTGCCCCCACCCGCCATCGTCGCTAAAGCGGTTTTATGCAAGGTGAGCGTGGCGTTATTACCCGTCGTACACGCCGCATTCGCCTCCATCGCCGTCAACGCGCTGGATAGCGCGGTTAAAGCGAATATTCCTACTTTGATTTTATTGCTTTTTTTCATTTATAACTCCCGGCTTTGAATAACCTGCTCGATTACGGCGGGTTACCAAACTAATTTAAACAATTTTAAATAAAATCAGCATTAATCGGCATCTTAAAGACAGAACCCTAAATCGTTCAAAAACACCTCTAACACTCTCGTTGGCTTTTAGAGCCGGGCGCATCTTCAATCGAGAATAAATAATTCGCAATGAGACAAATTGTCGCGCGGCGATTTGTCGCATACCGACTAAAAATCTGTGTTAAATAACTAGTTTATTTCACCAAAAAGTTAATATTTTTTATGGCATATCACGCAATTTTTAGCGCCTTGCGGCATATGCCATACCATTTAATATTAAATTTATTTTCCCGCCGAACCCGCCTAGTGCTAAAAAAACGCCGACACGCATCGCCGAATCCGTCGTTTTTTTGCTCCAAGACGGCTTGAAGCGGAGACAATTGAACCGGAAAACACCAGCCGACGGCCGCCGAGATCAGAATGACTATTCGGATTGATCCGGTTCTATACGCCATGTAAGATGCTCTACTGCCGGCTTAGGACGAACAGCTTTTAGCCCGCCATGCACACCAGATATTGTCGTTACCGGCGCCCAGCCGCCTAGCGACACCCAACTAAAATCAAGAACAATCGCTGAGCTTAAAAGCTAATTTTTTTCGCGAAAACTCAGCATCGATTCTTAATCCGCCAGCTGTTATGAATTTAAAGCCGCGATTGATGACTTTCAAAAATTTAACTACAATTCAGCCGCACGCTATTTTCAGAACGAGATCCATCCAGGACCGTTATAATCACCTCATCATTTATTACGAAAAAACTTTCCCGCTTTAAATAAGCGCTTATTCAATTATTCGTTTTTTATAGTTTTCTTGAGAAACCATGAATGCCAATCGATCATTTACAAACGCTTGCGCGTTGGCGGCTTTTATATTCATTCCGTTTTTAAGCGGTACCTGTCATTCGGAGTCGTTGAAAAACATGGAACCTAACGCCATGCCGACCACGGTCGGCGAACGCGCCTATTCGGCAACCATTCGGCGCACCAGTTACGGTGTTCCGCACATCTCCGCCCCGGATCTACCCGGCGCCTGGTTCGGCCAAGGCTATGCGATGGCCGAAGACCGGATTTGCGTGTTGCTGGATCAAGTCATCAAAGTGCGCGGCCAACGTTCGCGTTATTTCGGCGCCGGCGATTACGAAGCTAACGTCGAAAGCGATTTTGCTTACCGACATCTGCGTTTAGTGGCCGATGCGGAAAAAAAATTGGCCGGCTTACCCGCGGATATTCAAGACATGCTGGCCGCGCATGCCGCCGGCATCAACCGTTTTGTGGCTGTCGCCGATTCCGGCAAGTTGCCCGGCGCCTGCCGCGATCCGAAGCGGCACGTGACGGTTACGCCAGCTGATTTGTTGGCGATTGCCACCGATTTCAGCATTTTTTTAAGCGGCCGGTTTCTGACCTCCTTTCTGAGTAACGCCCAACCGCCGCAAGCGGCCGGCGCGCCGGTATCGCCACCGCCCGCGGTCCCGGCCGACTCGGCAAAGCCCGGCAGCAACGGCTGGGCGATCGGCGGCGATTTGAGCGAGTCCGGCCACGGCCTATTGCTGGCCCAACCGCATTTTCCGTGGGAAGGCGCATTGCAGGCTTGGGAGTCGCACGTCACGGTGCCGGGCAAACTCGACGTCTACGGCATCACCGTCCCCGGCGTACCGAACACGCTGGTCGGCTTCAATGCCGCGGTCGCCTGGACCTTGACCGTAACGACGTCGCCGAAAGCCACGCTCTACCGATTAGCGCTGGATCCGGGCGATCCAACTCGCTATCGTTACGACGACGGAATCAAGGCGATGGAATCGACCGATTACACGATAGAAGTGCTGAACGGCGCGGGCGTACTGGAACCCAGAACCCGCAAGCTGTGGCGCAGCCACTACGGACCGATCCTGTCTATTCCGGCCGCCTTGACCGGCGGCATGGCCGATCTGGCATGGAATAACCAACACGTTCTGACTTACCGCGACGCCAATATCGACAACGATTCGATGCTCGCCCAATTTTTCGACATGGCCAAGGCAACGAACTTGGAAGGCCTGATCGACGCCCACCGGCGTTGGGCGGGTAGCATACCGTTCTCGAACACCATCGCCACGTCCGTGGAAGGCAAAGCTTGGTACGCCGACAGTTCACCGGTACCGCATTTGTCGCCGGCCGCGTTGCAGGCCTGGCAACAGGCCAAGCAAAGCGATCCGGGCGTCGCGGCGCTATACGCGTTTCACGGCATCTATTTGCTGGACGGCAGCACATCGCGCGACGAATGGCTTAACGACCCGGCCGCCCGCAAGCCGGGCTTGCTACCGTTCGAGCGCGCGCCGCAACTGCTGCGTAGCGATTTCGTGTTCAACGCCAACGACAGCCACTGGCTGAGCAATCCCAAGCAGCCGCTGGAAGGCTTTTACGCGCTGTACGGCGACGAGCGTCAGCCGCCGTCGCTACGGACCCGGATGAACGCGCTGGCCTTGACCCGGCAAACCGGCAAATTTTCGCTGCAATCGGTCATGGATGCGGCCTTGTCCAACCAATCGCTGGCCGGCCGCTTGTTCAGAACCGGCCTGGTGGAGCGTTGCCACGCCGCCAAGTCGGTCAAAATCGGCACCGAGCGCGTCGATTTGAGCCAAGCGTGCCGAATACTGGCCAACTGGGACGAACGCTTCGATTTGGAAAGCCGCGGCGCGGTGTTGTTTCGCGAGTTTCTGAGCACGTTTCGCCCGGAAGCCGGCGGCCACGAAGACACGATGATGTCGGCCAAGGACAAGATCTTTGCCCGGGCCTTCGACCCGGCCGCGCCGCTCACGACGCCCGACGGCCTCGCCCCCGCGCCGAAACACGGTCCGGACCCGGCGCTGCTGGCGCTGGGCAAGGCCGTGCAAACGCTGCGGCAAGCCGGCATCGCATTGGATGCCAAATTGGGCGATCTGCAATTCAGCCAGAAAAACGCCGCCAAGATTCCTGTCCACGGTGGTCAAGGCCAGGAAGGCATTTTGAACATGGCGGCTTACAGCGGCTCGAACGACACCTTGCTACCGGGTACCCAACGGGGAAAAGTGCTGAATCCGGCCACCGGTTTGACCGACCAAGGCTACGTGGTCAATTACGGCACCTCGTTTTTGCTGGCGGTCGAATTAACGCCGCAAGGCCCGCATGGCCAAGCGGTGCTGGCCTTCTCGCAATCGACCGACCCCAAGTCGCCGCATTTCGCGGACCAGACTGAATTGTTCTCCAAGAAAGGCTGGCGACCTTGTTTGTTCCGGGATGCCGATATCGAAGCCGATCCGAGCTTGCGGCGTTACCAAGTAGCAACGCCGTAACACCGGTCCTACCGTCTTCGAGGCGGAGTGGTGTCGCCTCTATGCCCGATGGGCGCCGACGAACGGCGGAGTACAAACCTCGGTTTGTACTCCAAACCGCTGGCCGGGCCGCGCACAACCCAGCTCATCGATTATTCCTAGCCGCTCAATCGCGCCATTTCACGCGCTGTCTGAGTCAAATAACGTAGTTTAGTGATTCGGACACCCGTCGAGAGTCCGGAAGCCTTGCTATTCGGTGCCTTTTGCTTGGCTTGGTAATTGCTTGCGGGCGTAAGCGGCGCGATTTTTTTCAGATCCCCCGGCAACACCCGCGCCTTCAGACACCTAAAAACTTAACCGCCGAAATCGATTCCCCGCTTTCGGCAGCGGCGCAATGGAGTAGCGATGGAAAAATTGTTCGACAGTCTGAACGGATATTTTGCCGGTGTCCCGACACGGGTGATACGGTTTAAATGGTGGATTTTGCTGTCAACCCTCGCGCTAACCCTGTTTTTGCTATTCGGGGCGCTGACCCGCACCAGCATTAACACGGCCGCGAACAGCTTTCTGGATAGAAGCGACCCGGCCATCGTGGCCTTGGATAAGTTTCGCCGCCAGTTCGGTAGCGACGACTCGGTGTTTTTGGTTTACCGGGCCAAGGACGGCGACGTCTTCTCGCGGCGTTCGTTGGCGGCCGTGCAAACCTTGACCGACGACTTGGAAAACTGGCGTGAACTCGGCGACAAGGTCAAGGATGCCGGCGGACAGACCGCGAACTTGGACGAACTGCGCCATATTCGCCGGGTACAATCCTTAAGCAACCTCCGCGTGCAGAGCGCCGACGGCGATACCCTGCATTCCAACCGCTTGGTGCCGCGCCAATTGCCCGACAATCCAGCCGAATTGGCCGAAATCAAAGCCCAGGCCCTGGCGCAAAAAGACTATCGCTTGGCGTTTTACTCGCCGGACGGCCAATACGCGGCGGTGTTGATCCAAACCGATTTCGGCGCGATACCGGTCAAGGACTACGTGCCCAAGGTCAACGCCGACGGCGTGGCCTTGGACGACAGCTTCGGCGATGTGGCGAGCGGCGCCGAAACCTTGAAGTTCGACGACAGCGCCGAAGTGCAGGCCATCCAATACGAGAAGGTCGATAATTTTGTTTACGCCCGCTTCGTCAAGGCCTTGAAAGCGGTGTACCAACGCTACGACAACGACTTCGAATTTTATTCGGTCGGTTATCCGCCGCTGATGGAATTCGTTCAGCAAGTGCTGCAGCAATCGGCCGGTTTGAATCTGGGCATGATACTGATCAACGTGGTACTGCTGTGGGTGCTGTTCCGCTCGTTCAGCGCGGTGCTGTGGCCGGTGTTGATCGTGTTGTTCAGCATCGTCTGGGTCACCGGCGCGGCCGCCTGGGCCGGCAAGAGTTTGTCGACGATGATCAGTCTGACCGTGATGTTGGTGTTCGTTTGCTGCATGGCCGATTGCATCCACGTCATCAGCATTTACCAAGCGCGCCGCCAGCAAGGCGACCATCACCGGCAGGCCCTCTCCGATGCCTACGCGACCGCCGGTTTGCCGATGTTGATAACCAGCATCACCAATATGACCGGTACCTTTTCGCTGATTTCGTCAGAGCTTTATCCGATCCGGGTGTTCGCCGCGATGTCCACCTTGGGCGTCGGCTTGGCCTACTTATTTTCGGTGGTGTTGCTGCCGATCCTATTGGATTTCTGGCATCCCGGCGTGGCCGACGCATCGGTCAAACCAGGCTGGCCGCGCCGTATCGCGAATCGTTGGCTGGCACTGTCTACCGCGACCCGCTCGGTCTGCACCATTGCCTACGTCGGCTTGGTCATGCTGGCCTTGGGCTTGAGCGTGGGCGGCTATATCGCGCTGATTTCGGTATTGACTTACGCGGTGATCCGCGGCCAGAAACGTTTGTTGAGCGCCGTGCCGCGCTTGGCCTCGCGGCAATTTCGGCTGTCCTTGCTGTTGTTCGGCGCGTTGGTGGCGGCCTGCTGGTACGGCGAAAGCCGGCTGCGCATCGACTCCAACGTCACCGAACTGACCCGCGAAGGCAGCGCCATCCGGGTCGCCTACCAAACCGCCGACGGCAAGATGGCCGGCACCCAAAACATGGAAATCATGCTGGACACCAAAACGGCGGACGGCATTCTCGACCCGAAAATCCTGACCCGCATCGATAGTCTGCAACAAAAGATCGCCGAAAAATATCCGGACAAGGTCAGCCGGACGTATTCGTTGGCGAATCTGGTCAAGGATACATACCGGGTTTTGAACGAAGACCGGCCGGAGTTTTACCGTATCCCGGATTCCCAAACGATGGTGGCGCAATTGTTGTATCTGTTCAACAGCGTCAATCCGGCCGATCGGCGCGGCATCGTGTCCGACGACTATAGCCAGTCGCATATCAGCGTCAACGTGTACAGCGCCGGTTCTTCGCAATATCAAGCCTTCTTCGACGAAGTGAACCGGGAAATCGCACAAGTGTTCGGCGACGTGAAGAACGAGTTTCCCGATCTGGAAGTCACCTTGACCGGCACGGTTCCGCTGGCGATGCGCACCCAGGCCATCATCGCCCATTCGCAATACGACGGCTTTTTGTTGGCGCTGGGCGTCATCAGCGTGATCATTTTCCTGACGCTGGGTTCGGTGCAGGCCGGTTTGCTGTCGTTGATTCCCAACGTGATTCCGGCCTTGTTCACTTACGGCCTGATGGGCTTGCTGGACATACCGCTCGATACCGACACCTTGCTGTTGGCGCCGGTCATCATCGGCTTGGCGGTGGACGACACCATCCATTTCATGACCCATTACCGACAGGCGCTGATCAAGACCCGGCACATGGCCGAAGCCTTGCGGGAGACGATAGAGGAAGTCGGCCCATCGATACTGTTTACCGGCATGGTGTTGGGCTTGGGTTTTTCGATTCAAGGTTTTTCCGACTACCTCGGCACCGCGAAGATGGGCATCTTCGGCGGCTTGGCGATTTTCGTCGGCATCTTGTGCGAACTGTTCTTGCTACCGGCGTTGCTGGTGGCTTTCAAACCGAAATTCGGTCTCAAACAGGTCGATACGACCGTCAATTTATGAGGTTCAAGCATGCGTAATCGCTTTGCAAATCGGCTGATTCTGGCGGCCGTCTGCGCCGTACTGGCTCAACCGGCGGCGGCCGAGGAAGGCGGCGCGCCGGACGGGCGGGCCATATTGGAAAAGCTGTCGGACTATCAGCGCAGCATCACCGACTCGGCCTTCGTCAAATCGCGCCTATCCAGTTGCCAATACGGCATCAAGGACAACAAAATCACCTGCGCCGAAACGCCTCGGGAAAAACTGCTGGAAGCGGTCGGCATCAACGACGGCAAGAACAAAAAGGACACCAAGGCGGTGACCATCGTACTGGAACCGGCCTCCGAAAAAGGCGTCGGCATGTTGAATTACAGCTACGACGAAACCGGCAAGGATAACGAAACCTGGCTCTACCTGTCGGCGCTGGGTAAGGTCAAGCGCATTGCCAGCGGCAATTCCGACGACGATTCCGAACCGGCCTCGCTGTTCGGCTCGGAATTCACCACCGAGGACACCGAAACCGGCAAACTGGACGACTACACGATCAACGTGCTCGGCGATACCGTGGAAGCGGGCCGGCCGGTCTGGAAAATCGAAACCATCCCCAATGCCGAGCGCGCCCGCAAGACCCGTTACGGCCGCCGGGTAATGTACGTCGACAAGGAGCGCTACGTGTCGTTGCGGGTCGAGTTGTACGACAAGCAAAACAAGGAAATCAAGCGCCTGCTGACTTCCAAGGTCGAGGAAATCAAAGGCGTCTGGACGGCGCGTTCGCAAACCATGATGAATCTGGTCACCAATCGTTTATCGAATATGGCCCGCAGCGAAATCAACAGCAGCGTAAAAATCCCCGACGACTTTCTGACCCAGCGCACGTTAACCGACGTGGCTTTTAGAGAAACCACGCTGGAACAATTGCGGGCCCAAACGAACTGACGGTGATTGCTTGCCCACCGCGCAAACCTGGCCCTAAGCGGTCACGGCTGTATTTGGCCGTCGTCTTGAGTCTGGCGCTCCCGGCGAGAGCCGAACCCGGCGCGGCGGCGTTGGCGTCCGAACCGGTGCTGGACTTGCCGGACACCGGCTCGCTAGCATTCGACGACGCCTCGGCATCGCCGCCGGCCGATACCGATTCAGGCTGGCTGGACCGATTTACCTTCAAATTCACCCAACTGCTTTACGCGCAAGTTCACGAGCACAAAACCGGTTCCGGCATCCACAAACAAGCCGCCGTCGAAGACAACCGTCTCGGCCTGCTGGTCAAATATCAAAACCCCTTCGCCCCCGGCTGGAATCTGCAAGGCAGCGGCCAGGCCAAGCTGTACTGGCCGTCGGATTACGATTTCGAGGGCTTGAGCAGCCAATCCATCGAAATGGAACAGCGCCTGGACAACGTCGAAATGCGGCTGAACGAGTTGTATCTGAGCAAGACCTTCGGCAGCCACACCTTCAAGCTGGGCAGACAGACCTTAGTGTGGGGCGAGGCCGAGGGCAATTCGGTGCTGGACACCTTGAACGTGTTGGAATACCGCGACCTGAGCACGATAGAGGTGGAGGACGCCCGCATCAACCAATGGTTCGCGGTTTGGGAGCATTTCGCCGCCAATCGGCGCTGGGCCATGTTCGTCAATCTGAATCCGCAATTCAACCCGCTGCCGCGCCAGGGCAGCCCGGCTTATTCGGCGCCGCTATTTCCGATCGACGATCCCAACCCTGACCGTCACCCGATTGAAGTCGGCGCGCGGATGCAATGGTCGGTCGAACACAGCGACCTGTCCCTGATGGCGGCCTATTTGCAGGAAAACCAATTGCATTATCTGACGCCGACCACGCTGAACGGCCACATCCAGTCCAAGGACAACGGTTATTGGCTGCTGGGCGCCAGCGCCAACCGGGCCATCGGCAAGTTGTTGCTGAAGCTGGACTTGGCCTACAGCGTCGGCCTGCTCGAGGACACGAACATCCTTGCGCCGATCCCGCATACCTCGACCGCGCGCAAGGATCAAATCGGCGCATCCTTCGGCTTCGACTACGCGCTGACCAACGACCAGAACATCAATGCATCGGTACAGGCGCGCTCGTTTCTGGACCACGACAGCGGCTTGGCCGCCAGCGAGCGCACCAGCAACGGCGACATCTTCGGTACCTGGCTGATACGCTACAACTGCCGCTTTTGGAACGACACCCTAACCTTCATCTCCTACAACCAAGGCACGCTCAACGCCGGCCAAGCCTTGACCAGCGCGATGCTGACCTATTCGATCGACGACCATTGGTCGGTGATGGGTACCGTAGTCGGCACGTTCGCCAACAAACAAAGCTCGCTACCGGTTCTGGACCAGGACGTCAGGCTCGGATTCAGCATCAGTTACTCGCTGTAAAGCCGCCTGCCCGCCAAGCCGGCGCAGTCCCGCACGGAAACAACCCAACGCGTCGGTTTCGATAGGAAGCGCCGCGTTGCGATACGATAGCTTCCCCTAGTTTGAAATTTCGTGGAATTTTGAGGAATGCAAAACACCGAAAGCCGGCCGTTCGCAAGTCACCGCTTCAGCGTTGCGCCTATGCTGGATTGGACCGACCGGCATTGCCGCTACTTTCATCGTCTGCTGACCCGCGAGGCCTTGCTGTATACCGAAATGGTCACCACCGGAGCGATTTTGCAGGGCGGGCGGGAGCGGCATTTGCGTTATAACGCCGAGGAACATCCGCTGGCCCTGCAACTGGGCGGCAGCGATCCGGCCGATTTGGCGCTGTGCGCAAAAATCGCCGAAGACTACGGCTACGACGAAGTCAATCTGAACGTCGGTTGTCCGAGCGACCGGGTCCAAAACGGCCGATTCGGCGCTTGTCTGATGGCCGAGCCGGGACTGGTGGCCGATTGCGTCGCGGCGATGCGCGCGGCGGTGACGATACCGGTAACGGTCAAGTCGCGCATCGGCATCGACGACCGGGACTCCTATGAAGAGCTCGCGCAGTTCGTCGCGACGGTGGCGGCTGCCGGTTGCGAAACCTTCATCGTCCACGCCCGCAAGGCCTGGCTGTCGGGCCTATCGCCTAAGGAAAACCGCGAGATTCCGCCACTGCAATACGACGTGGTGTTTCGCCTGAAACAGGATTTTCCGCATCTGACGATCGCTATCAACGGCGGCGTGACATCGCTGGACAGCGCGGCGAGTTTGCTGCGACAACTCGACGGCGTGATGGTGGGCCGCGAGGCCTATCACAACCCTTATATTCTGGCCGAAGTCGACCGAAAACTGTTCGGGAGCGGCGATCCGATTCCCAGCCGCCGCGAGATTGCGATAGCCATGCTGCCCTATCTCGAACAACAGGCCGGGCTGGGCATTCGCCCGCACGCGATCACCAAGCATATCCTGGGCTTGTTCCACGGGGTCGACGGCGCGCGCGCCTGGCGGCGCCATCTCAGCGAGAATGCCAACAAACCCGGCGCCGGCGCCGGGGTCTTGCTGGACGCCTTAGAATTTACCCGGTGATACGGTATACTCACCGCATTTTTTTACCTGGGGGACGGCAATGGAAGAATACTTTTCCAAAATCATTCAAGCGATAGGCGAAGACGTCAACCGCGAAGGTTTGCGCGACACGCCCAAACGCGCCGCCGAAGCCTTCAAATTCCTGAACAAGGGCTACCAGCAAACGCTGGAAGACGTGCTGAACGATGCGATTTTTCAGGCCGACACCGAGGACATGGTCATCGTCAAGGACATCGAACTGTATTCGCTGTGCGAGCACCACTTACTGCCCTTCATCGGCAAATGCCACATCGGTTATCTGCCGCAGGGCCGGGTGCTGGGACTGTCCAAACTGGCGCGGATCGTCGACATGTATGGCCGCCGCCTGCAAATCCAGGAACAACTGACCCGGCAGATCGCCACGGCGGTGGAAACCGCGATCGGCGCGCGCGGCGTGGCGGTGGTTGTCGAAGCCAAGCATTTGTGCATGATGATGCGCGGTGTCGAAAAGCAAAACTCGGTAATGACCACGTCGGTAATGACCGGGATTTTCCGTCAGGAAATCAGCACCCGTTCCGAATTCCTCAATCTGATAAACCGCAAATAGCATGAGCCGGCAAGCGCTACGCAAAACCGGCGTTCTGCTGGTCAATCTGGGCTCGCCGGCCTCGACCAAGATCGGCGACGTGCGCCGCTTTCTGCGCGAGTTTCTGGGCGACCCGCGCGTCGTCAATCTGCCTCGGCCGTTGTGGTGGCTGATCCTGAATTTGTTCATTCTGCCGTTCCGCCCGAAAAAATCGGCCCACGCCTATCGCGCGATCTGGACCGAGCAAGGCTCGCCGCTGATCGTGTTCACCCGGCGGCTGGCCGAAAAACTGGCCGCGCGCCTGACCGGCTCCGACACTCAAGTCGATTATGCGATGCGTTACGGCAAACCCGCGCTGGCCGAGAAACTGGCCGAATTCAAGCAAAACGGCGTCGAAGACATCGTCGTCGTGCCGCTGTATCCGCAATATTCCTCGACCACCACTGCGTCGATTTTCGACGTGGTCGCCGACGTTTTCATCGGCTGGCGGCATCTGCCGTCGCTACGTTTTATCGGCGAATTCCACCAACACCCAATTTATATTAAAGCCGTGGCCGATTCGGTACGCGCGCATTGGGCCGAGCACGGCCGGGCCGACTGTCTGCTAATGTCCTTCCACGGCCTGCCGGCTAAACTGACCGAACTCGGCGACCCGTATTTTTACCAATGCCAAGCCACCGCTAAACGGATTGCCGAGCAATTGGAACTGGCCGACGGCCAATGGCGTCTGGTATTCCAATCGCGTTTCGGTCGCGCCGAATGGCTGAAACCTTATTGCGTGGAAGTCTTGGCGGAACTGCCGACCCAGGGAATACGCAACATCGATGTGCTGTGCCCCGGATTCTCGGTAGACTGTTTGGAAACCTTGGAAGAAATCGCCATCGCCAACCGGGAGATTTTTCTGGAAGCCGGCGGCGAAACCTACCGCTATATTCCGGCCTTGAACGACAGCGACGCCCACGTCGAGGTGATGCAAGCTTTGATCGAAACCGCGCGTTAGAAACGCGGAACCATAAAATAAAACCGGGGAGGCAGCATGCAAGCGAATATCTTAGAAAGCTGGAATGACCAATGGCCCACGGTGCGATCCAGCACCCCGCCGCCGACCGGCGCCGGCGTCATCGACCAAGGCGCGTTCAACACCATCGAAGTGGACGAATTGTTCGACCACGTCAATTACGCCGCGACGACCGCCGGCCAATCGGTGCTGTACCGCTCGCTGACCCAGCCGTTGGCCGACGCCGACGCGATTGCCGCCAAACAAGCGGCGGTGCGGGAAATTCAGGACAATCCGGCGGTACGCGACAACATCGAAAACATCGTGGCCCGCGCCGCCGAAACCGAAAAACGCCTCTACGTATTGTTGTTCGGCGAGTTTCTGGGTAGTTTCGGCACCGCCCGCCAAGACCATCAAATCGAAGGCTACGGCTACAAACCCTATAGTCGCGGCATCCGTCTGCCTCTGGAGTTGGTCGGCGCGATCCACAATTCCGGAAAGCCGAAAACACCGTACTTGCAAGCCATCTTCGACAAAATCGCCGCGTTCGCCGACAGCAACGAATACTCGTTGATGGTCGGCCCGGTGTACAACAGCGAAAAAGGCATCCAAAGCAAGGAAGAGCGCAAGCACTCGTTCGCGCCGGCGACGATATTCCGACCAACCTTGTTCAAGCCGCTACTGATCGCTCTGGTCGTCGCGGTGATCTGGGGCATCACCAAAGTCTTCCCGTCCAATATATTCGAAGTGACCCGCGACGGCCTGTCGATCGCCTCGGTATTCTTTTTGCCGCTGGCCTTGGTGTATATTCCGGTGGTCGGCGGTTACGACCGCGACAACTGCATCATTCCGTTGCGCAATATCTTCCGCCAATCCAAGGCGCTGGGCGATTTGCTGGACGCCTTGGGCCAACTCGACGAATTGCTGGCCTTCATCAAATACGCCGAACATTACGGCAGCGATATGGTGCTGCCGGAACTGCACGGCGGCGAGCGCCACGACATGGTATTGACCGACGCTAAAAATCCGGTACTCGGCAATAAAAACCCGGACTATGTCGGCAACGATTTTACGATGGATCAAGCCCGTCTGGTCTGCGTCACCGGACCGAACAGCGGCGGCAAGACCGCTTTTTGCAAGACCGTTACCCAAATCCAGTTGTTGGCTCAGGTGGGCTGTTTCGTACCGGCCAAGTCGGCCAAACTCAGCGTCGCCGACCGAATTTTCTACCAGGCACCGGAAATCAGCCACCTCGACGACGGCGAGGGCCGCTTCGGCACCGAGCTGAAACGCACCCGGGACATTTTCCTGGCCAGCAGTGCGAAAAGCTTGGTCGTGCTTGACGAAATGGCGGAAGGCACTACTTTTGAAGAGAAGATGCAATCGTCGATCGATGTCTTGGACGGTTTTTACCGCAAAGGCAACAGTACGATCCTAATTACCCACAACCATCAACTGGTGGACGAATTCGTCAAACGCAAAATCGCCGATCCCAAACAAGTCGAATTCGCCGACGATTTACCGACCTTCAAGTTGGTAGCCGGCATTTCCCGGATCAGCCATGCCGACCGGGTCGCCAAGAAAATCGGCTTTTCCAAACAAGACATCGACCACTATTTAGCCCAATCGTGATGACACTAGGAACCCCCATCAGCGCCGCCGCCACTAAAGCCCTGTTACTGGGCAGCGGCGAATTGGGCAAGGAAATCGCAATTTCGCTGCAACGTTACGGCGTCGAAGTCATCGCGGTGGACCGCTACGCCAATGCCCCGGCGATGCAGGTCGCCCATCGCAGCCACGTCATCGACATGACCGACGGCGACGCGGTGAAAACCTTGATCTCCCGCGAGCAGCCGCGCTACATCATTCCGGAACTGGAAGCCATCGCCACCAGCGCCCTGGCCGACATCGAAGCGCAAGGCTCGGCAACCGTGGTACCCAACGCCAGGGCGATCCAACTAACGATGAACCGCGAAGGCATCCGCCAACTGGCCGCCGAGCAACTGGGCTTGCCCACGTCCCGATACGCCTTCGCCGAAACCTTCGAACAGTTAAAATCCGCGGTCGAAAACGGTATCGGCTATCCCTGCTTCATCAAACCGACCATGTCGTCGTCGGGCAAGGGCCAATCGATGGTTAAATCCGCCGATCAACTCCAGACCGCCTGGGATTACGCCAAGGCCGGCGGCCGAACCGATACCGGCAAGGTCATCGTCGAGGCCAAAATCGATTTCGATTTCGAGATTACCCTGCTGACGGTGCGCGCGTTGGACGCCGACGGCGCCGTCCAAACCCATTTTTGCGCGCCGATCGGCCACCGCCAGGAAAACGGCGACTACCGGGAAAGCTGGCAACCGCAAGCCATGAGCGACGCGGCGCTGGCACTGGCCCGGCAGATCGCCGGCAGCGTCACCGAAGCCTTGGGCGGCTTGGGCTTGTTCGGCGTCGAATTATTCGTCAGCGGCGACCGGGTCTGGTTCAGCGAAGTCAGCCCGCGCCCGCACGATACCGGCATGGTAACGATGGTAAGCCAACGTCAGAGTGAATTCGATTTGCACGCCAGAGCGATTTTAGGTCTGCCGGTCGACACCGGCTTGGACAAAGTCGCGGCCAGCGCGGTCATTTTGGGCGGCATCGATGCGAAAAACGTGGTCTATCACGGCTTGGCGCAAGCATTGGCGGTGCCGGACAGCGAAGTGCGACTGTTCGGCAAACCGGAAGCCTTCGCGGCCCGGCGGATGGGGGTCGCGCTGGCAACCGCCGCCGATGTCGAGGAAGCCACCGCCAACGCGGTGCGGGCCGCCGCCGCGATCAGGATCTTAGCAGCGGATTAGCCGAATATGGCGATGAAACGCTTGCCCGCCGCTTGGTTTCTGCTGTTCGCCGTCGGGTCGGTTCAGGCCGATATCTACAAATACGTCGCGCCTGACGGCCGGGTGTATTACACCGACGAGCCGAAAAAAGGTTTCGATTACCGGCTGATCATCCGCACCCGCCCCAAAACTTACAATCACGATCTAAAATATTTGTCGGCGAACAAAAGCAAGTTCAACGACTTGATCGCCAAAGCCGCCGCCAAGCATCAGATGGACCCCAAATTGTTGCATGCGGTGATTCAGGCCGAATCGGCCTACAACCCCAATGCCGTGTCGTCCGCCGGAGCCGTCGGCTTGATGCAGCTGATGCCGGACACCGCGCGGCGTTACGGCGTCAGCGACCGACGCGACGCCGAACAAAACGTGGACGGCGGCACCCGCTACCTGAAGGATCTATTAGCGATGTTCAATTCCAACCTAAAATTGGCCGTGGCCGGTTATAACGCCGGCGAAGGCGCGGTGATGAAGTATAACTACACGATTCCGCCCTACCCCGAGACTCAAAATTATGTCCAGCATGTGATGTCGCTCTACGGAAAAGGCTAGCGCCCGTGTCCTCGCTACAAAGTCTGGTCAACGACACGACCAAGCTGTTCTCGCTGCCGGACATCTATTTCCAACTCAACGAAATGGTGCGCGATCCGCGTTACACGATGACGGATTTCGGCAAGGTGATTTCCAAGGACCCGGCGCTGAGCGCCCGGCTGCTGCGCATCGTCAACAGCCCGTTTTACGGTTTTCAGTCCAAGGTAGACACAATTTCGCGCGCCATCACCATCATCGGCGTCGACGATCTGAACAACCTGATCCTGGCAACGTCGGTCGTCGACGAATTCAGCCGGATTCCCTGCGAGCTGGTGGATATGACCGCCTACTGGATGCGCAGCGTGCACTGCGGCGTCATCGCTCGGCTGCTCGCCAAACGCAGCGGCGTGTTACACGCCGAGCGGCTGTTTCTGGCCGGCCTACTGCACGACATCGGCTCGCTGGTCTTGTATATACGGATGCCCGACGCGGCACGGACCGTATTGCTGGCGGCCAACCACGACCGCGGCTTGGTACCCGGCTTCGAATACCAGATTATCGGCTTTACCCACGCCGACGTCGGTCAGGAACTACTGAAAAGCTGGGGCCTACCGGAATCCCTATACGAAACCGTCGGCTGCTACCTGGAACCGAATCGCGCCTTGGTCCACAAGCTGGACGCTCACTTGCTACACATCTCGGCCCTGCTGGCCGATAGCGGTCGCTACGCGGACGGCGTCGAGGCCACGGCGGCGATGCTGTCGGAACAATCGCTGTCGCTGACCCGGCTGAGCCGCGAACAAATCATCGCCTTGATGGGACAGGTGGAAGGCGAATTCATGCACATGTTCGAATTGCTGTCGCCGGGCAAGCGCTTTCACTAAAGTTCGCGCTACCCTACAAAACCGAAACGCCGGCCTGTTCCAGTAACCTGGTCAGTTTGATCAGCGGCAAGCCGATCAAGGCATTCGGATCGTCGCCGACGATTTTTTCGAACAGCGCGATTCCCAATCCCTCGGACTTGAAACTACCCGCACAATCGAACGGCTGTTCGCGATCGACGTAACGCTCGATTTGCGCCGGCGTCAGTGGCCGGAAATGCACTTGGCAGACATCGAGATCGCACCAGCAGCGGCCGGAACCGGCGTCAAGCAAACAAACCGCAGTGTAAAATGTCACGACCCGACCGGCTTGCAGGGCGAGCTGCCGAATCGCCCCCTCCCGACCACCGGGTTTGCCCAGGGTAGCACCGTCTATTGCCGCCGCTTGATCCGAGCCGATAATCAAGTGCTCTGGATACACGGCGCGCAAAGCCTGAGCCTTGGCCAGCGCCAAGCGAGCCGTCAGGTCGGCCGGTGTTTCGCCGACCAGCGGCGTCTCGTCGACATCGCTGGCGGCGGCGGTAAATTCGAGTTGCAAGCGCGCCAGCAGTTGCCGACGGTAAGACGAGCCGGAAGCGAGAACGAGAGCGGACATGGCTAGGTGATTGTTTAATCGAGTGTTTGTTTGACGCGGCCGCGAGTAGTCTGTATCATTGTACAGTTATGTCAGACAAGTTTCCCGACCGTATCGATCCTCTGGTGTTCGCCGAAAGGCGCGGCACCGTGGCGGGCCAGCTCGCGCTAGCCCAATTCGAACGCTTGTCGGATTACCTTGTCGAGCGCGACGGCGCGGTGGACGTCAGGCTGGAATTCGACAAGGAAGGCAAGCGTGTCGTGTTGAGCGGCCAAATCGTCGGCACGGTGCAACTGGAATGCCAGTCCTGCCTGCAAGGCGTGGCCTGGCCACTGGACATTCGCTTCAAATTGGCCGTCGTCGCCACGCCGACCGAGGCCGAACGATTGGAAGATTACGAACCGATAGTGCTGGACGACGACAAAATCTCGCTACATGCGGTTGTCGAGGACGAAATCCTGCTGGCGATTCCGGATTTTCCCAGACACGAGCACCGCTGTCTTGAGCGCAACAGCTCCTCGGACAACGACTACACCGATAGCCGGACTAAGGCAGACAATCCTTTTTCCGTGTTAGCAAAACTTAAAAAAACTGGAGATTGAAATGGCAGTACAAAAGAGCAAAGTATCGCGTTCCAGACGCGGTCAACGTCGTTCACACGATGCATTGGTCGGCAAAACCCTGTCTCAGGACACCCTGACCGGCGAAACCCATCTGCGTCACCACATGACCCCGGACGGTTTTTACAAAGGCCGCCAGATCGTTGCCGGCAGAGACGAAGATTAATCTTCGCAAATTCACCATCACGTAAAGCCGACGGGTATTTCTGCTGTTGTCGGCTTCTTCCGACCACAGGAGTTAATCCCAAGCGTGAGCGTAACTCTCTCTATCGATGCCATGGGCGGGGATTTCGGACCGCAAGTCACGATACCCGCATCGCTGGTTTGTCTAAGAAAAAACCCGAAACTGAATTTGATCCTGGTCGGCGACGAAACCTTGCTGAAGGACAAACTCGGCTCGGCCCTGACCGAATTCGCCGGCCGGCTTAGCATTGAACATGCATCGCAGGTGGTGGAAATGGACGAACCGCCGCAAAAGGCTCTGAAAAACAAGAAAGATTCGTCGATGCGGGTCGCGATCAATCTGGTTCAGGAAGGCCGGGCCGACGCCTGCGTCAGCGCCGGCAATACCGGCGCGTTGATGGCGACCGCCCGTTTCGTGTTGAAAATGATCCCCGGTATCGACCGGCCGGCCATCATTTCCACGCTGCCCTCCACCTTCGGCCACACCCATGTGCTGGATCTGGGCGCGAACGTCGATTCCAGCGCCGAGCACCTGTACCAATTCGCGGTGATGGGCGAGGAAGTGGTCAAGGCGGTCGAAAACATCGAACGCCCCCGCGTCGGCCTGTTGAACATCGGCGAAGAAGACATGAAAGGCAACGAGCAGGTCAAGGCGGCCGCGAAATTGCTGGAAAATTCCGAGCTCAACTACATCGGTTACGTCGAAGGCAATTCGATCAACGCCGGCCATACCAAGGTCGATCTAATCGTCACCGATGGCTTTGTCGGTAACGTGGCGTTAAAATCGATCGAAGGTGCCGCGAAAATGATCAGTTCCAAACTCAAGGACAGCTTTTCGCAAAACTGGCTGACCAAGCTGGCTGGCCTGGTGGCCTATCCGGTGCTGAAACGCTTCAAGGACAGCATCGACCCGCGTCTTTACAACGGCGCCAGTTTCATCGGTTTGCGCGGCTTGGTCATCAAAAGTCACGGCGGCGCCGACGCGTTGGCCTTCGAAACCGCGATCCATCTGGCCGAAGTCGAAGTGGCGCAAGGCGTCATCCGTAAAATCAGCGAAAAATTGGAAATCGCGCTAGCCCAAAAGGTTGTGGCATGACAATCTGGTCTCAAGTGATCGGCACCGGCGGCTACTTGCCCGAAACCGTCCGAACCAACGACGACATTTCGACGATGGTCGATACGTCGGATAGTTGGATCCAGGAACGCACCGGCATCAAAAGCCGGCGGATCGCCGGACCGGACGAAACCGCGTCCAGCATGGCCGAGATCGCCGCCCGTCAGGCGCTGGAGATGGCCGATCTGCCGGCCGACGCCATCGACATGATCATCGTCGCCACCGGCACGCCGGAGCGAGTCTACCCCAGCACCGCCTGCCTATTGCAGGAACGCCTGGGTATCAAGCGCGGCGTGGGTTTCGACATTCAAGCCGCCTGTTCCGGCACCGTCTACGCCCTCAGCATCGCCGACCAATACATCAAAAGCGGCTTCGCCAAAACCGTATTGGTGGTCGGCAGCGAAATCTGCTCACGTATCGTCGATTGGAGCGACCGCGGTACCTGCATCCTGTTCGGCGACGGCGCCGGCGCGGTGTTGCTGAGCGCCGGCGACCGGCCCGGCATCCTGTCCACCCATATTCATTCCGACGGCGGCTACGAAGACCTGTTGTATTGCCCCAACCCGCAAGTCGCGGCGACCGCCAAGCAGGACGAAGCGCCCTATATCAGCATGCGCGGCAACGAAGTCTTCAAGGTCGCGGTCAACACATTGGGCCGTATCGTCGACGAAACCCTGGAAGCCAGCGGTTTGGCCCAAAGCGATATCGACTGGCTGGTACCGCATCAGGCCAACACCCGCATCATCGCCGCCACCGCCAAAAAGCTGGGCATGTCGATGGACCAAGTCATCCTCACGTTGGAAAACCAAGGCAATACCTCCTCCGCCTCCGTGCTGCTGGCCTTCAACGAAGGCGTGCGCGACGGCCGCATTCAACGCGGCCAAACCGTGCTGATGGAAGCCTTCGGCGCCGGTTTTACCTGGGGTTCCGCTTTAATTCGGTACTGAAATGAATCCAAACGCACAAAGCTACAATCTGGCCTTCGTTTTCCCCGGCCAAGGCTCGCAAAGCATCGGCATGCTGGCCGCGCTGGCCGAAACCCACCCGACCGTCGAACACACCTTCGCCCAAGCCTCCGAAGCACTGGGATTCGATCTGTGGAATCTGGTCGCCAACGGTCCGGAAACCGACCTGAATCAAACCCGCAACACCCAGCCGGCCATGCTGGCGGCGGGCGTCGCGGCTTGGCGGGTTTGGTGCGAAACCACCACGATCCGTCCAGCCTGGATGGCCGGCCATAGCTTGGGCGAATACACCGCCTTGGTTTGCTCCGGCGCGCTGAATTTCCAAGACGCGATCAAACTGGTCGCCGAACGCGGCCGGCTAATGCAGGAAGCCGTGCCGGCCGGCGATGGCGCGATGGCGGCCATCCTCGGCCTGGAAGACCACCAAGTAGTTAACACCTGCGCCGAAGTAGCCAACGGTGAAATCGTCGCGGCCGCCAATTTCAACGCCCCCGGCCAAGTCGTGATTGCCGGCGCCGCCGCCGCGGTCGATAGAGCCATCGACGCTCTGAAAGGACTGGGCGCCAAGCGCGCGTTAAAACTGCCGGTCAGCGTGCCCTCGCACTGCGGTTTGATGGAAGCCGCGTCCGGCCAACTGGCGGCGTTGCTGGAAAACACCGCGCTGGACATGCCGGCGATGACGTTGATCCACAACGCGGACGTCAAATCGCACGGCTCGCCGGAAGTCATCCGCTATGCGCTGAAAGAACAACTATTCAAACCGGTGCGCTGGGTCGAGAGCGTCAAATTCATGCACGAACAAGGCGTGACCGCCTTTGTCGAATGCGGCCCCGGCAAAGTGCTGCTGGGCCTGAACAAACGCATCGCCCCGGACGCCGCCCACTTGGCGGTCTACGATCCGGACACCCTAGCCAACGTTGTGGAGCAATTGAATGGATAAAAAAATCGCCATCGTCACCGGCGCCAGCCGGGGTATCGGCCGGGCCATTGCCGAAAGACTGGCCGCCGACGGCTTCCACGTGCTGGGCACCGCCACCTCCGCCGCCGGCGCCGACGCCATTTCCGCGTATTTGGGCGACAACGGCAAGGGCTACAAGCTGAACGTGGCCGACGCCGCCGATATCGAGCACTTCGTCAAAATCAGCGGCGACGAATTCGGCACGCCGGCCGTGCTGGTCAACAACGCCGGCATTACCCGCGACAACTTGCTGATGCGGATGAAAGACGAGGAATGGGACGACATCATCGCCACCAATCTGACCTCGGTGTTCAGAATGTGTAAAGCCGTCTCGCGCGGCATGATGAAGGCCCGGTACGGCCGCATCATCAATATTTCCTCGGTGGTCGGCTCGACCGGCAACGCCGGCCAAACCAACTACGCCGCCGCCAAGGCCGGCATGGTCGGTTTCGCCAAGTCGATGGCCAAGGAAGTCGGCTCGCGCGGCATCACCGTCAACACCGTCGCGCCGGGTTTCATCGATACCGACATGACCAAGGAATTGGGTGCCGACATCAAAAACAGCCTGTTGGGCGCGATCGCGCTGGGCCGCCTCGGTCAGCCGGAAGAAATCGCCCACGCGGTATCCTTCCTAGCCTCGGAGCAAGCCTCCTACATCACCGGCGAGACCCTGCACGTCAACGGCGGCATGTACATGCCCTAAGCCGGCGATCGCCCGCGCCGAAGAGCCCGCCGCCGATCCGGCCGCGGGCTTTTTTTATGGCTCAACCGCTCTGCAACGCCGCCGCCACCGCCGCCGCGCGGGTCGAGACGCCGAGCTTTTCGAAGATGTGTTCCAGATGCTTGTTGATTGTGCGCGGGCTGCTGCCGAGGATGATGCCGATTTCCTTGTTGGTTTTACCGCGAGCAATCCACATCAGAATTTCGGCTTCGCGGAAGGTCAATTTCAAGCGCTCGCGCAATTGTTCCGGATTCCAGGCCCCGTCGTCCTCGCGCCTGAGCAGCAACAAATATTCGTCCGGGTGGTGGCACACGCCGATCTCAACGCTGAAGCCGGCCGCCGCGCCAAAGCTTTCCCCGTCCGGCGCCTTGGCGCCGTCGCCGCGCCAGTTGGCGAACCAGGCCAATAAACGGCCCGGCAACGCGTCGCCGAGTCCGCACGCCCCCGCCTCGCCCTGCCCGCGCTTAAAATCCGCCAGCCAGGCGGCGGCGGCCGTCGTTAACCAGACGATCCGGCCGCCGGCATCGACCGCCAGCGCGGCGAATTCGCCGTCGTCCAGCACTCCTTCGGCCCGCAGCAGATTGCGGGTTTGAGTCAGATGCACTTCGATGCGCGCCAGCACTTCTGCCGGCCGAATCGGTTTGACGATGTAATCCAGCGCGCCTTCGCCGAAACCGCGCAACAAATGATCCAGCTCGCTAAGGCCGGTCATGAACAACACCGGAATCGCGGCGGTGGCCGGATCGGCTTTCAGCCGGCTACAGGTTTCGAAGCCGTCGATGCCGGGCATCATCACATCCAACAAAATGATGTCGGGTTTGACGTATTGAATTTGTTCGATCGCCGAGCAACCGTCGGTGGCGACCAAGACCCGGTAATTGGCTTCCGACAAGGTATCTGACAACAGAGCCAGATTGCCCGGCGTATCGTCGACGATCAAGACCGTGCCACTACTGCCATAGGTGCCGTTCATCGTGCCTCCTGCGTTTTCGGGTTCATGTTCAACAATTTGCGTAGTTCGCCGACCCGGAATTCGCCGGCCAGTGTTTTCAGTTTGGCAAAATAGCCGGCATAGTCCGGATGCGCCGCGGCCAGTTCGTCCAATTGTTTTTTCAGGGCCAGCAGATCGCCGATCCTTACGCAATCGACACAGCCCTGCAACAGAGGTTCCGGCGGCACCGCCAACGCCGCCCGAACGCCCGGTTCGACCGCCGCGACCTCGTCGCGGTACAGCCAGCTCAGCGCCAAATACAATTTCAATTTGTCCATCAAATCGCCCACCCGGACCGGCTTGGCCAGAAAGTCGTTGCAGCCGGCATTCAGCGCCGCCAGCCGGTCGCTGGGATAGGCATTGGCGCTCAGTACGATGATCGGCATCGCCCAACCCTGCTCGCGCAGCCGGATCGCGGTTTCGATGCCGTCGATACCGGTCATCGAAATGTCCAACATCACCAGATCGGGACATTGCTCGGCTACCCGAACCAGGCATTCCTCGCCCGAATCCGCTTCGCAAACCTCGAAGCCCAAGGGCTCCAACAAAGCCCGCAGCAAATCGCGATGCTCGCGCTGATCGTCCACCGCCAAAATCTTGCGGCGGACGCCGTGATAGCCGACGATGTCCGCGCGCGGTTCCGGCTCGGCATCGACGTTCAAACTCGGCAACAGCAGGCGCACGCTGAAGGTCGAGCCCTCGCCGAGTCGGCTTTTCACCGTTATTTCGCCGCCCATCACTTCGGTCAAGATCTTGCTGATCGTCAAACCCAAGCCGCTGCCGGCCACCGCGTTGCCGGTCGGCTGATTGAGCCGGGTAAAGGGCTGAAAGATATTTTGCAATTGCTCATCCGCTATGCCGGCGCCGGTATCGATCACCTGAAAATTGACGACGCCGCCGCTATAGCCTATCCGCAGCACGATTTCGCCGCTGTCGGTAAATTTGACCGCGTTGCCGAGCAAGTTGATCAAGATCTGCCCCACCCGCTTCTCGTCGCCGCGCACTCGCTGCGGCAAGGTGTTGCCGATCTGGCAAACGAAGCGCAAGCCCTTGTCCTCGGCCTGTGCCTGGTAGGTATGCACCAAGTGCTCGATAAACAACGGAAAGTTAAAGGCTTCCTGCTTCAGATCGAATTTGCGCGCCTCGATCCGGGCAATATCCAGAATGTCCTCGATCAACGCGCACAAATGCTCGCCGCTCCGCTTGACGGTATCGACGGCCTGGCGCCGGTGTTCCGGAATACTGGGGTCTTGGTTCAAGATATGGGCGTAACCGATGATGCTGTTCAGCGGCGAGCGGATTTCATGACTCATGCTGCTCAGAAAACGGCTCTTGGCCTGATTGGCGGCGTCGGCCATTTTCAGCGCTTGTTGCAATTTCAAGTCGGTTTTCTGATGCTCCTCGATTTCCTGCAACAACAGCTGGGTCTGTTTGGCGGTTTCCTCTTGCGCCACCTTGCGGCTTTCGGCATTCAAGATCAGCCACCAAGTGCATAGGCCGATGAACACCAGCAACGAGGCGTATATTTTCAGGAAATTGTTCAGCAATAACTGGAAGGCCGGCCAATCCTGGCGAATGCTCAACAAATCCTGGTAGTAAATGATGCTGACGAAAATCCCGGTCAACACTGACAGAAACACAAACAACAAACCGAAGCGCAACAGCCGCAGGCGCACGTACAGACTCAGAAAATTCGGCAAGCCGCGTTTGGCGAGGCGTTCCAAATAATCGTCGAAGCGATAGCCGACCTTGCAGGCGTCCAAACAGCGCGCGTCCAACGTGCAGCACAACGAACAAATGCTGCCGGCGTAGGCCGGACAATAGGCCACGTCGTCGTGTTCGAACTCATTCTCGCAAATCGAACAAGTGTTGCGGGCGTAGCGGTTGTGTTCGTCGCGATCGCGCGCCAGATAATGTTGGCCCTTGCTCCACCACGCCAGCAACGGCGCCAGCGCGAACGCGAGGCCCAGCGCGATGAACGCCGAAAAGGCTTTGGGCCATTCGCCGAACAAACCGACGTAAGCCAGTATCGACACCACCGACGCGACGAAGGTCGCCACCATGCCGACCGGATTCAGATCGGACAAATAGGCCCGCTTGAACTCGACTTCCTTGGGACTTAAGCCCAGCGGCTTGTTAATCATCAACTCGGCCGCGACCGTGCTGATCCAGGCGATCGACATATTCGAAAACAGCCCCAGCACCTTTTCCAGCGCGCCGAACACGCCGAATTCCATCAACAGCAGCGCGATCATCACGTTAAACAACAACCACACCACCCGGCCGGGATGGCTATGAGTCAGCCGCGAGAAGAAATTGGACCAGGCCAGCGACCCGGCATAGGCATTGGTGACGTTGATCTTGATTTGGCTCAACACCACGAACAAGGCCGTCGCGGCCAAGGCCCAGCGCGGATCTTCGAATAGTTCGTTGTACGCCACCAGATACATCTGGGTCGGCTCGTGGGCATGTTCCGGGGCGATGCCGTGGCGTATCGCCAAATGGGCCAACAAGGCACCAAGCAACTGCCTGAGCACGCCGAATACCACCCAGCCCGGCCCGGCGCTCAGCATCGCCGCCCACCAGCGCCATTTGTTCTCGGCGGTCTTGTCCGGCAAGAAGCGCAGAAAATCCACCTGTTCGCCGATCTGCGCCACCATCGAACAGGCCACCGTCGCCGCGCTGCCGAACAGCAGCCAATCGAAGCCCTGGCCGCTGCCGGCGATCCAAAAATAGGTCTCCAACGTCATCAACGCTTCCGGCTCGGTCCGCGCCACCGCGATATACGGCGCGATCAGCAAGGCCAGCCACACCGGTTGGGTCCACAACTGCATCCGGCTGATCGTGGTAATCCCGAAGGTCACCAGCGGAATCACGATCAGCGCGCTGATCACGTGGGCATAGGCCAGTGGTATTTGAAAATACAACTCCAGCGCCAGCGACATGATCGAGGCCTCCAACGCAAACAGCGTGAAGGTGAACGAAGCGTAAATCAGCGAGGTCACCGTCGAACCGATGTAGCCAAAGCCGGCGGCGCGGGTCAGCAAATCGATGTCGATATGAAAGCGGGCCGCGTAATAGCTGATCGGCAATGAGGTGATGAAGATCACCACGCCCACCGCGATGATCGCCCAAAAGGCGTTGGTGAAGCCGTAGTTGATCGACAAAAACCCGCCGATCGCTTCCAGCACCAGAAACGAGGTCGAGCCGAAGGCGGTATTGGCGACTTCGAACTCCGACCATTTACGGAAGCTGCGCGGCGCATAGCGGAGCGCATAGTCTTCCAGGGTTTCGTTGGCGACCAGCAAGTTGTAGTCGCGGCGGATTTTGGTGATGTTTTGGTGGATGGCTTTCATATGTTGTGTCGCTGACGCGACGGGTGATTTAATGCTGGTTCGCGGACCGACAGCCGCGATACTTTAAAAACGCGACATCAGGGGATAAAAACCATCCCGATTTCGTAGGGTGGGCACGGTTTACGTGCCCACGCGGACAAACCTTTCATTCCCCCGCAACCGTAACATCAACGCCATCTCCCCAATCCATCGGATAAACGCCTTCGTTAACATACCGATGAAACGTCGAATAAGGCCATTCGCTGACTCGTCGGCAATAGCCATGTTTCACCGGATTAAAATGAACGTAATCCATATGTCGGGCAAAATCGGTGTCATCGCGAATTTGATGCTCCCAATACCGACGTTGCCATAAGGTCGATTCTCGGTGTTTTTGTTTGGATACGCTAATCCATTCGGCCCGCCGGTACGCTTCGACACATGCCAAGCTCACCTGCCGCTTGATCACGCTCCAGCAGGTTGCAAAATCTCCGTCGTCCGCCGGCAATGTCCAAATACAATGCAAATGATCCGGCAATAAAACCCAGGCGTCGATGAAAAACGGTCGTTTCACGCGAGCGCTTGCAATCGCCTTGCGCAAAGCCTCCCGTATCGGTTCATCACATAAAATCGCCTGCCGCCGATACGTCACCACCGTGAAAAAATACGTTGCACCCGGATTTTGCGAGCGGCGGTAGCGGGACATTTCGATTGTTAATTTTCGGCGCTTAAATCAGGGTTTTGGCGTTTCCGCGTGGGCACAAAAAGCGTGTGCCCACCCTACGTTACTAGAACTATTGTTTAGGCTTTGCTCTGTCAACAATTCCATCAATAGCATCAGGAATCAATTTCTCAGCAAACCCAGCCAAAAAAGAAATAGCGAGTAGCTTTGCAAAATCTTGTGAACTATTGGTGCTCATACATAGAAACAAACTTGGTATATTCGTGGGACAACCTAATTCATATGGCGTTTTTTCAGGCAAAATAACCCCTAATAGCTCCTTACTAAAAACACCATGCAAAATATAACTTAAAACACCGGACTCCCACAATATCAATACCAATAATGCAAATAAAGCTCCTGAAAAAAGTGCAGATACCCCATCAAAATAGCCACTTCGTAGCTGAAGAAATGATAAAAAAGTTTCACTATGGATTTTTAGACGAGACATCCTTCTATGGAAACTAATAAATGCGCCAAACGCGCCAAAGCACGCAACAGAAACTAGAAGATCATGTTTTTCAGGTGCCGCATAAACATGAGAATATGCAAACATAAAAAAAAGCAACAAAATAAATATGATTGACACTACAACGCTAACGCAAGATCGAATCTCATGACCTTTAGTGGCAAGCGCATAGGCCCAATACAAGCGATTTGCTAAATAAACAACTTGACTGCGCAAAAAGACTTCATCCGAGGCATCAGAGCTATTAACAAACTCCTCGTACGCATGATATTGATCATCATCAGCTATTGACTTAAATCTCAGCTTTAAATGTTTCTCCTCAATTTTTAGTTCACTAACATTTAATTTATCAATAATAGCGACTCTTAAGGCACAAACATCACTCCAACCTAGAACAATGATGCCTTCTTTATAGGAACTTATAATTGTTTGAATATAATCAGATAAACATTCTTTCTGCGAGTGCCTATAATATTCCGACAAAAAATGCTTAAACTGACAATTGATGTAGCTTTTTATAGTGGGCCCCCAAAGCAATAAAGCCACCCGATACAAAAGCGATACAACCCAATTAATAGCGGCCGGTTTTTTCATAAAAAATATAATTTGTTAGGTCCAGAGAATAAACTGAGCGAGACGGGCGTTGTTTGGGATTCTTTCGCCTCCCATTTCTGTGACATCCTACATCAGAACCATTTATCCAAATTTGCAAAACTACCCGCCGACCTTTCATCTCGCGACGGGGTTAATCCCCTGATGCCGCGCCGAGCACCGGAGGGTTTGAGCGGTGGTGCCCGACAGGGGCGCGGCAGGGATGCCGCGCGTTTTTGGAGGGCTATGGATAGCCCTTCCAAAAACCCCGCTCAAACCCGTAGGAGCGCAGGATATAAGCGGCATGGGGCCGCCTTTCTTTTGGATACTTTTCTTTCGACTGCATGGATGCAGGAGGTAGAGCAATGCAGGAGCGATTGCCGAGGCCAAGCAAAGAAAAGTATCGCGGTTGCCGGTCCGCGAACCGGCATTTAAAAACCCGTCGCGCCAGCGACACAAATCATCAAAACCATCAAAACCCTTACAACAAAACCAACGCCGCACCACGACAATTCACTCCGGAAAAAACCCGGCATCGACGATTTGATCGAAGGTCCACGGACAATCGCCGGCAAACAATTCCTCGTCAAGTCCGGTTTCGCTGGACGCGTCGATGACGGCTCGCCGATAGGCATGGGCTAGGATTTCCGGCAATTTAGCGGCAAGCCCCGAATTATCGTCGAGCACATCGACCACCGCGAGACGTTGCCCCTTAATCGTCAGTTGCCAGCTTTTACCGCGCCGTGCCGGTTGATGCCGCCACTTCAGCAAATGCGCCAATAAAACCGTCAAGCGGCTATCCAATGCCCGTTTTTCGCTTCGGCCCATGCTTTCCAACTCCTCGGCGATGTTTTGTAGATCCAATTCGTTGAAACGCCCCGCTCGGATTGCCGCGGCCTGTTCGTGGGTCCAACGGTAGAAGTCGGTTTCGTAGGTACTCATGGCTAATCCTCATCCTATCTGACGGCCCGGATTATAACTGATCGTCGGCGGCGGCCGTTCGCGCCTCGGGCTTAACGCTTCGACTCCGCTCAGCGACCGGCTCGGCTCGGCTCGGCTCGGCTCGGCTCGGCTCGGCTCGGCTCGGCTCGGCTCGGCTCGGCTCGGCTCGGCTCGGCTCGGCTCGGCTCGGCTCGGCGAACGATTCAGCTCCGCTCAGCGACCGACTCCACTCAGTAAATGTTCCCCTCTTAGCGAACGCTTCAGCCGGCAACGACCGAGTCTAACGCTCGACGGTGTTTTGGACGTCCCGCATCCCTGCGAGCAAGACAAGCGTTACTTCCTTTCATGCCCAAACGTAAAAATCACCGGATTGCCTTGGTTGTGAATAATCACCTCCTTCTTCGGCTCGTCGCCGATTGCCGCCGGCGTGCCGGAACCTTCGCCACCACTGGCGGCCGCCGGAATCTCCCGAACCTCCACCCGCACGTCCGGCATCCACTTGGGTTTGAACAACGCGGTCTTCACTCGGCCTTCGGTTTTCGGCAACGGCGCGTGTTCCAGCACGTCCAGACAGGCGGTGCTGATTTGATCGACCAATTTGTCGGTCACGTAACTTTGCGCGACATCCTTGCCGAAGGCATGGGCGCTGAAGGTGGACTCGCGTTCGATCAACACCGCCTGATTGCCGGCATCGCGTAGCGTGCAGGTGATCGGCAACACGTCGGCTTTTTGAAACTCGGCGGCGCGCGGGTCGGAATTGCCGGACGAAAACGAGAAGCCGACCGGGGTTTCCCGGCGGGCGACCTTACCCAATTTGGCTTGTAACGCGTGGCTGAACGGCCCTTGCCCCGGCAACGGAAATTCCCATTCGGCCAGATTGGCCCTGACCCGATCGGCCAATGCCGCCGATTCCAATGCAAAGCCGAACTGGCGCAGATTGTCGTCGGCCACGCTAAACGCCACGGCTTGCAAGGGTTTGACGGCGTCGACGGCGAGCGCTGGCGTCGGCGCGGCCAACCATGCGGCGGCGGCCAGCGCCAAACCGGCCATCCGGTACATTAGCGGTTTTCGAGCCGAATCCATATATCGATCGCGGCTGAAGCCGCTCGTATATTTCATGACCAACGAATTACCGGCCGGCCGTTCAGGCCCAATTTCTAGTGTCGAATTCATAAATTTCCCTCGGTTCTTGGGGGCTTACTCTACGGGAAGCCGTTCTTTTACAGCCATACGTCAAATAACTGATGAGTCATTTACCCGATTGTGGCGGGTAGCGACAAAATTCAAAAATCTCCCCGAAGTCTTCGAACGCCGGACCGCCAATCCCGGCAGTTTTCAATCCAAACCAGGGGAATGTAATGACAGGCATCAATCCACCCAAACACAGTCGCCGGGCCGCCAAGATGCTCGGTAGCGTGGCGCTAAGCGCCCTCGGCCTGAGCCAAGCGCCGGATGCGCTGGCCGGAGCGACGTTTAAAATCGACGACACCAAATGGGTCAGCGTCGGCGCCGGTTTAAGAACCAGTTTCCGCGCCCAGGAAAGCGGCGCCGGGGCCAATGGCGAAAAATGGAACAACGATTTCAACCTGGACAATATCCGTTTGTACATCAACGGTCAGATCCATAAGTACCTGAAAGTGGAATTCAACACCGACTGCCAAACCTGCGGCAACGGCGGTGAAGTCCGGGTGCTGGACGCCATCGGCAAGTTCGAGGTCACCCCTTACGCCAACTTGTGGGTAGGCCGGATGCTGGTCCCGGCCGAACGCCGCGAGATGAACGGTCCGTTCTACAGTGCGGTGTATAACATCTTCTCCGCCGGCACGCCGTTCGAGCCGGCAGACTACAACCTGACCATCGGTTCCAACGGCAACTCGGCCGGCTCATTCGGCCGCGACGACGGTGTCACCTTCTGGGGTGCGGTACTCGACGGCCGTTTCCAATACGCGGCAGGCTTTTTCCGAGGCTTGCGCGGCGGCGCCAACGTAAACCACAACATTCTCTACGCACAGCGCTTCGCCTACAACTTCTGGGACGTCGAAAAAAACCCCGGCTACTACACCTCGGGCACTTATTACGGTAAAGGCGGCGATATCTTGACGGTCGGCGTCTCCAATCAATATCAAGAAGGCGGCGCCGGCACGGCGGCTGATCCGGGCAACTTTCGCGGCACCACCGCCGACGTGTTGATGGAAAAAGTCTTACCCGGCGGCGGCGTCGTTACTCTGAACGGCGAATACAAAAACTACGGCATTTCCAATGGCTTCAGCCAGGCGAGCCGTGATGCCGACGTGCCTTTTTCCAGCAATACCTTCGGCATGTTTGAGGGCAATGCCTACGATGTCAGCGGCATGTATCTGTTCCCGCAAAAAATCGGCATCGGCCAGTTCCAACCTTATCTGCGCTACGTCAACGTCGCTCCTAGCACCAGCAGCACCCGCGAAGTCTACGAAGGCGGCGTCAACTACATCATCGACGGCCACAACGCCAAAATTTTTGCCGCCTACCAATACGGCGATCTGTTGACCAAAGGCGTCGCCAGCGACTTTAAATCAACCGACTCGGGTACAAACGCCAGCCAAGTCATGGTCGGCTTCCAATGGCAAATTTAAAAGTAGGGTGGGCACGGTTTGTGTGCCCACGCGGAACGAACGCCAGGCGTGGGCATTGCATGCCCATTCCTACAAAAACGGGCTATTGATTCGCCCACGATTTCTTCCCGACATAGGACTTAAACGATGAAACTACTGAGCAATTCCTTCCACAAACTGGCGACCGTCGCGGCTCTGTCCGCCGCGCTGCTCGGCGCCTCGCCGGCCCGCGCCGAAGACACTATCAAGGTCGGCGTGCTGCATTCGCTGTCCGGCACGATGGCCATTTCCGAAACCACACTGAAAGACACCATGCTGATGCTGATCGACGAGCAAAACAAGAAAGGCGGTCTGCTCGGCAAGAAACTGGAAGCGGTCGTCGTAGACCCGGCGTCCAACTGGCCGCTGTTCGCCGAAAAAGCCCGCGAATTGCTGACCAAGGACAAAGTGGCGGCAATCTTCGGTTGCTGGACCTCGGTGTCGCGTAAATCTGTGTTGCCGGTCATTGAGGAATTGAACGGCATCCTGTTCTACCCGGTGCAATACGAAGGCGAAGAGTCGTCGAAAAACGTGTTCTACACCGGCGCCGCGCCCAACCAACAAGCGATTCCGGCGGTCGACTACCTGATGAACGACCTGAAAGTGCAACGCTGGGTCTTGGCCGGCACCGACTACGTTTATCCGCGTACTACCAACAAAATCCTGGAAGCCTATCTGAAAGCCAAAGGCGTCAAGGATAAGGACATCATGATCAACTACACGCCGTTCGGCCATTCCGACTGGCAAAGCATCGTCGCCGACATCAAAAAATTCGGCTCGGCCGGTAAGAAAACCGCAGTGGTTTCCACGATCAACGGCGACGCCAACGTGCCGTTCTATAAAGAGCTCGGCAACCAAGGCATCAAAGCCGAGGACATTCCGGTCGTCGCCTTCTCGGTCGGCGAGGAAGAATTGTCCGGCATGGATACCAAACCGCTGGTCGGCCATTTGGCGGCCTGGAACTACTTCATGAGCGTCGATACCACCAAAAACGCGGCCTTCATCCAACAATGGAAGGACTACATCAAAAATCCGAAACGGGTCACCAACGACCCGATGGAAGCGCATTACATCGGCTTCAACATGTGGGTGAAAGCGGTCGAGAAAGCCGGCACCACCGATCCCGAAGCGGTACAAAAAGCCCTGATCGGCGTCGAGTTCCCCAACCTGAGCGGCGGCGTGGCGAAAATGCTACCCAACCACCACATCAGCAAACCGGTGCTGATCGGCGAGATTCAGGAAGACGGCCAGTTCGTCACGGTCTGGCAAACCAATAAAGTCGTCGACGGCGACGCTTGGTCCGACTTCCTGCCGGACAGCAAACCGATCATCGCCGACTGGACCGCGCCGATCAGCTGCGGCAACTACAACACCAAAACCAAGAAATGTTCAGGTCAAAAATACTGATCGGATGAACCCGGCGGGTCCTCGATCAGATCCGCCTCACGCTTAGCCAAGGGTTGCGCCGGCACGGAAGCCGGCGCAACCCACCTCGAAGGAATCGCCATGTCTGTTCATTGTTCGCAAACCGCTTTAATAACGCCGCTCGGCCGCGCCCTTGCCGTTGCTCTTTCCCTATCCCTGTGTTCAGTTCGTACTCCTCTGTGGGCCGGGGCCAAGCCGAGCGGCGTTATCAAAGCGATTTTTTCGTGTGTGGGTTACGCATTGCGTAGCTTGTGTTCCGGTTTTCGAGTGACCGCCTGGTACGCGGTGCGTACCCTACTTTTTATGTTCGCGGTTTCCGTACAGGCGCAAGAACCGGACACCTTTAGCCAATATCTGGAGCAATTGCGCGTCGGCAGCATGGCCGAGCGCGAAGCCGCGATCGAAACCCTGGCCGCCGACGGCCGCGCCTTGCCGGCGCTGCAAGCCTTACTGGACGGCAAATTGTTCGATTTGAAAGCCGAGAGCAAACTGGTGATCGGCGTGGAATCGGCGGCCGGCTATCAACTGACCGACGCGGCCAGCGGCGCGGCACTCGCGGAAGTAGACCGCTCGGCAGTCGGCAAAATCAACGTCACCAACAAACTGCGCGGCAGCTTGCGCAAGGCCATCGGTCAGTTGCAGTTGAACGTGGCCGACGCCGACGCCCGCTTGGCGGCGGTCAAGGCGATGGCAAAAGAGATCGACGACAAGGGCCTGGACTTGCTGCGCGGCCGCTTGGAACAAGAAAGCGCGCCCAAGGTCCGCGCCGCGATCGAAGAAATTCTGCTGCTCCGAGACATCGACAGCGACGACAAGACCAAGCGCATCGCCGCCATCGGCACCTTGAAGGACCGTACCAGCCAGGACGCCGCCAATCGCCTGCAAGCCCTGACCGAGAAAGACGCCGACGGCAATTTCATCGAACCCGACAGCGACATCCGCAATCTGGCCGAAGCTGCGCTGGTCAGCATCCACAACCGCTTGCAAACCTATGCGGTCGTCGAAACCGTGTTCTTCGGCCTGAGCCTGGGCGCGGTGCTGGTGTTGGCCGCGATCGGCCTGGCGATTACCTTTGGCGTCATGGGCGTGATCAACATGGCCCACGGCGAACTGATGATGCTGGGCGCTTACACCACTTACGTGATGCAGCAACTGCTGCCGAACAATCTGGGTACCGCGTTGATTTTGTCGATACCGATGGCCTTTTTGGTGGCCGCGCTAGTAGGTATAGCGATCGAACGCGGCATCATCCGCTTTCTGTACGGCCGGCCGCTGGAAACCCTGCTGGCCACCTTCGGCGTCAGCCTGTTCCTGCAGCAAGCCGTGCGCTCGATCTTTTCGCCGCTGAACCGCAGCGTCTCCACGCCGGAGTGGATGAGCGGCTCCTGGCAGATTAACGACTTTCTGTCGCTGACCTGGAATCGTTTTTACATCCTGATTTTCTGCCTGCTGGTGTTTACCGCGCTGCTGCAAATCTTGAAGCGCACCAAGCTGGGCCTGGAAGTCCGCGCCGTCGCGCAAAATCGCGGCATGGCCAGAGCGATGGGTATTCCCACCTCGCGGGTCGATGCGATGACCTTTGGTTTGGGTTCCGGAATTGCCGGGGTGGCCGGGGTGGCCTTGAGCCAAATCACCAACGTCGGGCCGAATCTGGGTCAGGCCTACATCGTCGATTCCTTCATGGTGGTGGTGTTCGGCGGCGTGGGGAATTTGTTCGGTACCTTAGTCGCTGGGTTTTCGCTAGGGATTGCCAATAAGGTGTTGGAGCCTTATGCCGGGGCGGTGTTGGCGAAGATTTTGGTGCTGGTGTTCATTATTTTGTTTATTCAGAAGAAGCCGAGGGGATTGTTTCCGCAGAAAGGGCGGGCGGCGGAATCGTGAGGTTTTGGGGGTTGCGTTTGCTGGTTCCCACGCGCTGCGTGGGAACCCAGACTAGCCGCACTGCGGCGACTCGGGCTGGAATGTTTGGTGTCGCTATCGCGACGGCTTTTTAAATGCCGGTTCGCGGACCGGCAACCGCGATACTTTTCTTTGCTTGGCCTCGGCAATTGCTCCTGCATTGCTCTACCTCCTGCATCCGTGCAGTCGAAAGAAAAGTATCCAAAAGAAAGGCCGCCCCATGCCTCTTATATCCTGCGCTCCTGCGGGTTTGAACGGGTTTTTGGAAGGGCTATCCATAGCCCTCCAAAAACGCGATGCATCCCTGCATCGCCCCTAACGGGCAACTCCGCTCAAACCCTCCGGTGCTCGGCGCGGCATCAGGGGACGAAACCCGTCACGAGATTTAGAGGGGATGGATAGCTTGACGATGGTAAGAATTTGTAGGATGTGCCGACGACAGGAGGCGCATCGCTCGCGACCGATGCGCTTCGCATTTGCTCAGCACATCCTACGCACTGCGGGTTTGAGCGGGGATTAAACCCGTCGCGGATTTAAAGTGGATGGATAGTTTGACGATGGTAAGAATTTATAGGATGTGCCGACGACAGGAGGCGCATCGCTCGCGACCGATGCGCTTCGCATTTGCTCAGTCGTAGGGTGGGCACGGTTGAGTGCCCACGCGGAACCAACCGCCAACGGTGGGCAAAGTTGCCCACCCTACGCAACGTTAACTTCCGGGACGGTTTTCTCCCCTGATGCCGCGCCGAGCACCGGAGGGTTTGGTGAGAAGTTGCCCGCAGGGGAGCGGCAGGGATGCCGCTCGTTTTCGGAGGGCTAGGACAGCCCTTCCGAAAACCCTCGCCAAATCCGTAGGCGCGCAGGATCAAAGCGGCATGGGGCCGCCTTTTCTTTGGATACTTTCTTTTGGCGGAGCAAAAGAAAGTATCTCGGCTGTCGGGCCGAGACCCGACATACAAAAAACCGTCGCGATAGCGACACACTAAAACGGAAGACGGTATGAAACTAATCAACCTAAGCCAAGACAAGACCTACAGCACAGTCCTAACCACCCTGGCGGCAATCACCATTCTAATCCCACTCTGCAACCTAATCTTCCCCGAAGACTCGGCCTTGCACTTCTCTGCTTACTCAGTCTCCCTAATCGGCAAATACCTCACCTTCGCCCTACTCGGCCTATCACTCGATATGGTCTGGGGCTACGCCGGGATTCTGGTCCTCGGCCAAGGCGCGTTCTTTGCGTTGGGCGGCTATGCGATGGGCATGTATCTGATGCGCCAAATCGGCACCCGCGGCGTCTACGGCAATGCCGAGTTACCCGACTTCATGGTGTTCCTGAACTGGACCGAACTGCCCTGGTACTGGTACGGCTTCGGCAACTTCGGTTTCGCGATGCTGATGGTGTTCCTCGCGCCCGGTTTGCTGGCCTTCGTGTTCGGCTGGCTGGCGTTTCGCTCAAGGGTCACCGGCGTCTACTTATCCATCATCACTCAGGCACTAACCTACGCTTTATTACTGGCCTTCTTCCGTAACGAAATGGGCTTCGGCGGCAATAACGGCCTAACCGATTTCAAAGACATCCTCGGTTTCAACATTCAATCGGAAGCCGTCCGCTCGGTATTGCTATTGATGACCGGCCTGAGCCTAATCGGCGCTTTGTTATTGTGCCGCTGGATCGTGAACAGCAAGCTGGGCCGGGTGGTCACGGCGATTCGCGATCAGGAATCGCGGGTACGCTTCCTGGGTTACCGGGTGGAATTGTTCAAACTATGGGTATTCGTGTTCGCGGCGATGCTGGCCGGCTTGGCCGGAGCGCTGTACGTGCCGCAGGTCGGCATCATCAACCCCAGCGAATTCTCACCGCTCAACTCCCTGGAGATCGTCATCTGGGTGGCGGTCGGCGGGCGCGGCACCTTGTACGGCGCGATCATCGGCGCGGTGCTGGTCAACTACGCCAAAACCGTATTGACCGGCCTGATGCCGGACGCTTGGCTGTTTTGCCTGGGCGGCGCCTTCATCCTGGTCACCTTGTTAATGCCCGACGGCATCGTCGGCCTGCTGCGCCGTCGCAGTAAACCCAAACCCACTCTTAACGCTACCGGAGGACAACCGGCATGATGATCTCGGCTGCAACTACCACCGAAGGCGGCGCCAGCCTACCGCTGGTCGGGGAAATCGACGCCCGCCACGGCCCGATTCTGTACATGGAAGACGTCAGTGTCAGCTTCGACGGCTTCCGGGCGCTGAACCATTTATCGCTGTACATCGACGACGGCGAACTGCGCTGCCTGATCGGCCCCAATGGTGCCGGCAAGACCACCTTGATGGACGTCATCACCGGCAAAACCAAACCCGACAGCGGCTCGGTATTCTTCGGCCAGACCATCGATTTGCTGGAACTGGACGAACCGGCCATCGCCCAGGCCGGCATCTGCCGCAAGTTTCAAAAACCTAGTGTGTTCGACGCCTTGACCGTGTTCGAAAATCTGGAACTGGCCTTACGGACCGACAAGCGCACTTGGCCGACTTTATTTCATAAACTCAACAGCGAGCAACGCGACCGCATCCAGGATGTATTGCAAACCATCGCCCTGCCCGCTCAACAACGGCAACTGGCCGGCGCGCTGTCGCACGGTCAGAAGCAATGGCTGGAAATCGGCATGCTGCTGATGCAGGACCCGAAAGTGATGCTGGTCGACGAACCCATCGCCGGCATGACCCATCAGGAAGTCGAACGCACCGCCGAGTTATTGCTGTCCTTGCAAGGCAAGCATTCCATCGTGGTGGTCGAGCACGATATGGAATTCGTCCGTAGCATCGCCCGTAAAGTCACGGTACTGCACGAAGGCTCGGTGCTCACCGAAGGCAGCATGGACGAAGTCCAAAACGATCCGCGCGTGATCCAAGTTTACCTGGGGGGATGATGTTAACGATTAGCGCATTGCAACAATACTACGGCGCCAGCCACACCTTGTGGGACCTGGATTTGAGCGTGCCGGCCGGCGCCTGCGTCTGCCTGATGGGCCGCAACGGCGTCGGCAAAACCACGCTCCTGAAAGCCATCATGGGCCTGCTCCCAGTGGCCGAGGGCAGCATTCAATTCGACGGTGTGGAATTGGCCAAAGCCAAGGCCGAATCCCGCGCCGAACTAGGCATCGGTTACGTGCCGCAAGGCCGAGAAATCTTTCCCTTATTAACCGTGGAAGAAAACCTGAAAACCGGCCTGCGCGCCGCCAACAAACACGGCATCAAAAAAGTGCCGGACAGCATTTTCGAGATTTTTCCGGTGCTGAAGCAAATGCTGAAGCGCCGGGGCGGCGATCTGTCCGGCGGCCAGCAGCAGCAATTGGCCATCGGCCGCGCGCTAGTGCTAAACCCGCGCCTGCTGATCTTGGACGAACCGACCGAAGGCATCCAACCCAATATCGTCAGCGAGATCGGTGACGTGATTATTCGTCTGAATAAATCGCGCGGAGTGCCGACGCCAGCCCCAAAACCGGAAACCGGCGAAATCCATCAAGCCATCGACCGTATTCATAAGGAACTGGGGGTGACAGTGTTATTGGTGGAACAAAAGCTACCGTTCGCCCGCAAAGTAGCCAATCAATTCTGCATCTTGGACCGTGGCCGGCATGTGGCGGTGGGGGAGATGAACGAATTGGCGGACGACATGGTGAAGCGGTATTTGACGGTGTAGTATTTTGATTTTCTAGGGGCGAAAATCGACTTTTCCGTTTGCATGCTAGGATTTTCCCGTTCGTCCTGAGCCCCGTCGAAGGATGGGCGGGAAAATCCGTGCATCTCTGCGCCAAACCGTTCGTGCTGAGTCCTTCGGCGGCGCTCAGGAGAGCCTTGTCGAAGCACGAACGGTTTGGCGAGTAGCGATTATTTCCCGGCGGAATTGATTGGCGTAACAGCGACCTACAACACCTCAAACAAGGATAAGGAAGCAGAATGTTCTGGGTTTATATCCTTCGCTGCGCCGACGGCAGCTATTACACCGGCCATACCGATAATCTCGAAAAACGAATAGCCCAACATCAAGCTGGCGAATGCGGTGGCTACACTTTATCGCGTCTTCCGGTAGAGTGCATTTGGTCTCAGGCAACCAGCACGCGAGAAGAAGCGCTATCGGCGGAACGGCAAATCAAGGGCTCGAGTCGGAAAAAGAAAGAAGCCATGATGAGAGGTGATTGGGCTGAAGTTAGCCGGCTTGCGAAAAGTCAATCCGTTCATCCTTCGACAAGCTCAGGACGAACGGATTGACTTTGTTACCCGCCTCTAATTACCGGTCGTCCTGAGCTTGTCGAAGGGCACGCAAAATAAGGTTTCGAACCCTGAACAACTAACAGATTCAAATGAGTAACGAGCTCGCGGAGAAACAGTTTTGTAGTCAATCGTTCAGCCACTGGGAAGCCGAACTCACTTTAGGTTTCGCCCCACGTGGATCCAAAACCGCCTTGGTCAACCGCACCCACCGTGGCCCCTTGACCGTGCAGCGGCCCTTCTACCCTGAAGGCGGCGTCTGCCATGTCTATTTGCTGCATCCGCCCGGCGGCGTTGTATCCGGCGATCAGCTAAGTATTACAGCCACTGTCGAACCCGATGCCCAAGCGCTGATCACCACCCCGGCCGCCGGCAAGTTCTACCGTAGCGGCGGCGGCGAAGCGCGGCAGACCGTCAACCTCACGGTTGCTGAAAACGCCAGCCTGGAATGGCTGCCGCAGGAAACCATCGTTTACGAAGGTGCGCGCTTAAATTCCAGCATGAATATCGATCTGGCCGAACACGCCCGCTTCATCGGCTGGGAAATATTAGCCTTGGGCCGCCCGGCTGCTGGTGAAGGCTTCGATAACGGGGCAGCCACTTTAAGCTGGCGCATCAGTCGTGCCGGGCGCATGGTTTACATGGAACGCTTGCATCTGGATGCGGAAGCCTTTAAGGCCCGTTGGGGTTTGTTTGGGCATTCGGCTTGCGGGACGCTGTTCGTTTATCCGGCTACGCCTTTGCAGTTGGCGGCAGTGCAGGCATTGATTGGGGAAGAGACTAATCGCGGGGTGACTTTGATTGAGGGTTTGTTGATTTGTCGGGGCTTGGATCTTAGGGCGGATTTTTTGAAGGTTTTTTTTGAGGGGGTTTGGGGATTGGTGCGGGGGGATGTGATTGGGAAGGAGGTTTGTTTGCCGAGGATTTGGGCGACATGAGAATTTGATTGCGGTGCCGGTTAAGCCGTTCGTGGTGAGCTTGTCGAACCATGAACGGATTAACCATTTTGTGTCGCTGCCGCGACGGGGTTGTTTAGAAGTCGGGTCTCGGCCCGACAGCCGAGATACTTTCTTTTGTTTGGCCAAAAGAAAGTATCCAAAGAAAAGGCCACCCCATGCCGCTTATATCCTGCGCTCCGAAGGGTTTGAACGGGGTTTTCGGAAGGGCTATCCATAGCCCTCCGAAAACGCGATGCATCCCTGCATCGCCCCTGCGGACTAATCCGTTCAAACCCTCCGGTGCTCGGCGCGGCATCAGGGGCAATAACCCCGTCACGAGAAGAAATGTTGTTGGATTATTTTGCAATTTGGGTTTCAAGTTCTATTGTAGGATGCTGCTGACAATAGGCGGCGCATCTATCGCGCAGAATGCGTTTCACATTGTGAACCCTATGAGATAAAAACAAAGATATTCAATGAAAATTATCTTCAAAAATATACCTAGGAAATTATGCAAAAAACTACAATGCTCTTTTTCATCTATTACCGACAAGAAAAACTTTATAATACCAACCAGTTTAGACGACCTCAAAAATTACCCAAACCATCTCCATAAATCTAGGCGCGCGTATTCACGCGAGACATGCGATTTATTTTTAGATTTTTGCAAAAAGCTTATGTCTTGGGATGACATTGCTGGAGTTGCTAGCCTAGACACTGTTTTTTGGGCATTTTCAGATTCGCTTGACGAGCATTTTATTGAGCAAAATAAATTTGATTTTGATTTTTTTACTTCTACGTGGATTGAGAAAATTAACTCAAAACTACATAAATATAGATTTTATTTTTCCGTACACGGCTTGATGCTAAAGGATAGTTTACATGAGGAATTCGGCGAAGTATCTATAGTTTTATTTGACAAGGCGTTAGCTGACCGACTCCTTGATGAAAACAAGAGTAACAATTACCAATGGACAGAATATTTACACTCAACCTTGTATAAAAAGTTCATTGGCAAAACTACTCTAATAGTAAGTGTTTTTGGTTGTAGAGATTTATCTGAACTAGTTGCCAGAGAGAAGGCAAATTCAGTAATTTCTTATTTTAGATTCATATTTTGTGTCTTGCACCATGATCGTGTAAAAGAAGGCTTAGTTAAGATTTCTATTGAAAACGAATGGCCTGAAAATAATTCGGACTTTTTTTATGTAGAATCCGACCACATTTCCTTATCTAATCATCGAGGCGCAGCTCCATTATTTGCCTTCGACATTTATAGCAGAAACTTTTCCGATATAAAGAAAAATGGCTACTTAAATGAAATAAGTGATTTTATTTTTCATCCTTACAATAACTATGAAAAGGCAGTTAAATCTGCTATATATTGGATTGGAGAAGCTCAAAACGACTTTAAACCAGACTCTGCGTTCGTTAAGTATTGGATTTCAATTGAAAGCTTACTAACAACGGGACTTCATTCTCAAAATGGAATAACAAGAAATCTTGTTGACGGTATGCCTATATTAATATGGTATTGTGGACACGAGTTTAGTGATAGACCTAATGTTCGCTGGTTATCTAAGCGCATTAATGCCCTTTATGATCTTCGGTCTAAAATCGTTCATGAAGGTCATGGAGTTCAAATTAATTGCAATGACCTAAGAGACTTATGCAAATACTCCTCTTGGCTAATACTGAGTTTTTTATGGTTACGATCAAACTTCAATTATACAGAATGTAAACAAGTCATAAAACTAATTGAAAATTTGAAAGTATCTGAATTTTCTGAAGACTTTGAAACCCGAACCCGAAGTCTATTACTGGCTGCTCAGGCGCCGTAGGTCCGATTAGCGAAGCGTAATCGGACGAATGAATTTATTGAATAGTTTAATTTTGACTTTTTGATATTATATATTTTTATAAGGCATTCAATAAATTTATTATTTAAACATCCGTCCGATTACGCTTCGCTAATCGGACCTACCGAATTTCATTTTTTGACTTCAAAATTCGGGACGGTTTTCTCCCCTGATGCCGCGCCGAGCACCGGAGGGTTTGGACGGATCAGCCCGCAGGGGAGCGGCAAGGATGCCGCTCGTTTTCGGAGGGCTATGGATAGCCCTTCCGAAAACCCCGTTCAAACCCTTCGAAGCGCAGGATCAAAGCGGCATGGGGTGGCTTTTTCTTTGGATACTTTCTTTTGGCCAAACAAAAGAAAGTATCTCGGCTGTCGGGCCGAGACCCGACATTAAATAAACTCGTCGCGGTAGCGACACAAATTAAGGTCAATACTCATAGTGATACCGCAATTGCGCAATCAACAAAGTATCCCCAGTAACCTTATAAACGATTCGATGCTCGTCGTTTATCCGCCGCGACCAATAGCCGGACAAACCGTGTTGCAGTGGTTCCGGCTTACCGATGCCCTCGAACGGCTGGCGCTGGATTTCCTTGATCAATTGGTTGATGCGTTTAAGAATGGCCTTGTCGGTGGTTTGCCAGTACAGATAGCTATCCCAGGCATCGGAAGAAAACGTGATTTTCACTCGATTAATTCGCGCTCCGTGCCTTGGCCGGACTCCAGCTCGGCGATGGACTCCAGCAAGCGGCGGGCGTTGGCTGGCGAGCGTAATAAATAGGCGGTTTCCTCCATGGCTTGGTAGTCTTCCAAAGACAGCATCACCACCGGGGATTCGCTTTTACGGGTGATGATGATGGGGGCATGGTCGGCGCAAACCTTGTCCATGGTTTTGGCTAAATTGGCGCGAGCGGCGCTGTAACTGATGGCGTCCATTAATGCTCCTGTTGTACAAAAAACGGTACGACACAATAACTCGGAAGATAGGCCTATGCAAGTTGGGAAACATTTAACCGCGATACAACTTACCAACATTCCAAACACTACTATTTAGCTGACGATAACGCCATGCAACTAACCCCTAGAGAAAAAGACAAACTCCTCCTCTTCACTGCCGCCCTTCTCGCCGAGCGCCGCAAAGCCAGAGGCTTGAAACTTAACTACCCGGAAGCCGTGGCCTATATCTCCGCCGCGATCATGGAAGGCGCCCGCGACGGTCAGACCGTGGCCGAGTTAATGGCTTATGGTCGAACGTTGTTAAGCATCGACGATGTGATGGACGGCATCGCCGAGATGCTGACCGAGGTGCAGGTGGAGGCGACGTTTCCTGATGGCACCAAATTGGTGACGGTGCATGAGCCGATTGTTTAGTCATCGCGTGGGCACAAAAAGCACGTGCCCACCCTACGCAAATCTGTCAGAAAGCAAAGAAAATCCAACATGTAGGGTGGACACGATTTATCGTGCCCACGCGGAAAAAATGAATAAAAGGAGCCCAAAATGATCCCCGGAGAAATCTTCCCAGCCGCTGGCGACATCGAACTCAATGCCGGCCGCGCCACCGTTAAAGTCTTGGTTGCCAACAGCGGCGACCGGCCAATTCAGGTCGGCTCGCATTATCATTTTTACGAAACCAACCCGGCTTTGCACTTCGACCGCAGTGTGGCCTTGGGTTTTAGATTGGATATTCCGGCCGGCACCGCGGTGCGTTTTGAGCCGGGCCAGCAACGCGAGGTGCAGTTGGTGGCTTTTGCCGGCGAGCGCAAAGTCTACGGCTTTCGCGGCGAGGTGATGGGCGCATTGGAGAAAACCGCATGAGCAAGATTTCGAGAGCGGCTTATGCCGACATGTTCGGCCCCACCACCGGCGACCGCTTGCGGCTGGCCGACACCGATTTGATTCTGGAAGTGGAAGCCGATTACACCGTCTACGGCGACGAGGTGAAATTCGGCGGCGGTAAGGTGATCCGCGACGGCATGGGCCAAAGCCAGCTCGGTAACGACCAGGCCGTGGATTTGGTGATCACTAACGCGCTGATCATCGATTACTGGGGCATCGTCAAAGCCGATGTCGGCATCAAGCAGGGGCGGATTTTTAAAATCGGCAAAGCCGGCAATCCCGACATTCAACCCGGCGTGGACATCATTGTCGGCCCCGGCACCGAAGTCATCGCCGGCGAAGGCCAGATTCTGACCGCCGGCGGCATTGACGCCCACATCCATTTCATTTGTCCGCAGCAGATCGACGAAGCACTGTGCTCCGGCGTGACGACGATGATAGGCGGCGGCACCGGTCCGGCCACCGGCACCAATGCCACCACTTGTACGCCGGGGCCTTGGCATCTGCAACAAATGCTGACCGCGCTGGACGGTTTGCCGATGAACTTTGGTTTGCTGGGCAAGGGCAACGCCAGCCTGCCCGGTGCATTGGAGGAACAAATCAAAGCCGGAGCGATGGGCCTGAAACTGCATGAAGATTGGGGCACCACCCCGGCGGCGATAGACTGCTGCCTAGGCGTGGCCGACGATTACGACGTGCAGGTGGCAATTCACACCGATACCTTGAACGAATCCGGGTTTGTCGAAGATACTTTCGCCGCCTTCAAGGGCCGCACGATACATACCTACCACACCGAAGGCGCCGGTGGCGGCCATGCGCCGGACATCATCAAAGCCTGCGGCTTGAACAATGTGCTGCCGTCGTCGACTAACCCGACCCGGCCCTACACGGTCAACACCGTCGATGAGCATCTGGACATGCTGATGGTCTGCCATCATCTTGATCCGAGCATCCCGGAAGACGTGGCTTTTGCCGAATCACGCATCCGCCGCGAAACTATCGCCGCCGAAGACATCCTGCACGACCTGGGTGCGTTTTCGATGATTTCCTCGGATTCGCAAGCCATGGGCCGGGTCGGCGAAGTAGTGATCCGTACCTGGCAGACTGCGCACAAGATGAAAGCGCAACGTGGGCATTTACCCTCACCCCTAACCCCTCTCCCTAAGGGCGAGGGGGACAAAGACAAACCTCTCCCCTCTCCCACCGGGAGAGGGGCTGGGGGTGAGGGGGCGCAAAACGACAATTTCCGTATCAAGCGCTACATCGCCAAATACACCATCAACCCGGCCATCAGCCACGGCATCAGCCACGAAGTGGGCTCCATCGAAGCCGGCAAACTGGCCGATCTAGTGCTCTGGCAGCCGGCCTTCTTCGGGGTTAAGCCCAGCCTGATCATTAAAGGCGGCCTGATCGCCGCCGCGCCGATGGGCGATGCCAATGCCTCGATACCCACCCCGCAACCGGTGCATTACCGACCCATGTTCGGCAGTTTTGGCCGCACCGCCGCCAACAATTCGATGATCTTTTTGCCGCAAGCGGCAGTGGCATCGGGTTTGGCGGAGCAATTGGGACTACAAAAACGGGTGGGTGCGGTGAAAAACACCCGAACTATCGGCAAGGCCGATTTGAAACTGAACGACTACCAGCCGGTGATGGAGGTTTGTCCGCAGACTTATCAGGTGCGGGCGGATGGAGAGTTGTTGATTTGCGAACCGGCGGTGGTGTTGCCGATGGCGCAGCGGTATTTTTTGTTTTGAGGACGATTTAGCCATCCCTATCCCGTGTCCGGCCCGGTATCGGCCAGCCACAACAAGAAAGGGATGGCGGAAGAAAACTCGCCAGCCGTTGGCTCAGGAACCCGGTCTGGGGGCTTTATGGGGCGGAACCGGTTCGTCGATGCTGACGGTGTCGGCTTCCACTTGCTGAGCCATCGCTTCGATGATTTCCGGCGGAACACCGGATTGCTTGAGGCTTGCCCGTAACTCTGCGCTCAATTCCGCGCCGGTTCGTTCCGCGACCGGTTCTTCGGGCTGAACGGGACTAGCAGATTCCTGTTCTTTCAAAGTCTGTTCCATTTGAGCAATATGCTCATCCGGTAAATGGTTAGCTCGCATCGACGCAATCATCTCGGCATTGGCTTCGTTACGCGCAGCCTCATCCTCGGGCGACAAGCTATTGGCTGGCGCCAGCCGTTGGCGCTCGTGCGGGGGTAATTGAGTATCCTGAGACATTGCGGTATTTGCCGGCGGAATATCCAGCCTTCTGTTCGCGCCAGCCGCGATGACCGGCGCGGAAGCTGAAGCGGCATGTTCCGGTGCCGCCGGATGGCTCTCGCCGCGATCCGGAAATTGCTGACCGGCAAAATATCCGCTCGCAAAAATGCTAGCCACACCCAGTATTGAGACAAATTTGTTCATGATCTTGACCTAGTTTGAGTTTGCTCGGAGCGGAATCTCGGTCGGACGAATCAGGCCAAAGATTCCGCATGATCCGGTTTAGCGATTAATACTCGTACAGATAGGTTAAAGTACCCAGGTAGCGGAAAGATCCGGAAGTTGGGCAGGCTGCAGTGCCGGAATCACCGTACAAATACAAGCTTTGATGGTTTTGCAGCGCCATTTTTGCCTGGATCAAAGCCTCTTTATTGTAGGTCAGGAAATAGTTGGTATAGCCCGGCAACACGGTGTGCTCAGGCACCGTGTAAATATAACCGTATGTGTTGCCGTTTACATTATATTCGTAGACACCGGAGACATAAGTCCAACCTCCGCCACAACTCGCGGCATTGGCGGCACTAGCGCCAAACATGGAAGCAGCAACTACAGACAACATTAACAACAGATTTTTGATGGTTTTCATGAGATTCACCTAAAAGATAGTAAACACAAGGATTAATTGGCGATCACTGCGCTTAAATCTGGAATATCACATACTCGGAAATGGGTAATATCCAAATGCAAGGGCAGTGTGTCCGTAGGTCTTCGCGATCATTTTTTTAATCTCCGCGAAACTGTTTGGGACGGTGTTAATTTAGGGAAACTATCCTTGGCGCTCTGTTAAGTTTTAGACTGGAAAAGTGTGACGGTTTCCACGCTTTATTTCGAGCGGCCATTGGCGCAAACGCGGATGACTTACTCGGTATATCCCGATACGCGGCGCGGCATCCGGGGCTCAAGGCTGCATCGGCACTGCGGCGCCCAGCCAGGCACGCCTAGTTTGCAACCGCAAATGCAAGGCACGGCTTGCGCTACTCAAAGCGTTTAACCGGTGCTGTGCGATTCGAAACCGGGCCAACAACGCCAGCCGTCTTGTCGATGCTGTCTCCGGCGGCAAACGCAACGCAAAAAGACTGGCGAGCAAGGCTCCGAGCAATAAACGCAAAACAAAAAGACTTGGGCGCAAGGCTCCGAGCGATAAACGCAACACAAAAAGACTTGCGCGCGAGACTCCGAGCAATAAACGAAAGGCAAAAAGCCTTGCGCGTGAAGCTCGGAGCATTAAACGAAAAGCAAAAAGACTTGCGTGCGAGGCTCCGAGCGATAAACGCAACACAAAAAGACTTGCGTGCATGGCTCCGAGCATCAAACGAAAGGCAAAAAGCCTTGCGCGTGAAGCTCAGAGCATTAAACGAAGAGGGTGTCCTGAATTTTGTGTAAACGGGTTGGGTGTTGATTTCTTGTATCGCTGGAGCGACGGTGGTTTTAATGTCGGTTCGCGGACCGACAACCGCGATACTTTTCTTTGGTCCGCCAAAGAAAAGTATCCAAAAGAAAGGCGGCCCCATGCCGCTTGGCTCACTCGGCACATCCTTGTGCCTCGCCCTTCGGGTGCTATCGCATGCAAATCGGCTATCCTGCCGATTTGTCCTGCGCTCCTGCGGGTTTGAGCGGGGTTTTCGGAAGGGCTTTCCTAGCCCTCCGAAAACGCGCGGCATCAGGGGATTAACCTCCCGCGGTGGATAAGGTATTGTATGAATTTGAAAGCTAAATTTGAGGCGTAGGGTGGGCAATTTTGCCCACCATTTGACGTTAATTCCGCGTGGGCACTAAATCGTGCTCACCCTAGGTTGCTGAAGGTGCAAAATCGTAGGGCGCCAATAGGCGTAGCCGTATTGCGCCGCATGTCGGTCTTTAATCATTCGGCGCATTACGCTACCGCTAATACGCCCTACACGGGCCTTTTAAATCATTGAGTTGCAGTTGCGAGTGGATTTTTAAGCCACAGATTCAGGTTTATGAAAAGAATAGTTGAAGCAATTAATTCTGAGATTATTAGTCGGTTTAGCAGTCCATTTATGGGGTCTTTTTTACTTGCACTAGCAGGCGCCCACTTTAGATTAATTCTTATTCTAATTAGTCAAGGAAAATTTGAGGAAAAACTAAAATATATCGACGCGCATCCAGAGCTATTAGATTACCATTCTGTATGGCTTGCCTTTGAAATTGCTTTGATTTATGCAATTGGCTATCCAGTTCTAGATATTATCATTTCCTGGACTAGGGAATGGATCGCAATATTTAAAGAATGGGCTGTTCTTAAAGCACAAAGAAAGGAATTTGTCGATAAAGAGATGCAGCATGATTATTTTAAGAAATTCGATGACGAACTAAATGCTCTTAAGGATAGGATAAAGAAGCTTCAGGATGGAGAGTTAATGGCATTAAAGAATTATAGGCAGCTTTCAGATGATTTGCGCTATCGGGCAAAGTATATGTTTACGCTTTATCTTTATGCGATAGCAAACGTTGACAACGATGAGGCAATTAAAATAGCTGAGCATGGGCGTTTATTTCTTCCTCTGCAAATGCCGGAAGAAAGTTTCGAATGGGCGGAGGTTGATAGACCAAGGATTGTCAATATCTATACAAGTTTTCCATTCAAACAACAATTAGTTGACGGTCTAAATATAATTCTAAAACATGAACGAGATGTTAATGGCAAGAGGTTTATTGAAAGAACTGCCTTTTTTGATGCATGTAAATGGGATGAAGATTTCCGAGGCTTATTTGATCTTCTCATATCCTTTGACGTGTTAGAGATTTCAAATAGCAAAGCCGGCGAATACGAGGTCAAAGTAGATGATGCACATATAATGCGCTTTATTCGATTATTAACTGGCGAATATAAACTGACTCGCTGATTTTTAAATCCGCTTATTTTTCTCAAGCAACTAGCCTCACCCCGCAAGACAGCTGGCGTCCTCGATTCCGCTACATATTTGGCTTGACTTGGATAACGGTATCTACGAACGAGATTTTTGTAGTCCCTTTTGAAATTGGGGTGGTTTTTCTCCCGTTATTCCGCCCCGAGCATCGCAGCTTTTGGCGAGAATAGCCCGCAGGGGCGCGGCAGGGATGCCGCTCGTTTTCGGAGGGCTAAGGATAGCCCTTCCGAAAACCCTCACCAAAAGCGAGACGCGCAGGATTAAGGCGGAATGCCGGGTGGCCTTTTCTTTGGATATTTTCTTTTCGACTGCATGGATGCAGGAGGTAGAGCAATGCAGGAGCAATTGCCGAGGCCAAGCAAAGAAAAGTTACTCGGCCGCCGGGCCAAGACCCGACATTTAAACCACTCGTCGCAACAGCGACACCAAATAAATAAGCGTCATTAAATGGCATTTTTCATACTGATTTTGTTGTTTGTGGTTTGTATCGGTTTATGTTTCATTGACCAATGCCCGCATTGCCAGGAATATAGGGCGTTTAAAAAAACCGGCCAAAGCCGGCAATTGAAACAAGCCGTGTATGAATTGGAATATTTCTATCGTTGCAAACGCTGCGGGTATAGCGAATGGCGGAAAATTGGCCCCAGTAATCATTCAAACGAAGGCGGCGGTGGCTGCTGATAATTTTATGCTTCCCCACGCGCTGCGCCACTGCCATTTAGTTAAGAACGGATGCTCCCCTCTGCCTCAGGAAGAGCTAGGGTGAGAGCGATAAATAGGCAAGAAAGCTTTATTTTGTTTCCGTCATCCCAACCTTATCCCAAAGGGAGAGGGGCTTTTTCCATATGGATGCCGGAGGTATAGCAAGGCATGGAGCAATTGCCGAGGCCAAGCACAAATTCGTTTGGAATGAATTTGAACAACCGACAGGTTGGCCAAAGGGCGAAAACCAGGGACGATTTTCGTAGCGAAAGTAACGCGGTTGTCGGTCCGCGAACCGACATGTAAAAAACCCGTCGCGACAGCGACACAACAAGACCAAAAGACATCAAGTAATCTGGAAGCCGACGTGTCGGGTTACGCTTCGCTAACCCGACCTACACAAAATAAGCAAATGCTAAAACTCACCGAAACCACAGAATCCCAAGAATCTCCCGACGACACCCTAACCCTGCCCTTCGAGGCCCGGCAAAAGTCCCGGCAACCGGCCATTACCCAAGGCGGCGTTCAAGTCGGGGTGTTTTTGCCCAGAGGGCAAACCTTGAAGCACGGCGCGGTGCTAACCAACGCCCAGGGCTTCAAGGTGCGGGTCAACGCCGCGCCGGAAGCCTTATCGGTGGTGAAATGCGCCGATCCGATGTTGTTCGCCCGCGCCTGTTACCATTTGGGCAACCGTCACGTGGCCTTGCAAATTTTACCCGGCGAATTGCGGTTTTTGACCGATCATGTGCTGGATCAAATGCTGGTCGGATTGGGTTTGACCGTCGAGCATCAAACCCTGCCGTTCGAACCGGAAGCCGGCGCTTATCATAGCCATGGTCACTGATTTATCGCTGTTAAGGCTGCTGCAACTGGTCAGCCCCAGTCTGCCGATCGGCATGTACAGCTATTCCCAGGGGCTGGAAACGGCGGTGCACGACGGCTGGGTGACGAACGCGGAACAAACCGGCGACTGGCTGCGCGGCTTGTTGCACAACGGCTTGGGTAAGGTCGATGCTCCGTTGTTGGCAAGGTTGTACGATGCCTGGCGGACCAATGACCTTACGGCTGTCACGCATTGGAGCCAAACCCTGAGCGCCTGCCGGGAAACCGCCGAATTGCGCGCCGAGGACAAGCAGACCGGCCAGGCCCTGGCGCGCTTGCTGATCAAGTTGGAGATGCCGGAAGCCCAGACTTGGCAAAAACGGCCCGATGCGACCTTGGCGGCCTTGTTTGCGCTGGCGGCAACCCGCTGGCAAATCGATAAAGCCGATGCGGTTGCCGGTTATTTGTGGGGCTGGCTGGAAAACCAAGTGCTGGGCGCGATCAAATTGGTGCCGCTGGGACAAGTGGCCGGGCAGCGATTGTTGCAGAGTCTGGCCGGCGAATTGCCGGGCTTGGTGGAGCAAGCGTTGCAACTGACGGACGACGACATCGGCGGCAGTTGTTTCGGTTTGGCGCTGGCCAGTAGCCGGCATGAAATGCAGTATTCGCGGCTGTTTCGCTCTTGAGATTACGCTCTACCACAGCGTGTCCGATTGATAAACAAGGTAGCCTCCCTGCAGCATAGCGGAATCGAGGTTGGACATTTTTAAATCCCGGATTGCATCCGGGCAACTGGAGACAACATGAACGACAAACAGGTATTGAGAATCGGCGTCGGCGGCCCGGTAGGTTCCGGCAAAACCGCTTTGGTGGATGCGCTGTGCAAACGCATGCGCGAAGAATTTCAAATCGGCGTGGTCACCAACGACATCTACACCCGCGAGGATCAGCAATTTCTGATCCGGAGCCAGGCCTTGCCGGAAGAACGCATCCTGGGTGTGGAAACCGGCGGCTGTCCGCATACCGCGATCCGCGAAGATGCGTCTATGAACTTGGCGGCGGTGGACGAGTTGTGCGAGCGCTTTCCGGAGCTGGATTTCGTGTTGGTCGAAAGCGGCGGCGACAATCTCAGCGCCACCTTCAGCCCGGAACTGGCCGATTTGACCATTTACGTAATCGACGTCTCGGCCGGCGACAAGATTCCGCGCAAGGGCGGCCCCGGCATTACCAAATCGGATTTATTGGTGATCAATAAAATCGATCTGGCGCCTTACGTCGGTGCGTCGTTGGAGGTGATGGACCGCGACGCCAAGAAAATGCGCGGCGAGCGGCCGTTCGTGTTTACCAATATCAAGGCCGGCGTTGGCCTGGACGCCGTCGCTCAATTCATCGTCACCCAAGGCATGTTGGCCGCGCCGGTTTAAACCGGGTTTGCCGTTCTGGGGTTTGTCGACGACTTCGTTGCCGAATCCCCCTCCGCTCTTCATTACCGCCGAACGCCGTATTGATTTGGTTCTAAACAGTGCCTATTCGGCATCGGGCATGTTTTGCGTGCATTCGCGGCGCCGCAACTTAACAGTATTCGTCCGCGCCGTTTGGAGTGCAAAATATTATTTGCACCGCGCGACAGTTTTCAGCCATCATCCGTGACTTTGCCCACCCAAGCGTTTAGAACTAAATATCCGTTACAAACCCGCCCGCGTCCATCTTGACCCACAACAAAATCTCCCGCCAGACTAATCTCCGCAAGCGACGCTATCGCTCGTACGGCTATGCCAGATCGGCATTGATTATTGGCGGCATCGCGCTGATAGTCTGGCTGACGTTCTTGCTACCGTTGTCGTTCGCGGTGCAAGCCAGCGACGGTCCCGTCCACAATTCGCTGTTGGTATTACGCTTGATGCAATACGGTTTCCTGGCCGCCAATGCTTGCGGCATGATGCTGGCCGCGACCTCGCTGTTTAAATCTCCCGCCAAACTGGAACTAGCGATTTTTGGCTTGACGTTCAATCTGGTCGATTTCGTGTTGGGACTGTCGCTGAATACGTGAGTCCGTTTTCTGCCCGACCGATACCCGCCCACCGCGAATCCTTAACGGCCGCCGCCCGCCAGCAATCCGCCGTAAGCCGGTTTGCTTTACAATGTTGGCAACTCCATTCATTCACGTCCGGCCAGCATGCAACTCAGCGTTCTCGACCCCCTGCGCCCCGGTCAAGCGTTCCCGCCGTTGGAACGCGCGCTGACCGAGCCTAACGGCCTGCTGGCGATAGGCGGTTGTCTATCGCCTCGGCGTCTGGTTAACGCTTACCGGCACGGCGCGTTTCCGTGGTTTAACCCCGGCGAACCGATCTTGTGGTGGTCGCCCGATCCACGCCTGGTATTGTTTCCGCAGAGTTTGAACGTATCGCGCAGCCTGGCGAAAACTCTGCGTAAAGGGCATTTCGAAACCCGCCGCGACACGGCTTTCGCCGAGGTCATCGAGGCCTGCGCCGCGCCGCGCCGGGAGGATGGCGGCACCTGGATCACCGACGATATGCGCGCCGCTTACCAAACGCTACATCAACTCGGCGTCGCGCATTCCTGGGAGACCTGGCAAAACGGCGAACTGGTCGGCGGCTTGTACGGTCTGGCGATCGGCCGGGTGTTCTTCGGCGAATCGATGTTCCATCGCGCCACCGATGCGTCGAAAGTCGCGTTCGTGGATTTGGTGCGTCATTTGGATAGCTGGGGTTACCAGTTGATCGACTGCCAAGTCAGTAGCGATCATTTACTCAGTTTAGGCGCCGAGGACATCCCGCGCCGCGAATTCGCGGCGGCACTGGCCGTCTTGTGCAAACAGGCACCGCATCCGCAAGCGTGGCAAATCTAAAATCGATTTCTCTTTGGCTGAGCGGCGAACAGGATTGCGCCTATCTGGACGATCGGCGCGCTCGCTCGGCCTTCGTCCATCCCGATACCGAACTGGATCCCGCCGTTTATTCGCGCCTGATCGAACTGGGCTTCCGGCGCAGCGGCGATCACGTGTACCGGCCGCATTGCGACTACTGCCAAGCCTGCATACCCACCCGCGTTCCGGTGCGAGAATTCCAACCGAACCGCAAACAACGCCGTTGCCTGACGCGGAACGCATCCACCCGGACCGTCATACGCGGCGCCGAATTCGATCCTCGCCATTTCCGGCTTTATCAAACCTATCTGCGGGCTCGCCACGACAAACCGGACGAAGCGCCGCCGAGCGAGGAAGATTATTTGCGTTTTCTCGGCAGCCGTTGGTGCGATACCCATTTTGTCGAATTCTTGATCGAAGGCCGGCTGGCGGCCGTCGCGGTCGTCGACGTCGTCGATCACGGCCTGTCGGCGGTATATACCTTTTTCGACCCGACCCTGGCGACCTACAGTCCCGGCGTGTATGCGGTGCTGTGGCAGATCGAATACGCCAAACAATTGGAGCTACCCTACGTTTATCTGGGTTTTTGGATCGCCGAATGCCGTAAAATGCGCTACAAAATCGACTATCAACCGCTGTCCGGCCTGATCGCCGGCCAATGGCAATCCCTTTTACCCCCTTCAATCCACGAGGAATAAGCAGTGCCTAAAGCCAACGAACTCAAGCAAGGAACCGCTATCGAAATCAACGGCGAACCCTATGTCGTCAAAAGCATCGATGTGCGCAATCCGACGTCGCGCGGCGCGACGACCTTGTACAAAGTCCGCTTCACCCACATGAAAACCCGCCAAAAGCTGGACGAAACCTTCAAGAGCGACGACATGCTGAAGGCCGCGGATTGCTCGCGCTGCAACGTGCAGTATTCCTACCAGGACGGCGAAACCTATTACTTCATGAACAGCGAGACTTACGAGCAATACGCGCTGGCGGCGGAGGATTTGGAAGGCCAGACGCTGTATTTGAGCGACGGCCTGGAAGGCATCATCATGTTGCTGATGGACGACGCGCCGCTGGGCATTCAATTGCCGACGACGGTCACGTTGCAGATTGTCGAAACGCCGCCCGCGATGAAAGGCTCCAGCGCCACCAAGCGCACCAAAACCGCGAAGCTGACCACCGGCCTGGAAGTACAGATCCCGGAATACATCGAAACCGGCGAGATCATCAAGGTGAATACCGAAACCGGCGAATTCTCGTCCAGAGCTTGAGCCATACCGCCCGGCCGCCTCGCCGGAGCGGCGGCCGCGATTATTCGTCTTTACCCAATTTCGGCAATTTACCGGCCAAGCCCATCGCATGCTTGGCCAGCGCCGATTTGGCGAACGGCAGGTGATCCAGTACCGCGAGACCAGCGTTACGCAACGCGGCCACCGGCAAGCGGTTGTTCGAGAACAGTCGGACCACGGTATCGGTAAAACCGATCGTACGGTCGTGATCCTGGCGGCGTTGCCGGCTGTAGTCGCGCAATAGACTGGCCGCACCGAGATCGCCGCCGCGATCGTGCTGGTCCATCAACAGTTCCGCCAACAAGGCGACGTCGCGAATGCCCAGATTGAAGCCCTGGCCCGCCACCGGATGCAATTGGTGGACGGCGTTGCCGATGATCACGGTCCGGTCGGCCACCATACTTTCGGCGCGGATCAAACTCAGCGGAAATGCGCGGCGCGGCGCGACCAGTTTCAGTTCACCCAAGCGATAACCGAAACAATTTTGCAGTTCGGCGAGAAACTCTCGATCGTTAACAGCCAACAAGGCTTCGGCCTGCTCATGACTGCGGGTCCACACCACCGCGGACTGCTTGGCCGCCACCGGCAGCAAGGCCAACGGGCCGAATTCGGTGAAACGCTCGAAAGCGACATGGCGATTAGGCAAGGCCGATTGCACCGTGGTCACCAGCGCGGTTTGACCGTATTCGCTGACTTGCTGGGGAATTTCCAGTAACTTGCGCACCGTCGAGTTGCCGCCATCGGCACCGACCAGCACTTGGGCACTCAAATTCAACGAGCGGCCGTCGGCCTGCTTCAAGCTGACGTTGACGGCATCGTATCCCGCCATCAAGCCGGCAACCCGCGTTTGATATAGGCAATCAGTGTCGGTTTTTTCGACCAGGTCGGCCGCATGCTGTTCGATGTCGCGGGCGACAATCACGTAACCCAAGGCATCGACGCCCTGCTCCGCCGCCGACAGCCGGGTTTTGCCGAAATGACCGCGGTCGGAGATATGGATGTCCGCGATCGCGGTGGCCTTGGCGGCCACGCCGCGCCACGCGCCCAACTGATCCAGCAACTCGACGGAACCCTTCGCCAAGGCCAATGCCCGGTCGCCGGCCGGCGAGTGGCGTAGTTGCTCGCGGCTATTGGCTTCGACCAGCGCGATTTTCAAGCCGCTGTTCCTCAGCGCCAACGCCAGGCAGTTGCCCGCCAAGCCGGCGCCGACGATGATCAGGTCGTAGTCGTGGGCCATTTAGGCATTCATCAACGCTTCGATATCGGCAATGCGTTTGGGCACGCCACCGGTCAAAATCTCGTGACCGTCCTTGGTCACCAGCACGTCGTCCTCGATCCGAATGCCGATGCCGCGCCACTGTTTGTCCACAGTTTCGCACTGGGCCGGCACGTACAAGCCGGGTTCGACGGTCAATACCATACCGGGCTCCAGCAAGCGCCATTCGTCCTTGATTTTGTAATCGCCGACATCGTGCACGTCCATGCCTAGCCAATGACCGATGCGGTGCATGTAAAACTGTTTGTATTTTTCGTCCTTGATCAATTTCTTGACCCGGCCTTTTAACAAGCCAAGCTCGACCAAACCCCTGGTCAACGTTTCCACCGAGGCGTCGTGGGCCTTGTTCCACGGATTGCCGGGTTTGATTTCGGCCAATGCCGCGGTTTGGGCATCCAGCACCAATTGATAGAGTAGCCGCTGTGGTTCGCTGAACTTGCCCGAAACCGGAAACGTGCGGGTAATGTCGGCGGCGTAGTGGTCGCATTCGACGCCGGCATCGATCAACAACAGATCGCCCTTATTCAGCTTGTCCTTATTCTCGACGTAATGCAGCACACAGGCATTTTTACCGCCGGCGACGATGGACGGATAGGCTACCGCCCGCAATCCGTCCTGAATGAATTCATGAATCAGTTCCGCTTCGATCTGATACTCGTACAAGCCCGGTTGGCAAGCTTGCATTGCCCGAACGTGGGCCTTGGCGGAAACTTCGGCGGCGCGGCGCATCAATTTCAGCTCTTCCGGGCTTTTGAACAAACGCATTTCGTGCAGGATGTGCTCCAACGCGACCAATTCGCCAGGCGCGCTGACGCCGGTACGCGATTGCTTGCGGATGTTGTTGATCCATTCCATCAGCTTGTGATCGAGATCGCTGTCCTTGCCCATCGGATAGTACACCTTGCCCTTGTTCTCCAGCATACCGGGCAGGATGTCGTCCAAATCGGCTATCGGGAAGGAGTCGTCGGCCTCGTAATGCTGGGTGGCGCCTTCCAGGCCGGCGTGCGCGCCTTCCCACAAGGCCTTTTTCTCGTCGAATTCGCGGCAAAACAGTATGTATTCGCCCTTCTCACGGCCGGGAATGAACACCGCCATCGATTCGGCTTCGTTGAAACCGGTTAAATAATAGAAATCGCTATCCTGCCGAAACGGATAATGCACGTCGCGGTTACGGGTGCGCTGCGGCGCGCTGGCGATAATCGCGATATTGCCCTTGCCGATTTGTTTCATTAACGCCGACCGGCGCTTCTTGAATTCGCTTTGTTTCATGAGAAAAAGATCAATGCCTTTGTTGATCGCCGTCGCCGGCGAATTGGTCGCGAACCGTAAACACCGAGGCACGCACGTATTCGCGGATTTCGGTCAATGCGCTTTCGTCGTCTTCGCCACCGACATCGCTGTCGATTTTGGTCAGTTCTATCATGTCGCGCATCACTTCGGCGGTATCGCCGGGCCAGTCCGCGTCGGTTTTGGCATAGCCAACCCCGAACAAAAAGCCCTGGCACCAGCAACGCAATGCCTCGACTTGTTCGTCGAGCGGCTCGGCTTCGTCGGGCATCAGCAAGTCGAACTCGAAACTCTGATCCTGATTTTCCAGGAGTTGCCGGGTCTTTTCGAACAAACCCGCCAAAAACTCGCGGTCTTCGTCGATCAATTCGAGGTCTTCGTCGAAGAGCTCGTGCAACCAATTGCCAAAGTCCGCGCGGGTTTCGACACACAACATACCGGTAGCGATACCGTGCGCTTCGGCGCCGCCCATATCGGCGTCGTGTTGCTCCAAAATGGCATTTAAGGTTTGATAAGTCATCTGGCTCTTGGCGCCTGGATAGGCTGTTTAATCACGAGGCTTATGCTAACATTGTTAAGAAATCCCGACGATTATACCGCCTTATCGGTTCAACTCCTCTCCGTGCTATGTCTCAAAGCGAAAAAGACCCAACTACCGAGCTCGAAGCGTTGGAAGCCAAGCTGGATGCGCTGATAGCACAATACAACCAAGTCAAAAACGAAAATAAGTCTTTGAAAATCAAACAGGATGCCCTGGTCAAGGAAAAAGCCAGACTACTCGAAAAAACCACGTTGGCCAAAGCTCGCGTCGAGGCAATGATCGCCCGCTTGAAGGCGATGGAGCACGATTCATGAGTAAAACGATGCAAGCCGTATCGTTAAACATCTTGGGCAAGGAATACAAAATCGCTTGCGCCGCCGAGGAAAAAGACACGCTGATCGATTCCGCCCGCGAACTGGATCGGCAAATGCGCAAAATCCGCGATACCGGCAAAGTCACCGGCGCCGATCGGATCGCGGTCTTGGCGGCATTGAATCTTGCCCACGACTTGGCATCCGGCAATAAGGCCGCAAGCTCCAGCCCGGATATGGCCGGCCGATTGGCGGATTTACGCCGCAAAATAGAAAACGTTTTGGAAACCCCTTAATTCGTTTAGAATAGTGACCCTATCTCCTGCGGCGTTCGAGCAGTACTGGGTGTTTCCTGAACCTGCATTTGCCCCGGAAGCTTTTTACCCGTCATGGTGTGCACGCCTGTTCACTCAGGAAGCCTGATTGACTGGATTTGGTTTCCACTTGAACCTCCGGTTCAAGGACGAAAGTATCAGACGGCGCAGGCGGGAGATTTTCTTGTTAGCCATACTCTGCCCGACCTCGATCCCATGACCGATGTCGCCGGCCAAGTCCTCATCTCAAATACCTGTAACACCCTTCCCGCAAGGCTTCACGGCTCAAGTTAACCGTGTAGCCCGGAAACGACGGCGCTTGCGTTAAACGTTATAAGGCGTGGCAATCCAATCGCGCAACACCGCTTCGTCGCGCTTGGGCAAGTAGGCAAAATCGCCGGAAATATCGCGAAATACCGATTCGGCTATATGGGTTGATACCAAGCGGCCTTTCAACATGTAGAAAAACCAGGCGAACGGATGGCCGGCCTGCCGGTCGAAGCGGGTCAGCACATTGCTGAGAGCGCTACCTTTCTTACCGGCGAAATCTTCCAGATGCGGCAGATGATGTTTGTGGGTATTGACCAACTCGACGTTAACGATTTGCTCCCCGAAACGCCCGGTATGCGAATAGGGTCGAATGATCCAGTCTTCCGACATTCGAGCCACCTGCCCGGCGCTGCTGCGATTCCAATCGTCCATGAAGCGGCGCACCGAGTGCTCTCCGGGATGGCGCTCGTCTATCACGCCCATGAACAACGCCACGTCGGTTTTGCGCCGATAAGCGTAGCGCGAATGGCCGAAACCGAAGCTCTCGATGCAAAACGGATGAATCGGATCGATAAACTCTTCCAAATCGTCCGGCGGATTGGCTTCGTCAACCAACATCCTATCCGAAACTTCGTGAGTCTTATCGATTTCGATCAGCGTAAAGTCTTCGGCCCTATCGCCGGTCTGCACGACAAAATACAGCGTTTTACCGGTCTGTTTGGTGGCGATCAGCTTTTGCTCAAGCGCATATTCGATCAGAGTCTGCAGATTCTGCCCGCACTCGATATAGGATCTCTCCACCCATTCGGTGATGTCGTTGGCGATCCGGGTGCCGTTCATGTCGACGACACCGCCAAGCTTGTACCACTCGTCGCCTATCATGGCCAGGCGGAGCGGGAAATCTGAAATCAGTTGTTGCAGCTTGTTTTGCAACAGTTCGTCGGTTTGACCAGGGATGATTTTTTTACAGCATTCGGCAATGTCTTGTCCGGCAATCGCGAGTCGGGCTTCAGTCATGTTCGGCTTTGGGGCTGTTAGTGGAATTCAAGCGTTGATGTACCAATTCTCGCACATCGGGTTCCGGGTCGTCCGCGAGCACCGTCAAACGGGCGGGATCGACCTTGGCAGCCGCAGTATAGCGCACCACCCAGTCCGGGTCTTGCAACATCGTCGCGGCATCGTCGGCCGGCATGCGCTCGACGACGATACGCCGCACGTCGGACGCGGGATCCTCGGCCATCAGTCCCAAGCTAACTTCCGGCAAACGTTCGGCGACCCGCTTGCGCACCTGCAAATCCTCATCCTTGATAAAGCGGAACAAGCGGCCGGGCGGCAAACGCTTCGCGACGGTCAAGCGAACGATATAATCCGGATCGTTCGCCAATAACTCGAGATGTTCGAGGTCGATGCGGTCGGCAACCGTCATCCGCACCTCCCGATCCGGGTCGTCTATCCAGCTCTGCAACTGCTGAGCCGGCAAGCGGAAGGCGACCGCCCGCCGCACGACCTCATCCTCGTCGTGTATCAACGCCTGCAAGGCTTTCTGCGGGGCATAGCGTACCGCGATTGCTCGCCGCTCCCAGAATTTATCGTTCAAATAGTGCGTGGCGTAGGCTGGATTGACCCGGAAAAACCGGTCGATTTGGCGGCCGCTATCGACGAACACGCAAGTGTCGCCAGGCATGCAACGCCCCATCAATAGCGTTTTGCCGCGGAAGGGACAGATACTGCAGTCACCTATCGGTGTAGAGTCGGGAGCGTCTGATTCCGCCATGCCGCACTCAATCCTCGATGACTTCGGCAATCACGATGCCGGTGGCATGATCGTAGTCGCGGGTCAGGCATAAACAGTGTTCACGGCCATCCACCAGATACAAATTAAAACCCCGCCCCTCGAGCACAGGTTCGTTATTGGGAATGTCGTCGTCCATGCAATAGGTGAAATGGATGTCGGTGTAGGCTTCGCGTAGCATACCGACGACCGTTTCGTTAAGGACTTCGCTGCCAATTTTACCGGCGATTTCTTGCAGTTGTTCGGGTTTGATCATGAAGTGGATTCCTGTTCGAGACTGATACGGCGGCCCGCGCGGATGCCCATCGATTTGGCCAACCAAGGCGGCGGCGCATCGGCGAGGACGGTTTGCAATTGATTGAGTAATTCGGAGACGACGGCGCCCAGTTCGGTCTTGATCGGGTGTATGCCGAATTTAACGACTTTAGCCGCCGCCGGACCACCGATGGACGCGGTGTAGAGCACCCGGCAATCGGCGATTAACTCCGCGCGGTAAGTATTCTTGTCGGCATGACGCCGCTGAGCATCCATGTCCACACTGCGGATGTCGATTAACCGAGCTTCGTCCGCGGACACCTGATAGATCAAAAACTGGCGGCAAGAGCCGAAATGGCCGGCGATCCGAGTCGGATCGTCGCTGACAACGGCCACCAATATCGAGCCGGCGGCATCGGCCGGCAAGGTTTGCGGCTTGGGCGGATCGGGAAAGGCGATGCTTTGCAATATCCCCAGCGTTAAACGCACGGTTTGCGGGTCCGCCGAGATCCCGAAATTGCTCAGCGCCTGACGGAAGCGGTCCTCGCCAAGCTCCGCCAGCGTGTTGCCGTCCAATACCGGCCCCACGCAAGCATGCAAAATCGACACAAATAATTTGGGAGCGGTATCGGGCAGGGCTCGAGACGCCAACCCGATACGCAAAGCCAGTTCCCTCGTCAAGGCGGACTGGCGCATGGCACTATGCCACTAACGGCAATATGCAATTGTCAATCGGGCAAACCTTAACGCATTGCGGTTCGTCGAAGTCACCATTGCACTCGGTGCAGGTTTTTTTGTTGATTTCGAACACCACCGCGCCTTCCTTGATCGAGTCGGTTGGGCACACAGGTTTGCAATCACCACAGGAAATACATTCCTCGGCAACAATGTAGAGAGTCATGCTTTATTCCTCCGCTAATCGCTTGGCTTGCAATGTGGTTGGGATCTTCGGTGGAGGACTCATCGGTTCGAAGTAATATTTTGAGCCATCACCCAACGTGACTTCGCCGCCCCATTTGTCCTCGCCATCGAATTCTAACGATTCTATGGTTTCTTCCAAGTCTTTTTTGGCAACATAGAACAGCAGTTTACCATCTTCGCGTTTTCTGAGCATGACGCTGGGCATAGATTTCTCCAAACGAAAGCGGGGGCAAACTCGCATTTGCCCCCGCGGATAAACGATTTGTTAACGGATCAAATCGTAATTGTAGTCGGTCGTTCCCATACCGCGGGTTTCCTTATCCAACTGCTCCAGTACCGCGTTAACCAGCGTAGTCAGCACGTACATCGCGCCTTCGTAGCCCAAGGTGGTCATACGGTGCAAGTGGTGACGGTCGAAAATCGGGAAGCCGATCCGAATCAGCGGCACTTCGAACTCCTCGCCTTTGTACATGGTATCCCGTTGGATGAATTTACCGTAGGAATTGCCGATCATGAAGTCCGGTTTATTGGTAAACATCAACGAACGGAAGTGCCACAAGTCGCGACCGATGTGCACGGTAGCGGTTTGACCGTAAGGCGACGCTTTCAAGATTTCTTCGCAAGCTTTTTTCCAGCGTTTGTTGGCGTGGTTAACCAACACGTCGGTGACTTCCGCGCCAAACTCCAGCAGCATTTTGGTCATACCCAACGCGAAGTCGGCATCGCCGTACAATGCGAATTTTTTGCCGTGCAACCAAGCGTGCGAGTCGGTCATCATATCCACCAAACGACCGCGTTCGACTTCCAGTGATTTCGAAATGGGTTTGCCGCTCAGTTCGGAAACTTTCATCAGCAACGCGTCGGTCCATTCCAAGCCCATCGGAATGTTCAGTTTCGGCACATCGTGGTTCCAAGTGGTTTCGGCGAATTTCTTGGTTTTTTCCAACTGCCAAGGTTGCAGCAACACGGTGGTGATCGCGTTCGGCGCATCCTTGATTTCGTCCATCGTGGTACCGCCGGAGTACATCCGGAAAGTACCGTCCGCCGGGGTATCCAATACTTCGGTCGGATCGCTCAGCATCGTGTAATCGACACCCATTTCTTTCATCATCCGGTGGATGACGCGGTAGTTACCCAAATAGGTTTCGAAACCGGGCACGAAGTTGATCTTGCCGTTTTTGCCGGGCTCCTTGCCTTCCATCGTTTTCAGCGTGAAGTAGCGCGCCATGCCTTCGAACATGTTGTCCCAACCGGTGGTGTGGCTACCGACGAAGCTTGGGGTATGAGCGAATGGCACCGGGAAATCTTGATCAACATGGCCTTCTTTCTTGGCGTTGTTGATAAACGCGTTCAAGTCGTCGCCGATAACTTCCGCCATGCAAGTGGTGGATACCGCGATGATGTCCGGCTGATACAGGGCTTTGGCGTTTTCCAAACCCGCGAACATGTTTTTCTGACCACCGAATACCGCCGCGTCTTCGGTCATGGAGTCGGAAACGCAGGAAACCGGCTCTTTGAAATGGCGGTTGAAGTAGGTACGGAAGTAAGCCACGCAACCTTGCGAACCGTGGACATACGGCATGGTTTTTTCGAAACCCAGAGCGCACAACACGGCACCCAGCGGTTGGCAAGCTTTAGCCGGATTGATCGTGATCGCTTCGCGGCTGAAGTTCAATTCTTGATATTCCTTAGTCGTCGTCCATTCGAATACTTCGTCAATGGTATCTTGCGGGTGACGCTCTTCGTACATCGCGCGTTTGTTGGCAAGATTTTCCTTGTATTCGTCGGTTCGAAACAAGGGATAACTAGGGGCTATTTTGTCGACATTTTGGCTCATGATAATCTCCTAAACGCGCCACTAATCTGTGGTCCGGCGTTGATTGGATTTAGTCGGGCTGCTTTGTCCAGGCAGCCCGATCTTCGAAAGGCAGGGTACGCCCATTGCCCCGAGGAGCGATGGTGCGTGCCCTACGGCATCATCGCATTCGCTATTAAGCGACCGCTTTTACCGCTTCGCTCTCAGACGCTTCGGTTTTCCAAGGCGCCTTGATTTGTTTCCAGCATGGGTTATTCAGCGTCATGTCCATATCGCGGGCGAAGATGGCGAAGCCGTCGTAGCCGTGGTATGGGCCTGAGTAATCCCAAGAGTGCATTTGCCGGAATGGGATACCCATTTTTTGGAAAATGTACTTTTCTTTAATACCGGAGCCAATTAGGTCAGGTTGAACTTTTTTGACGAACTCTTCGAATTCGTAGCCGGTAACGTCGTCATATAACAACGTGGCGTTGCCGATTTCCTTGATGGTACGATCATAGTCGTCGTTGTGACCGAACTCGTAACCGGTACCAACCACTTCCATACCCAAGTCTTCGTAGGCGCCAATCACGTGACGAGGACGCAAACCGCCGATGTACAACATCACGCGTTTGCCTTGCAGACGCGGTTTGTATTTAGCGATAACGGCTTCGTATTCCGCGCTGTAGCGAGCGATCACGCGCTCCGCGCCTTGTTTGATGTTGTCGTCGAAGTGAGCGGCGATTTTACGCAACGATTCGGCGATTTTGGTCGGGCCGAAGAAGTTGTACTCGATCCAGGGAATGGAATATTTTTCTTCCATATGCCGAGCGATGTAGTTCATCGAACGGTAGCAGTGGATCAAGTTCAATTTCACTTTCGGGGTGTTTTCGATCTCAGCGATGGTACCGTCGCCGGACCATTGCGCGACCACTTTCAGGCCCATTTCTTCCAACAGGGTACGCGAAGCCCAAGCGTCGCCACCGATGTTGTAGTCGCCGATCACGGCTACGTCGTATGGACCGACCTCGTAAGCGGGTTGTTTGCCGTCGCTTTTATCCAAAACCCAGTCGCGGATGGCGTCGTTGGCGATGTGGTGACCCAAAGATTGGGAAACACCGCGGAAGCCTTCGCAACGCACTGGTACAACGGTTTTGCCGATGTCTTTGGATTTAACCTTGGAAACCGCTTCGATGTCGTCGCCGATCAGACCGATCGGGCACTCGGATTGAATCGAAACGCCTTTGTGCAAAGGGAACAAAGCTTCGATTTCATCGATACATTTGGCCAGTTTTTTGTCGCCGCCGAATACGATGTCTTTCTCTTGGAAATCGGAGGTAAAGTTCATCGTACCGAAGGTGTTGACACCAGTGGTACCGACATAATAGTTACGGCGGCCGGCGCGGGAATATTGACCGCAACCGACTGGACCGTGGGAAATATGGATCATGTCCTTGATCGGGCCCCAAACCACACCTTTGGAACCGGCATACGCGCAACCACGAATGGTCATTACGCCCGGCAACGATTTGCGGTTTGAAGTGATGCATTTGTTGGATTTTTCCAACTCGTGGTCGTTGACCGCCAAGTGTTTCGCGCGGTCTTTTTTGGCTTTCTCGGGATAGACTTCCAGCACTTCTGCGATCAGCGCTTCGGTCTCTTCTCTTGTCATGGCTGCCATGATGTTATCCTCCTAATGTCGTGGGCAATCCCCCAACAGACAGTTTTTGGGAACAGATAGGGTGGCGGACGGCAAGCCGCCCGCCGGTTTCTAGCAAGACTTATTCTTCGGCAGCGGTTTTACCGATCAAAGTTGCGTCTTCTTCTTCCATCAAACCGAAGTTCATCAACAACTCTTCCAACTCGTCCATCGTGATCGGAGTAGGGATCACCAAGTTTTTGTTGTGCAGAACTTTTTGAGCCAAAGCGCGGTATTCGTCGGCTTGTTTCGCGGTTGGTTCGTACTCGATAACCGTCATACGACGGATTTCAGCACGTTGTACAACGTTGTCGCGTGGTACGAAATGGATCATTTGAGTGCCCATTTGTCTTGCCAATTCTTCGATCAGTTCGTCTTCACGAGCTGTTTGACGAGAGTTGCAGATCAAACCGGCCAAACGAACGCCGCCTGAGTTGGCGTATTTGACGATACCTTTAGCGATGTTGTTGGCAGCGTACATAGCCATCATCTCGCCAGAGCAAACGATGTAAATTTCTTGCGCTTTGTTTTCGCGGATAGGCATCGCGAAACCGCCGCAAACAACGTCACCCAATACGTCGTAGAAAACGAAGTCGAGTTCGTCGTCGTATGCGCCTTCCTCTTCCAGGAAGTTGATCGCGGTGATAACACCACGGCCAGCGCAACCAACTCCTGGCTCTGGACCGCCTGATTCAACGCATTTCACGTCGCCGTAGCCGACCTTCAATACGTCTTCCAGTTCCAAGTCTTCGACGCTACCAGCTTCGGCAGCCAAATGCATGATGGTGGTTTGCGCTTTTGAGTGCAGGATCAAGCGAGTAGAATCGGCTTTAGGATCGCAACCGACGATCATCACTTTTTTACCGGCTTCCGCCAGAGCGGCAACCAGGTTTTGGGTTGTGGTGGATTTACCAATACCACCTTTACCGTAAATAGCACATTGACGTAATTTCGCCATGACTTTCTCCTCTTGTGGGCTTTGTTAATAACAACCCTACTACAGCAATGGGCGTGCCAGTTTGCCGGAGTTACTCATAATACTGATTTATAAAGGATTTTTTAACCCAAAAACGCCTAACAATGTAGTCGTATACCCAACATTTTGTATTGGCCACTGTCGTTTTACTCACAGCCTACGTGTGGTTATTGCAACGATGCCCTTCGAATGGCTTCAAACCTTTGGCGCCACGGTCTCGATAGGCGTTCGTCAATACCGTTTTATCCGGCTTTCGGCTTTTCGACCGATGCTATATATAACGTTGAAACGAGGTTAAGCCGGAACAGCTCGACCGGCGCCGATTTCGTTCCCAAGCTCACGCGCCGAGAGTATCTCCATGACCGATTCAACGTTCTCGCCGTGGCCTTACGGCAAACACTCGCGCTATTGGTCGCGCCGTTAATCTGGCTGATAATCCTAAAAAGAGCAGTTTGGCGATGAAAAATCCCGTTCGTCCTGAGCTTGTCGAAGGGCGCGCGGGATTTTTCATTCACCCGTTTGGTGAGTGTATTGCGAGCCGTCCATGCTTCGACGTTGCTCAGCACGAACGGCCCGCAATACACGCCAACTGCCCTTTTTAGGATAATCGGCATTCTGCCGGCCCTTACCCATCAATACTGGGGCTGGCCAAACGCCGACGCCGGAAACTATTTGGTCCCGACGGTTATTTTGGCCGGCTTGGCGCCCCTGGTATTGGTGGTGGTTGAGTTTTTGGCGCGGCGGCGAGCGCTGCTGGACATCCAGGGCGTCAAGATCGATTTCGGGCCCCGCGCCGAGCAACCCGGCGTTCAGACTGGCGGACAACATCGGCATACCGGGTACCGTCGTCACCGATGCCGCTCCGATGGAAATACTCGATACGCTGGCACTTGCCACCCAGTGCGAGGTTGCGGTGGTCGATTTGAAGGAAGGCGACGCCTGGTGGATGTCCCGCCTGTTGTCCCCTGCGCGGATGCCGTTCGCTGCCGTCTCCTGCTATTCACCGGCATAGGCGCGGCGACTTTGTTCCCGCACTCCGAAGTCGCGCGCTACGCTTTCGATGCCGTGCCGATCGCGGCCCCGACGAGCACGGCTAAGTCTTACTTGCGGTTGGTCAGCAACGAAGCAACGGTTTTGGAAACGTTCACCGCGCCTAGATAGATTTCGTCCATGACCTTCGACACCTGTGCGATTTGCTCGTTGCTGGATTGGCCGCTGCTTCTGACGATGTCCATCCGTTCGGTCACGGTCGCGGTCAAGTTGCGGTTGGCGTAAACCACTTGATCGATTTCGGCGGTGGATTTGCTGGTGCGGGCCGCCAATTGCCGCACCTCGTCGGCGACCACCGCGAAGCCCCGTCCCTGATCGCCGGCCCTTGCCGCTTCGATCGCCGCATTCAGAGCCAGCAAATTGGTTTGATCGGCGATCTCGCGTATCGTCGACACGATGGCCGCGATATTGCGGGATTGTTCGTTCAACTGGTTGATCACCTCGCCGGTCTGATTGATCTGCTCGGTAATTTCGTTGGACATCGTCACCGATGTCGCCAGCAATTCGGCGCCCTTCTGCGCAATCTGGCTGGTTTCCTCCGCCGTGGAAAACGACATCTCGGCGGCTTGGATCACTGTGGTATTGCGATTGACGCTCTCGGTCACGTCGGTGGCGAACTTGATCACTTTAACCACGTGCCCGTCGGCGTCGAACACCGGATTGTAGGAAGCCTCCAGCCAAACGCTGTCACCACGCGCACTGCGGCGCTGAAATTGTCCCGATTGGAACTGGCCACGTTGGATTTTTTCCCAAAAGTTCGGTTGATCCCGATAAAACTGATCGAAGCACAGCACCCGATGGTGCTTGCCGACCAAATCGGCGAGTTGGTAGCCCATTACGCTCAGAAAATTGGTGTTCGCGGTGACGATTTGTCCATCGGGCGTAAATTCGATGACCGCCATCGACCGGTCGATGGCCTTTTGTATCGCCAATTGGTCGCGCAAGCGATCCTGCATCTCGGTGACGTCCGCTGCGATCTTGAACACGCGCGTGACATCGCCCTGACGATTGACAACCGGAAAATACGTGGCTTCCAGCCAAAGCGTCGTCCCGTTTTTATGGCGGCGTTGAAAAGTACCGTGTTGCTGACGCCCAGCTTTCAAGGCATTCCAAAACGCGCCGTACTCGGCGCTATTGACATGCCCCGGATCGCACAAAACTCGATGCTGCTGACCCTGCAATTCGGCGGCCGAATAGCCTACGACATCCAGGAACAAACGGTTGGCGCCAATGATCGTGCCATTCGGCTGAAATTGGATCGTGGCAATATTGGCCTCGATCGCGTCGGCAAAATCGGTCGCATCGGCCAAGCGGCGCCGAGCCTCGGCCAAGTCGGTTTTTAAGCGCCGATTGAAGAAATCGAACATGTTATTCTCTGTGCTGAAGTTTCTGCGTTCGTCCACACCTTCCCCGGTAACTTCCCCCGTACCGAACTAGCACGCCCATCGACGCGGGGTTCCGGAAGAACGCGGCTACGAACCCGAAGCACAAGTGTAGCGGACTCCATCGCGAAAAATTAACGCCCGGTTTCTGCGGTTATTTCCAACGCGCCTGCGCGCGTACGCACCTCCGAATGTTTTTACGCCGTACGCCAATAAACCCGCTTCCAGCCGGCCTTATCCACGTAAGCTAACGCGCCTTGAAAAACGCTCTCCTTCCTCGCTCGAGCAGTGGTTGCCGCCGCCAAACGCCTGTTTCAAGCCAAGCGTATCGAGGATCTAACACATGTATTGTTGCCAGAGTCGCTCGACCTCGGCGCGCAGCGCCGTGAAATCGCCGGCCGCCGCCATTGCGCTCAGATCTTGCAATACTTGGTGGTGGCCGTAATCGCGATAGGCGCAGTAAGCCTGTTTCAACAGCGCCGTTTCGGCGGCCGGCATCAAGCCGTGGGCCTGCAAGCCGTCCAACAGCCGGACGTTGTCGGTGTACTTGGCCAAATCGGAATGCCGTGCAGCATGCGCCAGAATACAAAACTGCACGATGAATTCGATATCGGCGATACCGCCGGCGCTTTGTTTTAAGTCGAATACCGCCGGATCCTTGGCCGCCAGATTGTCGCGCATCTTTTGGCGCATCTCACGCACTTGGGTTTGCAGCGCTCGGTAATCGCGGGGCAGCGCCAAAATCCGCGCGCGAATCGCCTCGTACGTGGCTTGCAACTCGGTGTCGCCCGCGACGAAGCGGGCTCGGACCAGGGCCTGGTGCTCCCAAGTCCAAGCCTGATCGCGCAAATACGCTTCGTAATGACCGATATGCGTGACCAACAAACCCGAATCGCCATTGGGCCGCAGCCGCAGATCGACTTCGTACAACACCCCGGACAGCATCCGGGTGTCGAGGATATGGCGGATCTTCTGACCGAGCCTGATATAAAACTGCGCGGTGCCGATCGGCTTATCGCCATCGGTGAGCGCATCGCCGTCGGCGGCGTCGTACAGAAATACCAAATCCAGGTCGGAGCCGTAACCGAGTTCGATGCCGCCGAATTTGCCGAAGCCGAGGATCGCGAAATGCTTGGGTTCCGGTCCGGTCGCGGGCGGATAACCGTGCTTGGCGCCCAGCATGGCCCAGGCCCGCGCCAGTACTTGTTCCAAGATTGCTTCAGCGATCCAGGTCAAGTAATCGCTGACCACCATCACCGGAATAAAGCCCATGATGTCGGCCGCCGCCACCCGCAACACATGCTGATGTTTGAACAGGCGCAACGCGATCATCAATTGTTCGCTGTCCTGGGCTTCGACCCGGCTCAGGGCCAAGCCTAAGTCCTCGCGCAACGCCTGTTTTTGCAGCGGCGCGTACAGGGCGCCGGTATCCAGCAATTCGTCGAACAGTATCGGATACAACGCCAAGTAGTCGGCGATCCAAGGGCTGGCGGCGGTCAATTTGATCAATTGCGCCAAGGCCTGCGGGTTCTCGGCCAACAAGGACAGATAGACGGCCCGGCCGGTCACCGCCTCGAACAGTTTCAACACCCGCGGCAACGTGGTTTCGGGGTGTTCGGTCTCGGCAACGCGTTCTATCGTTTGCGGCACCAAGCGCTCCAGTATGGTCGCGCCCTTGGCGGTCATGCGCTTGACCGCGTGGCTGTGCTTGAAATCGACGATGGCTTGCAGCACATTGCGCGGTTCGGAGAAACCGTAGTCCGCCAGCGCTTCCAACGCTAAATCGTCGTCGGCGGCGCAAGTCCAGATCAACCGGGCACTCCGTTGCTTGGTGTCCTGCTCGCTCAGCGAAAACACTTGCTCGAAGGTATCCTGCACCCGCTCGCGCACGGCGTCCAATTCGCGCTTGAAGGCCTCCCAATCCTCGAAATCCAGCGAGTAAGCCAAAATTTGCCGGACCACCCGCTGGGTCGGCAAATCGTGAGTTTGTTTGTCCTGGTATTCCTGGATGTGATTTTCGGTGCGGCGCAAGAAACGGTAAGCGAACTTCAACGTCGCCACGTCATCGCCGCTCATCAGCTTCAGGTCGGCCAGCGCGGCGAGGATGACTTGAATCTCGCGCTGCTGCAGCACCGGCTCCTGGCCGCCGCGAATCAACTGGAAGGCCTGGCCGATGAACTCGACCTCGCGGATGCCGCCCGGACCGAGTTTGACGTTGTCCAAGCGGTCGCGGCGCTTCAGCTCCTGAGCGATCTGAAACTTCAACGAGCGCAACTCCTCGAAGGCGCCGTAATCCAGATAGCGGCGGTAGACGAAGGGCTTGATCAGCGCGGCCAATTGCCGGCCGGTTTCGAAGTCGCCAGCCACCTGGCGGGCCTTGATCATCGCGTAGCGTTCCCATTCCCGCGCTTGGGTCAGGTAGTACTTTTCCATGCCGTCGAAATCCATGATCAACGGGCCGCTGTCGCCGAACGGCCGCAACCTGACGTCGGTACGAAACACAAAGCCATCGACGGTGATTTCGTCCAACATCTTGACCAAGGACCGGCACAAGCGGGTAAAAAACTCCCCGTAACTGATTTCTTTTTTGCCGGTCAACATGCCGTCTTCGGCAAACGCGAAAATCAAGTCGATATCGGACGAATAATTCAATTCCCAGGCGCCGAGCTTGCCCATGCCCAGCACCACGATATTGAAGGGCCTACCGTCGGCCAGCGTCGGCGTTCCCCAGCGATCGCAGGCCCGAGCGTACAAATAATCCAACGCGGCGGCTATGCAGGCTTCCGCTAACGCGGTCAGATCGGCCAGCGTTTCGTCCAAATCGGCCCAGCCGGCCAAATCGCGCCAGGCGATACGGATCATTTCCAGACGCCGAAACCGGCGCAAGACCTTGGCCAGCGCCGGTTCGCCGTCGATCTCGGCAACGGCCGTCCGTAACGCGGCGGCGTATTGATCCCGGCGCGTCGGCGCGAACAAATCGCCGGCGGCCGCCAATTCCGCAATCAAGCCCGGTTCGCGCAGCCAGCTGTCGGCGACGAATTGACTGCAAACGCAAACCTTTAAGGCACTCGCCGCGATCGCCTCGTGCTCCAGCACCGCCGCCTGTTCGGCGTCCAGAACCACCGCCAACCGCTCGCAAAAACCGGCGGCGACGGATTGCAAATCCTCGGGCAGCGGAGCGGCATGGCGGGACAACGCGGCAAAAATGGGCATGGGCGGTTTCCTGTATCGACGGCAAAACCGCATGATACCGAAACTCGAACCAGCGCTCTAATTTGGGGCGTTCGCCGCCGAAACCGGGGCTCGAGAACGAGCCCCTAGGCATGGGCCTAATCGATCAAACGGATGCCGGTCAATTTGGTCAGAAAGGCGGATGCTTTATGCGACACGGACTCGCCGCCGCCTTCGTTGGAAAAACGGGTATTCTCCAATACCACCACCGAATTGCCGCGCACCCGGTATTGCTGTAGCGACAGCGGCGACTGATTGGCGAGTTCGACGGCGTCGGCCGGCGAACTCAGCGCGGTATCGATCGACAAACACCAAGCCTTGCCTTCGATTTTGGGCAAATCGATCAGCACATCCTCGCTCGCCATATTCATCACCACGTGCAAATCCGGTTCCTCCTTGGCCAACGCGGACAGCGTGTACGACAAAAAGCGCGCCTCGGGATCGGTCCAGGCCGGCGGATGCATCTGATCGACGTCGTACCAGTGAATATCCGGCAGCGTCTTACCTTCCAGCGGCCTTCCGGTCAGGAAGCGGCGGCGCATCAGCGCGGTGTGGCGCTTGCGCAGTTTGATCAGAGTCTGCACGAAGCGCAGCACGTCGGCATTCTTCTTGGCATCCTCCCAGTTCAACCAGCTCAGCTCGTTATCCTGGCAATAGCCGTTGTTGTTGCCACCCTGGCTATTCAAAAATTCGTCGCCGGCCAGCAACATCGGCACACCGTGGCTCAGCAACAGAATCGCCAACGCGTTCTTGGCGCGCCGCCGCCGCACGGCCAAAATCTCGGGATCGTCGGTCGGCCCTTCGACACCGCAGTTGTAACTCAAATTGTTGTTGCAGCCGTCGCGGTTTTCCTCGCCATTGGCTTCGTTGTGTTTGTCGTTGTAACTAAACAGATCGTGCAGCGTAAAGCCGTCATGACAGGTCACGAAGTTGATGCCGCTGATCGGCAAGCGATGTTGATGCTCGTAGAGATCGCTGCTGCCGCAGATGCGGGTGGCCACTTCGTTGATCATGCCGCCGTCGCCGCGCACGAAGCGGCGTATCGCGTCGCGGTAGCGGCCGTTCCACTCGGCCCAACGGTAGCCGGGGAAATTGCCGACTTGATACAGACCCGCCGCGTCCCAAGCCTCGGCGATCAGTTTGGTCTTGGCCAATTGCTGAGACAGCTCGATGCCCCACACCAACGGCGGGTCCTGCAACACGCTGCCGTCCTCGCCGCGCGCCAAGGCGCTGGCCAAATCGAAGCGGAAACCGTCGACGTGCATCTCCCGCACCCAATATTCCAGGCAGGTGATGATGAAGTTAGTCACCAACGGATGGTTGGCGTTGACGGTATTGCCGCAACCGGTGTAATCCAGAAATAGCCTTTTGTCGTATTTGTCGGTCAGATAAAAGCTGTTGCCGGTAATCCCCTTGAAATTGATGACCGGCCCATCGCTGCCGGCCTCAGAGGTATGGTTGAACACCACGTCCATGATCACGCCGATACCGGCTTTGTGCAGCGCCCTGACCAGATCGCGAAACTCCCTAATGTGAGTACCCTGTTCCGGCGTCACGCAATAGCCCGGATGCGGGCTGAAAAAGCTGTGGGTGCTGTAACCCCAATAGTTGGTCAAACCGCGCTCGGCGGTATGCGGCGGCACGTCCTGTTCGTCGAAGGCCATCGCCGGTAACAATTCGACATGGGTGATGCCCAGTTTTTTCAGGTAGGGAATTTTTTCGATCAGCCCCAGAAAGGTCCCCGGATGCTTAACCTTGGCCGACGGATGCCGGGTAAAACCGCCGACGTGCAATTCGTAGACGATGACTTTCTCGCTACGTATCGACAGCGGCGTATCCCCTTCCCAATCGTAATGATCGTCGACGACGACACCGCGCATCGCGTGATAGCTGTTGTCGCCGGGCACGCAGGCCGCGCCGCGCACCCACAACTTGTCACTGACCGCTCGCGCCCAGGGATCGAGCAACAACTTGTCGCGGTCGAAGCGCAATCCCGTTTCCCGCGTTTGCGACGGGCCGTCCAAGCGCCAGGCGTACCAGGTGCCGACCGGTAATTCGACGACGAACACGTGCCAGGAAAAAAAGGTGTGGTGCTTATCGGTGGTTAACGGAATAATTTGGAACGGCTTTTCGCTGTCCGACTGAGCGAACAGCAACAGCTCCACGTAAGTGGCATGACGGCTGGAAATCGAAAAATTGACGCCCCCCTCGCCGACTTTGGCGCCGTGGGGATAAGGACTACCCGACTTCAAGTGGTATTGTTTATGCATTTCCTTGACCGAAAAAGTCCGAAAGCCCCGATTCTACTGCAATTCGGGCGATCCGGCCTATGCCTTGCGTAAATAGGCGACAACGAGTAGAGTCTTCGCAATTTGCCGATTTTGCCAAATACCGCACAATTCACGCAGTTGACAGCGTGTCGAAATCAACAATCCGATTCCTTATCGTCGCCGATGGCTTTTTCGCAGTCACCTACTCCTAGTCGCGCCCCGCTATCGGCCGAAGAATTACGCGAAATCAGTCTATCCATCAGCCGCCAATTCGCGCCGCGCCGTTACGAATCCGGGGTTCGGCGCGCGCCGACCGGCGGATTCTCGCCCAGCGAATTGCTGGAAATCAGTCAACAAATCAGCCGCGAATACGCGCCGCGCGCGCGCGGCAGTCAAGCCAGCCTGCTGCTGTTGCCGATAGACCCCCGCCACCTGCATGCATTTTGGCAATTGGACGCTCCGCCGCCCGCGACTTTGCCGAACCAGCCGGAATCCAGCCCGCTGACGCTGCGCATCTTCCAGCAAGCCCCAGCAACAAACCCGGCCGCCGACTCGCCGGCCCCCCCGGCCAGCGCGCCGGTCTGGTTCGACGTGCCGGTAGCCGCCGACGCCTCGCGGCAACGCATCGTCCTGCCCGAATACCTCGGCGGCGGCGCGGCCCACTACCGGGCCGTACTCGGCCGCTTGACCGGCGACCGGCAATTCAGTCCGCTGGCGATTTCCAACGATGCCGCGACCGCCGCGTTACCCGACGGCAATCACGATCTGACGCCGAGCGTCGCGCAATTCATGTTGCCGCTGCAGCTCGCGGCTTCCTCAACCCTGGCCGCCGATCCCGCGGCTCCGACTTCAGACGCCGATGACTAAAGGCTATCTCGCCATCGTTTTGCACGCCCATCTGCCCTATGTGCATCACCCCGAACACGCCAGTTTCTTCGAGGAAAACTGGCTGTTCGAGGCGATCACCGAATGCTATCTGCCCTTGCTGGGGGTATTGGAGCGGCTGCATTACGACCGGATCGCCTACCGCTTGACCCTGTCGCTGTCGCCGACCTTGATCACGATGCTGGGCGACGCCTTGCTGCAAAACCGCTACTTGCACTATTTGCAAGGCCGGGTGGAACTGGCCGAGCGCGAGGTGGCCCGCACCCGCGGCCTGCCCCAGTTTCAGGCCTTGGCCGAGTTTTATCTGCGGCAATATCAAGATGCGTTGTACCGCTACCGCGAACGCTACCGTTGCGAATTGTTGCCGGCATTTCAGTTTCATCACGCCACCGGCAATCTGGAATTGACGACCACGGCTGCCACTCACGGCTTTCTGCCCTTGCTCAACGTCAGTCCGGCCGCTGTCCGCAATCAAATCGGCGTCGGCCTGCGCTGTTTCGAGTCGCGCTTCGGCTTTCGGCCGCGCGGCTTCTGGCTGCCGGAATGCGGCTATTATCCGGGCCTGGAAGACGAATTGGCCGCCGCCGGCATCGACCATTTCTTCGTCGACAGCCATGCACTGATGACCGCCGCCAATACGGCGGGCCTGGGCGTCTACGCGCCGCTGGATTGCGGAAACGGCGTCGCCGCCTTCGGTCGCGATCCGGCCTCGTCGCGCCAAGTGTGGAGCGCGGAGCAGGGTTATCCCGGCGATCCGGATTACCGCGAGTATTACCGGGACATCGGCTTCGACCTGCCGCTGGAGTACGTCGCGCCCTACATCCTGGACCGCGAAACCCGCGTCAACACCGGTATCAAGTATTACCGTATCACCGGACAGAACCAACCCAAGCAAGCCTATCAACCCGCTCAGGCCCACGCCAAGGCCAGACAGCACGCCGCCGACTTCGTGCGCCGCCGCCGCGAGCAAATCGCCGCGCTGGATGGCGAACTGTCGCAAGCGCCCATCATTGTCGCCCCCTACGACGCCGAGCTGTTCGGCCATTGGTGGTACGAGGGTCCGCTTTGGCTGGAACAGGTGTTACGGTTGGCGGCCGAATCGGATAGCGGCTTGACGACGGCCGCCTGCTCCGACTACCTTCAGCAACCGCTGCGCCACGGTATCGGCCGACCGGCCGCGTCGAGCTGGGGTGAACACGGCTATTCGAGCTATTGGCTGAACGAAAGCAACGACTGGATTTATCCGCTGCTGCACCGGGCCGCCGCCGAAATGGAAAAGCTCGCCAACGATCTGAACGGCCTCAAGATCACGCCGGCGCAAGAACGCGCGCTGAATCAGGCCGCCCGCTCGTTGCTGCTGGCGCAGGCCTCCGACTGGCCCTTCATCATGAAGGCCGGCACCACCGTCGATTACGCCAGAAAGCGGATCGCCGACCATCTGGCCCGCTTCAATTATCTGCACGACGCGATCCGCAAGAATCGCATCGACGAGCGATATTTGACAGCACTGGAGATCATGGACGATATTTTCCCCGACATAGACTTTCGCGATTACGCCGGCTAAGCCGGCATCGCGTCCCGGACCTCCGCGCCGGATTTCGCCAGCCCATCGCACCAGGAGCCCGGCATGGACCCGATACGCTTGCTTTACACCAGCAATACCGCCGGCGGCCGGGCAGGCGCGCGCCGTCAAACCTTAACCTTCCTGATCCTAGTCGCCGATCTGGACTACCGCAAAACCGTCGATGTGGTCTGGTGCGGCCGCGACGGCGTCTGGCAACGCCTGCCCGCGAGCTATCTGGCCAAAACGCCGGAAGGCGGCGAAGTTTGGCATGCGGTGGCGGAGTTCGGCGCCGAGGCAGGGTCGGCCTTACCGGGCGGGATCCGGTTCGCGCTGCACTACCGTTGGCCGGACGGCGAAGCCTGGGATAATAATCTAGGCCGCGACTATCAAACCCGCGCCGGCAGCGGCCATCATCTGGCCGACGATTTGGTCTTGCAAACCTTGACCTTGCCGACGGCCTTGGATCTGGAAACCGTCGAATGGCCTGTCGTGGTCGCGACCGACGCGACGCTGGACATCGATCATGTCAGCGTGCATTGGAGCGGCGACGGTTGGCGGCGCACCCGGCAAGCGCCGTGCAAGGCGGCCGGCCGCCGCCGCAAACCGGTCGCGGGACCCGCGACCGGCCTGAAGCCGGCCCGGCTTTGGCACACGCGCTTGCGGATCGGCGAAGCCTTTCGCATCGAATATTGCATCGCCGCCCACACCCGGTCCCGCAGCTACTGGGACAATCGCGCCGGCCAAAACTACCGGCTCAGCCGACCACCGCTACGGGTGCTGGTGTTGAATCTGCATTGTTATCAGGAAGACGATCAGGACCGCAAATTCAGCCAAATCGCCCGCGCCATCGACGACTGGCGGGCCGATTTGGTGTGCTTGCAGGAAGTCGCCGAGCATTGGAACAACGGCTACGGCGACTGGCCGTCCAACGCCGCCAACATCATTAACGCGCGACTATCTCGACCGTTTCACTTGCATTGCGATTGGTCGCATCTGGGTTTCGACCGCTACCGGGAAGGGGTCGCCATCCTCAGCCGCTATCCGCTGGAACGCCAGGAATCGCGCTACGTGTCCGACAGCAGCGATGTCTACAGCATACATTCTCGCAAAGTAGTCGCCGCCAACGTCACGCTGCCGCGCTTCGGCCGCATCGACGTATTCTCGGCGCATCTGAGCTGGTGGGAAGACGGGTTCGAAAGCCAATTCCGCCGTTTGGCGGCCTGGGCCGACGCCCGCCGCGACAGCGAGGTCTGCGGCACTCTGCTGTGCGGCGACTTCAACGTCGCGGCCGGCTCGATCGGCTACCGCTTGATCGTCGAAGGCAACCAATACCGCGATCAATATTTGGCGGCCAGCGCGCCCAATTTGTACCAACAAATCTACCGGGTCAACGATCCGCACTGGCATAACTACTTGGCGGAAGACTATCGAATCGATTACATTTTCATGAACAAGAGCGGCGCGCTTAAGGCCGTCGCCGCCAGGGCGGTCTTTACCGAACAGGACTACGGCAGGGTTTCCGATCATTGCGGTTATCTTTTCGAGTTCGAGCCCCGTTAACCCGTTTCATCGCTAGTTCGAGGTAGGCAATCACAGATGCAAGCAGCAGAACATTACGCTAGGCCGGTGTTCGGCAAACTGGGCGGTTACTTTCCGCGCGGCAACGATTTTCGGGAAAGCTTCGACATCCGCTGGGGCAAGCTCGATTTCGAGATGAATCACGGCGTCGCGGCCAATTTGAAAGTGATTTTGCGCGTGTACCGGGCCGAGATTTGCGAGACTTATATCGTCGATACCGACGCCTACGACATCGAATGGAACCGCCATAAACGCAGCACCCGCGACTTCTACGTGCTGCCCTACTCGCGCCAGTTCGGCAAGATTCACTGCATCAAGTTTGCGTTCATCGTCCATCTCGGCGAACATTCAATCGCCTCCCGCCAGGAATACATCTTCATGGACGGCCAGCAACCCAGCGATCCCGAACCGCAGCATCGCCACATCGGCGACCATTGGGCGACGCCCAACCATTATCGTGCCCACGAACTCGATCCCAAACAGTTACAAAGCGACGCCGACTGGTACGCCCAACGTTTCGACACACTCAATCTGACGCCGAAATTCACCAAGGGGCAACAGCACCACCCCTACCATCCCAAGCGCTACATCCACGACCACATCGACAAGACCATCGCCGCCAAGCATCATCAGCCGCGGCGGCTTTGCACGATCAAGGTCAGCGTCGATTGCATCGACGACCACGACTTCATCAATCACCTGATCCACGCCAGCCGCCAGGGCGTGCTGGTGCAATGCGTCGTCGATTGGCGCAAGATGACGCTGACCAACAGCGACAACTACGCGCGCCTGAAACGGGCCGGCATCGAATTGGTCGGGGTGTTCTGCACCCCCAAGCATCATCTGATCGAAGTCGAGCCGGACATGCACACCAAGTTCGTGATCTTCAACGACGAGGACTGCATCCTTGGCTCGTTCAACATCACCTTCGACCGCTGGTGGGCCAACTGGGAATCGGGGATGAGCTTTCATTCGCAGGGCGTGTGCCGGCTGCTGGACAACATCTTCCAAAGCCAGCGCGGCGGCGTCATCCAAAAATACGGCATCGACCCGCTCAGCCCGTTCAATCTGCTGTACACCTTCGGCCGGCAAACCATGGCCAACGGCAAGGTCTACCGGCCGCATCACGCGATACTCGCCGAAATCCACCGCGCCCGCCGCTCGATCAAAGTCTGTCTGTTTCTGATCGGCGACCTGCTCGGCGACCACCACGACAGCGTGGTGTCGGCGCTGATCCAGGCCCGCGATCGCGGCGTGGACGTGCAACTGTTGCTGAACGGTCATCTGGCCCGCCAAGGCAAGATCGGCGTCGAGCGGCCAATGCGCGACGAACTGGCCCGCCCGCTGTTGCCGGCCGTGCAACGCCTGAAGGACGCCGGCATCCGGGTCGGCTTGGTGTACGGCCAGGACGATCTACCGGTGCCCTACTCGCCGATACACAGCAAATACTGCGTCATCGACGACTACATCGTCATCGACGGCAGCTTCAACTGGTACAACACCTCGGTGTTCTCCCACGACCTGCTGGTGGTCGCCGCCAACCGCGACGTAGCCCAACCGTATTTGTTCGAATTCGAACAGATACAGAGGTTGTTCAGGGTGTTTTATTGACCGGGTGCTTGACAGGTGTTGATGAGGTTCCATAATGGAACCCATTTGATTTTCCAGGTGAGCATCATGGCAACCTTGACCCTAAAAAACATCCCCGACGATTTATACGAACAGCTCAAAACCGCCGCCAAATTGCACCATCGCAGCATTAACAGCGAAGTCATTTACTGCGTGGAGCGAGTCATCGATCCGCATCGGCTCAGTGTCGATCAGCATCTCGCTCAAGCCCGGCAATTGCGAGAGAAAACCACACACTACCTGTTAACCGACCAGGACATCGATCAGGCTAAATCCGCCGGCCGGCCATGATCGTTGTCGATACCAACACGATTGCCTACCTGTATCTGAACAGTGAAAAATCCGCGCAAGCCGAACGCCTGTTACAGCACGAACCGCATTGGCTGGCGCCCACTCTGTGGAAAAGCGAATTTCGCAACGTCCTGGCCCTGTATCTGCGCAAAAACCTGCTGACCTTGGACGACGCCTTGCGCATCGTTCGCCAGGCTGAAACCTTGCTGCAGCAAAACGAATACGAAGTCTCATCCGCCCAGGTTTTGCAATTAGTGGCCGGCAGCGATTGCTCGGCTTACGATTGCGAATTCGTGGCGCTGGCCAAATTGCGGCATATTCCGCTGATTACCGCCGACCGCAAAGTACTGCAGGCGTTTCCGGGGATTGCCCGGTCGATTGAGGATTTTCTGGGATAAGGACGCCGGAAAAAATCGCGCGAGAGCAAAGGGTAAAAGCACAAAGGGCCAAGGGTTAGTCCTGGGCAAGACGGAAGCCGAGGTTGAAGTCCCGGTTGACCGGATTGTACCCGCCGCGGTAGGCCGAGCGGAGGTCCACCGGTCCGTTATCCCAGGAACCGCCGCGGATCGCCCGCAGGCCTGCGCTGGAGCAACGTTTCTCGCTGCCATCATAGCCGTTCTCGGTATAGGCGCTGCAAGTCCATTCCCAGACGTTACCGCTGATGTCGTGTAGCCCAAAACCGTTGGAAAGAAATTGGCCGCGCGGCGCGGTATAGACGTAGCCATCGCTACAATTAACTACCATCCAATCTTTATAAGTCTGCCGCGCGGCCTGGTCGGCCACGTTGCCAACCCGGCAGACAGCGTCTGCGGCCTTACCCCACGGATAAGTCGTGCTGGCGCCGGCACGCGCCGCATATTCCCACTCGGCCTCGGTCGGCAAACGGTAAGTGAATCCGGTTTGCTGATTTAACCAGCGGATGTAAGCCTGAGCGTCGTCATGGCTGACGCACACCACCGGATGATCGCCGCTTTGCTCGAAACTCGGAGGATTGCGCCAACTGCTGCCGGCTTTAATCACCAATTGCTTGCCGTCCCAGATACCGCACTCGCCGCTTACATGGCCCGTCGCCTCGACAAACGCCTCGAACTCAGCCCGGCTGACTTCGTATTTCGCCAATCGGAAAGCGTCAACATGAACCTTGTGTCTAGGTTTTTCGTCTTTATCAGCATTCGGCTCGTTGTCGGCGGAGCCCATCCAGAAATCCCCGGCCGGGATATTGACCATATCGGGGCAGAGGCGGCAGGGTTCGGGGCTGGTGGCCGGCATAGTAACTGGCAAATGCGCACTACTGCCAACGACGACACCCCAATTTTCCAAAGTGGTTTTGACGATGCTGATCGGCACGGCTTTGCCGAAAGTCTTTTCACCGGACTGTTTCATCACGACGCCTGCCACTTGGCGGTTATACAGCACTGGACCGCCGGAGTTGCCCTCCTCGATAATCGCCGACATTGTCATATCCTTGTTATTAGGCGTGCCGACTTGACCTACTACCGGCATCCAAGCGCCGCCGCCCAGCGGAAAACCGATCAACACAATAGACTCGTCGGGGCGGACGTTATCGGCTGCTAACGGCAGCGCAACCAGTCCGGAAGGCAGGTTCCCGTTGATTTTGACCAAGGCCAAGCCGCGTGGGTCGCCGCCTTCCAAGTGGATCACTTGCCCTCGCAGCGGATCGTTTTGGCGTTGATATAAAGTCAAGGCAGGATTTTGTTCGCCTTCCACTACATGGGAGGCCGTCACGACGTAAGCGTTGTTACCGTCGATTTGCACGACAAATCCGGTACCAATCCGGCCGTCCGTGGTGGTCACTTTAACGATGCCGGCCCTTAAGGCATCGTAGTTTTCCGCCCACGCTGAACCTGCGATTAACCAACCGACCCACACCAGCCAAGCCCAGCGCATCACGATTTACTCTCCTCTTTGTGTAATTTGTAGGCACCCAGCGCCAGGCTGGCTACCCAGACTACGATGGCGAAAATAATCTTCGCCAAATCGTTGGCCCATAAGGCTTCCAAAGCGTTGATGCGATAATCGTCCCGGCCTAGCTTTAGTTCGGCGGCGCTGCCCGTGATCGTCAGCATCCAGCCATCGCCTTTTTCGTTCAAATGCAGTCCGCTCAGTTGCAGCGGATTGTCACGGTCTGATTGTATTTCACAGTTACTGGGTGCGGGTAAGGTTAGTTCCTTACGTTCCGGAAAATCCGGATAACGCAGTTTCAGCTCGCCGCGCAAGCTACACACGGCCGCGCCGTCGCGAGTTTGTTCTTTAAAAGCCAACTGACCGACCGGCAATGCGTGCGGCAGCAATAAGACCGTTTCCGCACGAACGGTTAGGGTTCCGCCGGCTTTAACGCCCAGCTCGAAAGGCTGGCTGGGAGGCGAGTTGAGTTGTAAATTCAAGTCGTCCAGCCGGGGTTTATCCAGGGCAGTTCGGTGCAGATGGTGTCCTTGGATTTGGCTTTGGCCGATTGGCACGATCAACAGGGTTTGCGGCTTATCCAGCCAGCGTAGCGTAAATTGCCGATTCCCGATGGCTTCCAAGCGTAGTTCGGTTTCTGGGGCTAGTTTAACTTCACTAAGCCATCCGGCCGTGGTGATATGCAGTTCGGCGAGTGGCGATTCGGCTCCCAGCCAATTCCGCATTTCACTGGTGGCGCTAACTGGCTGACTGTTTTCGCTAAGCGACCAATCACCCGGCACACCCAGTTTCTGCAAGCCCTGAATATCTAACGCGGCAAACTTTAACGCGCCATTCCATAACATACTCGTCGCGTCGGCTGCCGGGCTGAACTGGACTGACTGAGCTTGCGCCTGAATCGCTACCTGAGTGGAAATGGGCCAAAATGCCAAGACCAACGCGATTGAGCCAAAGACAACACTGGGTACTACAATCCAGGCTAAGACAATCCGGTTTTTCCTGGAAAGCCAGCCGACCAAAGCGTTTTTAGGCATCGGCGATCAGAGTGGTTTGGCTGGGTGGAAAAACCTAACCGACTGATAGACGGGAGAATTACTGGCAAGGTCGTAACCGGTCAATTCAACTTGATAATCGCCCGAGGCCAGTTTATTGGCAGGCACCACCACCTCGAAAACGCCGGTTTTATTACCCAGTTCCTTGGGGAATACCGTTTGGCCGTCAGCCAGCGACTTGACCTTTAGCTTGACTTTGGCATTGGCGCGTAATTTGTAGGTAAAAACGTAAGCGGACAATTCGTTTGGCGGCTGATTTTGATACAAAATCGCCGGGGCAATGCGGTCCGGCGCCGCACTATCGACGCTTGGGCAGTCTTGCAGCCGCACCAACACACCTAAATCGGTTACTTTGAGTTGCAAGGGTTTGATGACAGTCGCGGTCGGCCAGGAGAAGGTATTGAATTCACCGGGTTGCCAGGATTGTTGAACTTGGTCCAGCCAATAAAACTTGCGGTTGTCCTTTTCCCTGGCGACCAAACAGACCGGGGTATTTTCCTGCAAATAAAAGCGCGCCTGCATGTGGTCGGCAAGGCTGCCGGCGGGTTCTTGGTAATCGGCTAGCACTGAAATCAGCTCGATGCCGACACTGGTCACCGGTTTGTCGCGCCGACCTTCGGCATAGTGGCCGCGCTTTTGGTAGCCAAGGTCGGCGTCGGCCAACGAGGTGGGTTGGTGGAACAGCACGCACACGAATAGGATTGCCCTGATCTCTAATGAATTCACGCTGATTTGCATGCGCCTGCCCCCCCCTGTAAAACGTTGTGATTATTGTTAGACGACTTTTAAACGAGAAATCGGAACGTTGTCAATGCATTAGAACACTGTTAGCAGCCTGATTCATCCGGCGGTGAACCGGAAGTGCCGCCAGTCCGGACAAGGCCTGATGTATTGGAAATTTGCCACGCGCCATCGAACTCAAACCAACGCCCCATCCACTATCCTGACTTGCCTTCCGGCCCGCGCGCCCAGATTGGGATCGTGGGTGATGACGACCAGCGTGACGCCCTGCCGATTCAGGTTTTCCAGCAGTTCGACGATTTCCAGGCCGGACTGGCTGTCCAGGTTGCCGGTCGGCTCGTCGGCCAACAGAATAGCCGGGCGCATGATCATGGCTCTGGCGATGGCGATACGCTGCAACTGGCCGCCGGATAACTGGTTGGGCTTGTGCGCGGCACGGTCGGCCAAACTCACCGAGGCCAGCGCCTCGCCGACCCGTTCCCGGCGTTGCTTGGCCGGAATGCCGGCCAGGATCATCGGCATTTCGACATTTTCGGCGGCGGTCAGGCGCGGGATCAGATGAAAAAACTGAAATACGAAGCCGATGTTATCGCGCCGGGTTCGCGCCAGTTCGTCATCGCTGAGTTGGGTGACATCCCGGCCGTTCAGCCAGTAGCTTCCGGCGCTGGGCTGATCCAGCAGGGCAATAATGTTCAGCAAGGTCGATTTGCCGGAGCCGGACGGCCCCATCACCGACAAGTAATCGCCGCGCGCCACGTGCAAATCGATGCCGCGCAAGGCTTGCACGGTTTGTTCGCCGACCTGGAATTGCCGGCCGATGCCGCTCAGCCGTATCACTCGACGACCTTGACCCGCGCGCCGGCCTTAACGCCTTCCTTGCCGAGCGACACGACTACTCGCTCGCCGGCTTGCAGGCCATCCAGCACTTCGGTATAGCTCCAGTTGGACAAACCGGGTTTGAAGCCGCGCTCGCGCAAGATGCCGTCGGCATCTATCGTCAACACCCGGTTATTTTCCAGAATGGCTTCGGCCGGCAGGCGTAGCGCGCTTTCCTTACGGTTCAGCAACACCTCGATATCGGCGCTGTAGCCGGGCATCAGTTCGGCCAGATCTTTCGGGTCTTTCATGGTGACTTCGACTTCGACGGTGCGGGCTTGCTTTTCCTTTTCCAACACATAGGGCGCGATGCGGCTGACCACGCCCGAGCAGCGCTTGTCCGGAAACGCGTCCAGCGATACGCAGGCGGTCATGCCGGTTTTCAGCGCGGCGGCATCGACCTCGTCGATCGGCGCCGACACGATCAAACAACTCAAGTCCAGCAAATCGATCGGCGGCAAGGTTGGAATGCCCGGCGGCGACGGCGTGACGAACTCGCCGAGTTCGGCATTGACTTCGGCGACGGTGCCATCGAACGGCGCCTTGACCAAGGTGCGTTGGATGGCTGCCTCGGCGACGCCGAGCTGGGCTTGCGCCACATCGACCGCCCGTTGCGCGGCCAGGCAGGCGGCGCGCTGGGCTTTACCGCCAGTCACCGATTTGTCGACTTGTTCCTCAGAAACAATTTGGTCGCGCCGCCCCAAGCGGCTGATCCGGGCCGCTTCGCGCTCGGCGCCGCCGGCCAGTTGGCAGGCTTGCTCGGCGGCGGCAAGGTTGGCAGCGATTTGGGCCTGCTGCAACGCGGCCTGGGCGTGTAAATCCTGATTCCAAACTTCCAGCAACACCTGGCCTTGTTGGACTTTGTCGCCTTCCCGCACGTGCAGCTTGGCGACCTGACCGCCGGTGGCCGGCGCCAGATAGGCGCGCCGGCAGGCCTTGACGGTGCCGACCCGAGTGTTGGCGACCGTGGCGCGCACCTCGCCCTCGGCCAATGTATAGACTTCGACATCGATCGGTGCCGGCTCGCGGTTGGCCAGCCAAATCGCGCCAGCCACGGCCAGCAAGGTCGCGGCGATGGGAATTTTGTATTTCATGTTTAAGAACCGCTGGGAAATAGCCGTCTAGCCTACCTCGGCACGGACTATTTGCCCAGCGCCAAGACTAAGCAACCGACTGAGCCGGCGGCTCACTGGGCCAGCAAACGCCCGGCCAGGCGGGCGCCGGTGGTATCGGCGCGCCCGGCGTAGCTGAAAATGGGCAACCCGGCGAACAGTTTATCGCCGTCGCGGCGCATCGCGGCCTTGGCGTTGGTGTAATCCTGCTGCCAGCGCGGCGCGAATTCGTTGCTGTCCTGGGCGGTCTCGCCGGCACCGCCGGCCAGAAACAGTTCGCGAAGGCCGGCGCCGGGATTGACGAAGGCCGCCAGTTGCGCGGCTTGCCAGCGCGACTTTTCGGCGCCGCGCTGCCAATCCAACGGACTGAGCGATTGCCGGGCGCAAGCGTCCTTCATCCGCGTCAACAGGCTTTCCGAGCTGGCGGCCAAAAACAGACTACCGCCGGCGCATTCGGCGCCGAGATCGGGATTTTTCAGATATTGGACGTAGGCGGCGCTGGCTTGCGGTTGGCCCGGATTGGCGACAATCACGCCGACCGCGCCGGCCGGACTATCAGCATTGAAGTCCCAGATCAGCGCGATGCCGGCCGGCTCGGGACTTGGCGGCGCCGTTGCCGGCCCGTCGGTCGCCAAGCCGCGCCAGTCGTCCAGCGTCCAGGTCGGCGGCAGCGCCAAGCTGGCGGCGACACCGGCAAAAGCGTCGTGCGGAATGCTGGCCAGCACGCCTTCGAACAATTGGCCGTGCAAGCGGGTTTGCCAAAGCGCCGGCGGCAATTGCAACACGCCGAGTTCGCCTTCGGTCAGCGCGAAATCCCAACGCAACGGATATTCGGCCGCGCCGACGAACACCGGCAGCAAATGCCCGACGAAGGCTTCGGCGCGCAGGGTTAGGCTCAACGGCGCGGCGCCGGCTTGGGTTTGCGGCGCGACGCTATCGATCACGTTCAGCAGAGCTTCCAAGCCTTGCGCGAGATACACCCTGCCCTGATATTCGGTAAAAAACAGCTTTTGTGGGCCAATCCGGGTTTCCAAGATAGGCTGGGGCAACTTGCCGACCCGATAGCCGCTGGCCGCCAACAAGCCGGCCAGCGCCGGCATGGCCCGGTCGCTGTAGCGGCTGGCGCTACGCCGATAACTCAGCACCCAGCCCTGGCTGGCGTGAGCCATGTCGTAATGCAATTCGGCGTCGGCGCCGAGCGCGTCGCGTAGCAGTTGTTGCAGAAACTCGCCTTGCAAGCCATCCAGATTGAGTTGCTCGGCCCGCACCTTCAAGCTTTGCAGCAATCCGAAAAACAAGCCGTGCACGAAGCGGTCGTCGGCCAAGGCTTGCAGTCGCGGCTGGCGGTCCCACCAATTCAAGAAGGCCGCGCCGTCGTTGAAATGCAGGCTTAGCGCCACCGGATGTTTCTTGACGTACCAAGCGGCCCGACGCGGACAATCGCCGGCGCGCGGCACGCTGGCATCGACGGCGGTCGCAGAGGCGATATCGCCGCCGCTCAAGGCCGGACAATGTTCGTCGCCCTCCGGCGCCGGCTCGCCGTTGGCCACCCGCGAGCCTTCCGCCGCCAACACGGTGCCGTCGGCGTCGGTCAATTGCACGGCCAAATCCAGCATCGGCAGTCCGGCCCTGGTCAATTGCCCCAGCGGTTTCTCGGTCAACTGCCGATAAGCGACGACGCCGGCCGTCACGACCAGGGCCGCGGCGGCGGCCATCGCGGTCAGGCGTTTTGCGGGCGTAAGCGGTTCCATTCGTACACTCCTAGAAAATACGGATTTTCCGGCCGGGGTATCCAGACCGGATCGGGCGATTCCAACAATTCGGCGATTCTGACCACCCGCACCTGCCCGTCGGCCCCCAGGGCGCCGTTATGGTAGACGGCCAGATTCTCGGCGCGGCCGGCGGCAAACAGCATCAAATGATAGGGCTCATCGTTAATCAAGGGCTTTTGATAGACCAGTAAATCGCCGTTTCGCGCCGCCGCCAGGTCGCGGGATTTCAGCCGGAAGTTGTAGCCGATCAACGTCTCGGCGTCGGCGAAATGGCCGTAGCGCGGCAAACCGTTCCCGATGCCGGTTTGCCAGATTTGCGGATAAGCCGGCAGCACCTGCCTGGCCTGCTCCGATACCGGCGGTAAATTCAGCTTGGCCGGCACGCCCAATTTGGCGGTGCGAGCGGCGTCGCGCGGTTCCAGCGCGGTGCGGTAGGCAAAGCGCACCAGGCCGGCGCAATCGCGTTGCTTGGTTTCCCACAGGGGGCTGAATTTGCGGGCTTGCAGCAGAGCCACGTCGGTAACGACCTGACGCAGCGCCTGTTCGTCTTGCGGCGGCAGGAAACCCAGCTCCGCGCCGCCACCGTCCTCGCCTTCGCGTTTGGGTTCGTGCTTGATGTAGTCGCGCACCTCGGCGGGCATATCGCGCTCGGCGTCCTGGCCCGGCACGTAGATTTTCGCCGGCCGGCGATTGCCTTGAATCACCACGTAGGCCAGGGTTTGGGTTTCGCCGGGCCGGGCCAGCGGCTTTTGCACCCGGCGCCGGCTTTCGCTGGGCAAACCTTCGTCGAGAATAATGTCCAAATTCGCCAGGGTATGCTGCACCGCACCGCCCGGCCAGTAATTGGTGTCGATGCGGAACACCCCGACCGGCGGGGCCGGATGGACGTACAGATAAGGCCCGTAACCGGCCTGGTCGAAATTGTCGCCATTCTGGTTCAGAAAGAAGATACCGCCGCTGGTCGAATTGGTATCGGCCCAATAAACGTGGGTATTGTCGGGCTCGTAGATATGTAAATCGGTGTAAACGCCGTCGCTGTCGCTGGTCAGCACCACTTTCAACGGAATCGGCGCGATCACCGCGTCCACCGTCGTCGAGGCTTTAGCAACGCCGGCGGCGTTAGCGCATTCGGCGATCACGGTGTTCTTGCCCTTGGCGGCCGGGAAGGCACGGGCGAAACCGCCGTTGACGTTGCGCACGTAGTAGCGCACGCCGTTGATGTTGACCACCACCGGGTCGGCGGCCGGATCGGAACAAGTGCCTTCCACCTTGATCTGCAAGCCGCTGGTCCAACCGCCGACCGGTTGGCTCAACGTCAGCGTCGGCGGCTGGTTGGCATCGGTCGGCAAGGGCCGTTGCTGGCCGCGCCGGGCCAGAATGTCGGAATCGTCGCTGGGCGTGGCTTGCGCGGCGGCGGCAAACGCCAGCGCTAGCCATGGCGTCCCCCAGCGGCGCCGGCCTTTGAACCTAGAAATGTGCCGCATATTAGCCTCCGGCCGGAATTGATCTAAACGTTCGAAATGTAGCAACGATTCGGTCTAACGGCAAATCCAAGCTTGAGACCGGCAAATCCGCCGTTGCAATTCCTTGCTACAATGCCGGCCGAATTGTGCAACCGGTTGGGAACATCATGCGCTTATTATTGGTGGAAGACGATGCAATTTTGGGCGACGGTATCAAAGCCGGCCTGACCTTGGAAGGCTACGCGGTCGATTGGCTGACCGACGGTGCCCAGGCAGACGAAGCCTTGAAATTGAACCGCTACGACTTGGTGGTCCTCGACCTGAACCTGCCGCGCATGGACGGCATGACCGTGCTGAAGAATCTGCGCCGCCGCAAGGACAGCACGCCGGTGCTGCTGTTGACCGCCCGCGACGGCGTGGCCGAGCGGGTGGCCGGACTGGACAACGGCGCGGACGACTACGTCGCCAAGCCTTTCGATCTGGCCGAAATCTGCGCCCGGTTGCGCGCCCTCGCCCGCCGCCACGAAGGCCATGCCCAGCCGCTGATCGAGCACAAGGGCGTGACGATAGACCCGGCCGCCCATCAGGTGTATTACCTGGACAAGCCGGTGGACTTGTCGCAAAAGGAATTCGAAGTGCTCAGCTATCTGTTGGGCCATCTCGGCCAGGTGATTTCCCGCGCCCGCCTGGAAGAAGCACTGTACGCCTGGGGCTCGGAAGTCGAGAGCAACGCGGTCGAAGTTCACATTCACCATTTGCGTAAAAAGCTGGACGCCGGCCTGATCCGCACGATACGCGGCGTCGGTTACATCGTCGACCACGACTGATGACCAAACCCTGGCGGCTGGCGCCCCGCTCGCTGAAAAAGCAACTGCTGTTCTCGCTGTTGTCGGCACTGTTGCTGGGTTGGAGCGTCAGCGCCTATCTGAATTACCAACGCACCCGCGACGAAATCGCCGAATTGTTCAACGCCGAGCTGGCGCAATCGGCGCGGGTGGTGCAGGCCTTTGTCGACAACATGCTGCGGCTGCGCGCGTTGACCAAACTGTGGGAGCGCGAGAAAACCCCGGAATTGTTCGACACCCCTATCCTCGGCCACAAATACGAACGCAAGATTGCCTTCCAACTGCGTTCGATCAAGGACGGTCTGGTATTGCGCTCGGAAAGCGCGCCGGAATTCGCGCTGTCGCTGACCCGCAACGGCTACAGCGAAACGGTACTGGACGGCCAGCTCTGGCACGTGTTCAGTTTGAGCAGCGAGAACGGCGATTACGTGATCCACGTCGGCCAGCGCGACGACATCCGCCGGCAACTGGTCGAAAGCATCGCCGGCCAGCAAATCATCGGCGTGCTGATTGCTCTGCCGGTACTGGGCTTGGTGATTTGGCTGATCGTCAGCCGCACCTTGCGGCCGATCAACCGGCTGAAGGACGAACTGGCCAGCCGCGAGGCCGACTTCCTGCAACCGCTGGCCTTGGACGCCTTGCCCGAGGAAATGCTGCCGGTGGTCAATCAGCTCAACGCCTTGCTGGCGATGCTGGAACAGGCCTTCGTCAACGAACGCAATTTCACCTCCGATGCTTCGCACGAACTGCGCACGCCGTTGGCCGGCCTGCAAACCCAACTGCAAGTGGCGCAAAAAGCTGTCGATCCGGCCATGCGCGACCAAGCCATCGCCAAGGCGCAACAGGCCGTGCTGCGGATGACGCATTTGGTTCAGCAATTGTTGACGCTGGCGCGGGTGCAACACCATAACGCCGGGATCGATTTGCAAAGCGTGGACATTCATCAAGTGCTGGCCGACACGCTGGCCGATCTGGAACCGTTGGCCCGCACCAAGCAAATCGATCTGGAATTGCGCGGCGACGCCAAATTGGCGGTCGCGGCCAATCCGCAATTGTTGCAAATCCTGCTGCGCAATCTGCTGGACAACGCCATCAAATACACCCCGGCCGGCGGCGCGGTGCTGGCGTCCTGCCGGCTCGAAGCCGGCCGAGTCGCGGTCTGCGTCGACGACACCGGCCCCGGCGTCGCCGACGCCGAACTGGCGCGCCTGACCCAGCGTTTCTACCGCTGCGTCGAAACCGCCCAATCCGCCGAAGGCAGCGGCCTGGGCCTGTCCATCGCCCAACGCATCGTCGCGCTGCACAGCGCCGACATCGCTTTCGGCCGCTCGCCGATGGGCGGCTTGCAGGCGCGGTTGGTACTGAATCGGATCGTTTAAGGTATTCCGGACGACTAGGCTATTCGTTGACCGCAATCCTGGGCAGGCCGCGTAGAACACCGCGAACGACTAACCGGAAATCGCCGTACGTTCCGGTTTGGAGCGATAGAGGAAATTGGCGGGGAGTGATCGTTGTTGTCTATCGTTTGAATTGATTCAATGGCGACAATCGGCCCTTAGCAACCAAACAACCTATTCAGTAAATAATGGTCGCGATACTTCAGTTAGCTGCCATTCACTTCAGTGTTTTCATCAAATTGGAGACTCCAAGATCCCGTCCTGTATTATTGGCATGTGGAATATAAAGGGTAAACAAGTCGAAATTTCAGCAGGGAATATATTCTCAATCTTAACTTTACAGGTTGTTGCGACCATCACTCGATACGCGGCGTGACACAAATTGGCGAAAGATCTACGGGTCAAGCGACCCAGCACATCGTAACTGAAAGTTTTTCTACTGGTATCAACGGTACGTTTCACGACGTCGTACTTATACCCAATGGCGACGCAGTTGTAAGGGCCGCCAACTTAGCTCAGTTTTAGTGCCGGTAAGACATACGGCGCAATACGGCTTCGCCTATTGACACCCTACCGATTGCGACTTACGGCCTTGAACGCATTGCCCAAAGGCAACTTGAGTTAAATAAGAAGACCGGTTCCGGCAATCGGGCGATTTTTTTAACGCTGCGGGCGGAGATTAAGGAGGCTTTGGATGATGGTTGGGCGGTGGTGCAGATTTATCGAACCTTGCACGAGGAAGGCAAGATCGACTTTAGCTATCAGGCGTTCAGGCTGTATGTGAACAAGTTGATTTTAAATCCGGGGCAGACTCACCGGAAGCCCAAGGATAATAAGCCGAAGCAGCAGGACGGAATGCCGGAACCCGCCACCGCCAAGCAAGAGGCGGACAAGCCGAAGGGATTTGTCTGGAATCCGAACTACAGCAAGGAAGATTTGTTTTGAGGCCAGTGCCGCCGAGGGTTGATCTCGGCGGTTTTGGGTTTAAACCAATTTGGCGGAACCAGTGGGAGGTTCCGCCTTGGAGTGTCTAAAAAGGCATCATACGCGACCGATGCGCCTAACGGCGGCATCCTATCGGCGCACGTTATCGGCGTTTAAAAGCTGGGTTTCATTTCATTCAGCCTACGGCCCTCGTGTGACCCGTTACGAGTTGCCGAAGTGAACAAGCAAAATTCCTTGAAGGTCATGCAGAAAAATTATTGCACTTGCAGATACAAACTTACTTGTCTGTTGGCTGAGAAAATTTGCGACATCAATGCTCAATTTTTGCAGCCGCTCCGGCACATCTGAGCTGCTAATTTGATAGTGCCTAAATACAGGGCTCGGTATGCTAGCAATATCACTAAATACGACCACAACGCTTTCACCTTTGCGAGCAATTTTGAAGTACTTGACGCAATTTGAATCGGACAAACTGAATGCATCTAAAGATTTCGTAAAAAAATTGTCCTTAAATAAATAGGTAGCACCTGATCCCATTGCTACATCTCTGAAGACTGACATTAGCAACTCATCAGTTAACTCCGCGTCATAAGCGCTGTTTAACGTCAGTTCCTGAATTTCAATTCTTATAGGTACCGTCACTGGTTACTCTCCGCTCCAAAAAACGCTGCGCCAAAACCATATGTAGCGCCGCCAAAATTCTTTAAATCGTTAGCACCAACGCCTCTACGAACATTTGCAGCAAAATTTTTGTACCGGCTACTGACTTGGTAAGGTAGATGGTGTTTACCCATTCCAGGACCGTTGCCAAAATGAAAGTGAGGCATTTTTCTGCCACCAGCGAACCATTGCCCTCCTTGCTTCCATGCCCCCATCTCGGCCCTAAAGCCTGCTTGGCCTAAACCAACGCCCCCCATTGCTAGGCCATAACCTACCCCTGTCCATTGGCCGACTGCGTAGGCACTTGAGCATTTATCGACTGAGCCATTCCACCCTGCCTGATCTCTAATCCAGTTAGTTGCATTGAACGACATGGTGTCGCCAAATCCAGAGACCCCATCAACTATATCTTGATCAATCGGATCTCCCCATGCCCACAAACCATAAGGGTCGTAATACATGATTGGGTTATTTAAAGCATAGGTGTAAACATTTATACCCCCATTCTCTTCAATCGGGTCCCTCGACACCCATCACCCGACATTGGGATCATAAGCGCGGTAATTGGTTAGATGCAACCCAACACCCTGGATGTTAAACATCCCGGCATACAGAAAATCCGGTGTGATCGCCGCCGCCCGTTGGATCGGCTTGCCGTAGGCATCGTAATCGAACGAAGCGACCGTCGCCCCGGTATTCATCAACTGCACGTCACGCACCGAGCCTAAATGGTCTCGGGCATAATAAAGCCGCACATTGCCCGCAGTTCTGACCTCCCCTTCGGGATAATAACGCCGTGCCACCGAGTCCGTGGCTGAGCGGGCTTGACACAGAGTGTCGCCGCACCACAGATAGCGCATAACCGATGGCGCCATCACACCGTTACTGGATGTGATCGAAATCCGCCGGTCCAAACCGTCGTACGCGAACTGGTAATAGAAGCCCGGTTGTCCGGTCAACGCGACTTTGACCAGACGATTTTCCGCATCCCAGGCATAGTTACGCACGCCGTCGTTGGTGAGGTTGCCGTTGGCGTCGTAGGTATTGCTTTGGGTGTTGACGGCAGTGGCTTGATTCAAGCCATTGACCGCGATCGAGTTATTGCCTTTCGGCGTGTCAATGCCGGTCAGGTTGTCGCCAGCGTCATAGGCGTAGCGGTATTGATCGCCGCTGGAGACATCCACCGAGGTCAGTCGGTCTGCATCGTCATAGCCATAGGTATAGTCTTTGGCGGCCCAGTTTCCGCTTAAGGTCGTGGTTTCGTTGATTTGGCTGATCCGATTTTCCGGCGTGGTGACATAGCCGTAGCTACGCGCGGCGCCGATATGTTGGATGCCCAATAAACGCCGGTCGTTCTGGTTGTCATCGTACTCCAAAGTCGCGCCAACCTTGCCGGTGCTGTCTTGCAGAGCGGTCAATTGACCGGTTTCGCCGAGATAGGTTTGGGCAAAATTACCCAACGGGTTGTTGTGATTGATCAAACGGCCCAGCGCATCGTAACCGAACGTTTCGCTACTGGCATCCACGGTACGTTTCACTATCCGGCCCAATTCGTCGTACTGGTAAGCGAGGGTGTCGTTGTTAAAAGGACCGTCTGTTTGGCTCAGTTTTAGTGCGCCTAATTGGCCAATAGCCCGATATTGGTACTGCGTGGTGCCGGTGCCGTCGGTCATCGACGCCACTCTAGGGAACCAAGGATCGTAGCTAAAACTGACGTTCGGCGTGGTATTGACTGCATTGCTGTAAGTCAGCGCCGTCGGTTTATCGTCCTTGGCATAGGTGAAGGTTTTCTTTTGACCCAGCGCGTCAGTCACCGATTTGAGTCGGCTAGTCGTCGCTTCATAGGCAAACGTGGTTTGTTTGCCGTCGGCATAGGTTTTAGCCGTGACCCGACTTTGAATGTCGCGGCTCCAGCTGGTGACGTTGCCGTTGCCGTCGGTCAGGCTTTTTAAGGTTTGATTAGGGAAGTAGCCATACTGCGTTTGATGTCCTAACGGATCGGTTTCGGCAACCAAATTGCGCACCGCATCGTAGCTGTAATGCGTGACGCGGCCTTCGCGGTCGGTCACCGACACCTTGTCGAGCTTGTCCCAGGTGGTGGTTTGCGTGGTGCCGTCCGGATAGGTGATTTTAACCAGGCGGTCGAAGTCGTCG